>JBKPPP010000027.1:0-21009 GCA_046733615.1 Acidobacteriota bacterium | reverse complement strand
TGTGCGGACGTCAGCGTTCCGTTGCTGATAAAGCCGGCGACCTGACTGTTGAAGTCGCTGAGCTTGTTGCAAGCGACAGTAGTCTTGCCCTGGTTTATCGCGTCGAGCGCAGCAGTGAGTTTGGAGATCAACCCCTGCTTTTGCGTTCCGGTAAGCGGTAGTCCGTTGATGTAGGTAATCATGTCATTGATCACCGTCTGTACCGTCTTCACAGTGACAGTGAATGAACATGAGGTTGAGTTACCGTGGGCGTCAGTTGTTGTGTAAGTCACAGTGGTCGTGCCGATGGGGAATACTGAACCGGGCGCCGGGCCAGCCGTTCGACTGGTGGTTGCGCCGGGACAGTTGTCCGTTCCAACCGGCGGTGTCCAATTGGCAACAGCTCCAGTTGGGCACGTCGGTTCGAGCACGATGTTCGCCGGACACGAAATCACAGGTGCCTGCGTGTCGTTCACGGTAATAGTCTGGGTGCACGACGATGAGTTGTTGGCATCGTCAGTTGCAGTCCAGGTGATTGTTGTCACACCGACTGGATAGGACGAGTTGAGTGGCTGGCCATCGCTGCGTGTTCCATTGATGGTCACGCTGCTATCGCAATTGTCCGTGGCCGTTGGAGTCCCCGGATTTACGATTGCCGAGCACGAATCAGTGTCCGCGGCAGTTGTGATATCCGTCGGACAGCTCGTTATGGTCGGCGCCGTCGTATCGACGACGTTAAGGTTGAAGTTGAGAGTTGTCGAATTGCCGGCCCCTCCGTTGTTGCTGGAACCGTCATTCGCTGAGATTGAGATTGCGTGCGTGCCAAGTCCCACTACTGTTCCAGGTGCGGGTGATTGAGTGACGACTAACGAATGATTGTCACAGCTCTCGCTCGTATCTGAACTCGTACACGAACAATTGTCGCTGACAAACGAACTGTAGTCCGGAATTACAAACTGACAGCTCGCATCAGCAGACACAGTGGTTGGCGGCTGAGCAATGCTCGGCGGAGTAACGTCATTGACTGTTACTGTTTGGGTGCACGAAGCGCTGCCTGTTCGGTGCGCCTCTTCGTCGTCGTTGTTTGCGTAGGGTCCCGGCGTGTCATGCGAAAACGCGATCCACGTCACAGTCGTGATTCCGGCTGCGAACGGAAGATCAGTGCTCTTTCGAACACAGTTTTCACCGTTGGCATCGCAGTCAAACATGGGCTTGCCGTCGCTGCGATTGGCGGTCACCGTGACGTTATCGCCTGAAGTGACCGGTGTGCCGAGTGTCACTACCGCCTCGCAACTGGTGTTGGCGTTTGTCTCAACATTTGCGGGGCAGGTGATTGATGGTGGATTCGTGCCGGTGTCCACCACGGTGATCGTGAAGCTACAGCTTCCACCGCCGGTTTCGGAGGTGACAGTCACCGTGTGAGTTCCCACGGCGAAGAACGATCCTGACGACGGAGATGCAGTTACAGCTCCGCAGTCGCCCGAAGGTTCCGCACCAGCGAACGTCACGTGTGCGCCACGCTCGCTGCCTTCCGTGGTATTTGCCACAGTGGTGATGTTATCCGGGCACACCAGCGTGCACTCGGTCGTAACGGCTGTAACCGCAACGCTGAATTCACCCTCCACTGAGTTGTCTTCAGGGTGCAATTCGGCGGTGTCACTGGAGACGGTCGCCGAATAGGTCGATGGAGTGTTGGCCAGAACTCCGTTCGTGTGGTACCGGGCGGTAAACGTCGCCTGCGCGCCTTTGGCCAGCGTCGCGATGGTGCAGTCTGACGGTGACGGATCGCCGCAGGTAAACGCCGGCCCTGAGTCCTGGTTTAGCAAAACGAAAGTGGCGATATCCGGAATCGCGTCAGCCAGATGAACGTTAGCTGCCGCATCCGGACCGTTATTGCCAACCACAATCGTGAAGTCCACGTCGGTGTTTTCATTGACCAGACTGCTGCCCGCGGTTAGGAATTTGAACACCGTCAGGTCGGCGGTGGGAGTAGCCGGGTCGTGAATAGTGAAATTGGTATCCGCGACCGGTGCTCCGTCCGCATCGACACTAAAAATTCTCCAGGTACCTTTGTTGTCTAGAGTGAGACCTGCGATGACGGAAGTCGGAGTGAGCACGAATGAGTCGCTTTGACTGCTGCTCGCGATATTGGTCTCGCGTGCCAGGAAACCGTCAGTGTGACCCCAGAACAGTCGCTGGTTTCCACCTCCGGATGGTGCGTTTGTTACGACGACGCAGATGGTGTCGCCGAAATTGAAATCAGTCTTGGCAGTGGTGCAGTCGCCCTCGAAAGTGGCGAGCGCTTCAGCCGGCGGTGGTCCCTGCGGCAGGAAGAGATTCAAAAAGCGGCTCGACGGCAAACCGACCGGCCGCGCGATTTTTTCCAGCAGGCCCGCTTCATTTCTCTTCAACCCCTTTGCAGGATTCCTGCGATGGTGAAGAGCAGCAAACTTTGTTTCTCTGTTTTTGGTTGACGTTGAAGAAGAAGCCGAACTGGAGCTGGAAGTTGGAATAAGGATTGTTAGAGCGATCATTAGAAGAGCCAGGACAGCGCACAACCGCGCTATTGGAACTCTGCGGGTGGCTCTACAGGTGCTCTCCTTCGGATCAATGCCTGGATCATACTGGCGACGTCCAGGCGGCAGTCGCATTGAACATTTTGCATTTGTCATATCTTGATCCTTTTCACCTGAGGTCTGACGCCGGCTAAGAGGAGCATTCCTCTTTAGCGGCCGTCCGCTTCAGGAATTTCCGGAGAGCTACTTTTGCAGAACAACTTGAAGTGCGGCGCCGTCACTGGTGTTTGCGAGCAATCGATTGTTGCCGGACGATTTCAGATTGGCTGCGGGGGCTGCACTGGCGACGGCGGTGGTGTTGCCTTCGATCGTCGTACTCGAGAGATTCAAGAACGCGCTCGCGCCGACATTGATCGCCGTAACGCCGTTATTGATCATGCAATTCTCGATGTAGGCCGTCGGCGTGCCCGAACCAGTGATGTTGACGCCCGTGGAGGTATTGCCGTTGAGCTCGGAATCACGAATGCTGACGAAGGCGTTGTTGCCGACAAGTACACCAGTGGGCATACCCTCCACTCTGACGTGGTCCAGAAGCCCCACAGCAAAGCCGGTGGTAGTTTGAACCGCGACTCCGTCGACTGCGCAGGTCTTGATGTTGGTTTCCTTAACGAAAAGATTACTACCCGAGGCTGCGAGGTTCGCGAAGATACCGTGACCGTTTCCGGCGGTGTTATTGCCCTGGCCATAAATATTGCAGTACTCCACGTGGAGGGCCTTGCCGGCGAGAAACCTGATTCCGTTGAGGCCGGTGCCCGCGCCGTTAATCGAGACGTTGCGAATGTAGACGATGTCGTTCGCGCCGGCGTTGACGATGATGCCGGTGGTGCCGGCGTTAAGGATTCCGGCCAGCGTTCCGTCGCCGTTTATCGTGATGGCCTTGGTAATGGTGACAACTCCAAAGCCGCCTGGATCGAGGACCGAGATCTCGCCGCTGGCGGCAGTCTTGGAAATCGCGCCGGCGAAAGTTTTACAGGGAGCGGTGCGGCTACAGGGATTGGCATCATCACCTACGCCGGATACCCAGGTTCGAGTGGCCTGTGCGTTAGCCAGTGAGCTGAGGGTTAAAATCAGAACAATAAGCCCCAGGGGAGCGAAAAAGAAACGAGTGCTACTCATGGTTTGAATCTCCTTAGAAGGGTGGAAGTGTCAGTGTCGTTTAGAGTAAATGGGAAGTCGAAGCGATTGGGGGATCGGTTTGACTGTGAACGAGAACAAAATCGGAAGTCCCGTTTGGAGGCCGTGCTTTCTACTACAAGTTATTCTGCGAGTCAATCAATTTCCGCGTAAGAATTCCCCGCACGTAGTCGGGAGCGTGCGGGGAATTGAAGAAGGACCACTAAACCGGAGTTAATGGACCGTGACTAGACCACCGCCCGGCGCGCCCGGGGTAGTGTTGCCAACGTTTCTGTTTTGACCGTCGGTCTGGATATTGGCGGTGGTGCCGCCGAATCCGGTGGTGTTGAAGATCACGCCGTTGCTGAGCGCCTTGACGGCCGAACCGGCGCCCGCATTGATGGCAGTGCCGTTATGCATGAGCGTGCAGTCGGTAACAGTCAGATTTGAGCCCGAAGCACTGGCAATGACGCCGTTGGTCGAGTTCTTTGAGATGCGGGAATCATCAACTGTCACAAACGAATTGAGGGTAGCTGCTTCGACGCCGGTCTGGTTGTTTTCGATGTTGCAGTTCTTGATGTCGGCAGAAGCGAAACCGGCCGTCGAAGCGACTCTGATTCCCTTGACGTTCTTATGAATCATCGTGTCGCTGACGTACAGATTGACGGTGCCGCCGGTGGACACGCGGATGCCCATGCCGGAGGTCGTGCCGTCGCCGGTGTTTCCGTCGATCACCGAGTCTTCCACAAAAACGTTATTCGCGGCGAGGACGCTGACGCCGTTGATACCGGTGGACGCGCCGTTGATGTCGAGCGAGCGGAGACGGACCGCCTTGCGGACGTCGTTTATGTCAGTGATATTGATGATTACGCCGTTCACCGAGGCGTTGAGGATCGAACCGTAGCCGGCGCCGTGGGTACCGTTGATGTAGATCGACTTGGTGATGGTCACCGCGCCGTAGCCACCGGGATCAAGAACGCTGATCTCCCCATCCTTGGCTGTTTTTGAGATAGCGCCCGCGAACGTTTTGCAGGGGGCAGTGCGGCTGCACGGGTTAAGGTCGTCGCCCACACCGGAAACCCAGGTACGTGTCTGCGCTTGGGCTGCTGTAGCCAGGGCGAGGATGAAGGAAACTAGGACCAACGCCTTGATAGTGGGGTAAAACTTAATCATTTCTACTCTCCTTTAGTGAAGGTCTGGGGGGGCCAGAACGCAGATTGGTTCGGCTGAAGTTGTGCCGAGTTAAGGCCATGGTTGATTGAGACATAAATTAATGAAGGTCCTTATCGGGAAAGGAACTCAGTAACGGAACGGCGGAAAAGCGAGGGTCAGCGTGAACTACAAGTCGTGACTACAATCTTGAGCCATGCAAGATCGTCTCCTGAATTGAAGGCGCAGTTTTTTACTACAAGTCACTTTTGATGTCAACAAAATATGCAAAACAAGAATCCCCGCACGCCGTGGGAGCGTGCGGGGAATCAAAGAAGGACCAACTAAACCGGAGTTTAGTGAATTGTGACTAGACCGCCGCCTGGTGCGCCTGGCGTGCTGTTGCCGACGTTTCTGTTCTGACCGTCGGTCTGGATATTAGCGGTGGTCCCGCCGAATCCGGTGGTGTTGAAGATCACGCCGTTGCTGAGGGCCTTGACGGCCGACCCGGCGCCCGCGTTGATGGCAGTGCCGTTGTGCATGAGCGTGCACTCATTAACGGTCAGGTTCGAGCCGGAAGCACTGGCAATGACGCCGCTGCTCGAGTTGTTGGAAATGCGGGAATCATCGATGGTCACAAAGCTGTTAAGAGTAGCAGCCTCGACACCGGTCTGGTTGTTTTCGATGTTGCAGTTCCTGATGTCCGCGGAAGCGAAGCCCGCCGTCGAAGCGACTCTGATTCCCTTGACGTTCTTATGAATCATCGTGTCGCTGACGTAGAGATTGACCGTGCCGCCGGTGGCGACGCGGATGCCCATGCCCGAGTTGACGCCGTCGCCGGTGTTTCCGTCGATCACCGAGTCTTCCACGAAAACGTTATTCGCGGCGAGGACGCTGACTCCGTTGATGCCGTTGGAAACACCGTTGATGTCGAGCGAGCGAAGACGAACGGCTTTACGGACGTCGGCCGGGTCGGTGATATTGATGACGACTCCGTTCACCAGCGAGTTGATGATGGAACCGTAACCGGCGCCGTGGGTGCCGTTGATGTAGATCGACTTGGTGATGGTCACCGCGCCGTAGCCACCGGGATCAAGAACGCTGATTTCCCCATCCTTGGCTGTTTTTGAGATAGCGCCCGCGAATGTTTTGCAGGGGGCAGTGCGGCTGCACGGGTTAACGTCATCGCCGACACCGGATACCCAGGTACGTGTTGCCTGGGCTTGGGCTGCTGTAGCCAGGGCGAGGATGAAGGAAACTAGGACCAACGCCTTGATAGTGGGGTAAAACTTAATCATTTGTACTCTCTCCTTATAGTGAAGGTCTGGGGGGTCCAGAACGCAGATTTATTCGGCTGAAGTAGCGCCGAGTTAAGGCCATGGTTGATTGAGACATAAGTTATCAGAATCCATGAAATCCCCGGGTTCGTAAGGTCAACGTGAAAACGCCTTTGCTCGGTAATGAAGTGTCCTTATGGGGAAAGGAACTCAGTAACGGAACTGGCGGAAAAGCGAGGGTCAAAAGCGTGAACTACAAGTCGTGACTACAATCTTGATCCATGCAAGATCGTCTCCTGATTTGAAGGCGCAGTTTTTTACT
Organism: Acidobacteriota bacterium; assembly: GCA_046733615.1. GTDB lineage: Bacteria > Acidobacteriota > Blastocatellia > Pyrinomonadales > Pyrinomonadaceae > PSRF01. Next base: position 14,593 of record JBKPPP010000027.1, on the reverse strand, counting down.
CCAACTCACTTTTGATGTCAATCAAATATATGTTGAAACTTCTGAATTTTTTCTGAAAGCGTATGGGAGGCCTGAACGAGGTGACTGCAATATTCCCTCTCCCATCCATAACGCGCATTCATTCCTCGAAAAGGTACACTATAATGACGAAAAGATTTTCGGTGGTCCAAACTGAGTCGGAGCTTTTGTAAGGGTACATGCGAAAAGTCTTCGTTACCGGCGGGGCAGGCTTCATCGGATCGGCGTTCGTGCGGCTCCTGCTCGAAGAAACAACCGATTGCGTAATCACTAACTTCGACGCGCTGACCTACGCCGGCAATCTCGAAAACCTGGCCGGTCTGGAGGAGAGGCGCCACCGGTTCGTTCGCGGTGACATCGCCGAGCCGGAAGCAGTCGCGGCGGCGCTCGACCCGGAAACCGATGCACTCATAAACTTCGCCGCCGAGTCGCACGTAGACCGCAGCATCGCTTCGGCTGACGACTTCCTGCGCACAAACGTGGTCGGCACGCAAGTGCTGCTCGATGCTTCCCGCAAAAAAGGCGTTCGGCGCTTTGTGCAAATATCGACTGACGAAGTGATGGGAAGTCTGCCCGAACAAGACGATGCCTTTTTTACTGAAGACTCGCCGTTTGCGCCCAACAGCCCATACGCGGCTTCAAAAGCCGCAGCCGAACATCTCGTGCGCGCGGCCCATCACACTTTCGGGCTCGATACCGTCATCACTCGTTGCGGCAACAACTACGGACCACGCCAGTTTCCCGAGAAGTTCCTGCCGCTCGCACTCGCTAATACGTTTAACAACCAGCCGATTCCAGTTTACGGCGACGGAATGAACGTGCGTGACTGGATTTATGTCGAAGACCACTGCCGGGCGATTCTCGCGGTCCTGGAAAAAGGCAGACCCGGCGGCGTTTACAACATCGGCGCGCGCAATCCGCGACGCAATCTCGAAGTCGTCCATTCAGTGCTCGAGGCGCTCGGCAAACCGCGCACTCTGATTCAACACGTCAATGATCGCCTCGGCCACGATCGCCGTTACGCCATCGATCCGTCGCTGATCGAGTCGGAACTGAACTGGCGGCCGCGCGAGACCTGGCAGACGGGCCTTGCAAAGACGATCGACTGGTACCGGGAAAACGGCGATTGGATCAGGAAGACGCGCAGCGGTGCTTACCGCGATTACTACAAAGTCCAGTACGGAACTGAGGTCAGCGTCGATTGAAGAAGATTCTGATCACCGGTGCGGGCGGGCTGGTCGGCAGCGCCACGGCGCAACATTGCCGCGCGAACGGCGATGAAGTTGTAGCCTGCGATCGCGGTTCGCTGGACATCGCCGACGCGGAACGAGTTGCTGCGGTTATCACGCAGCAGCAGCCTGACGCGGTGATCAACTGCGCCGCGTGGACAAACGTGGACGGCTGTGAAAGTGATCCCGCAAAAGCCGAGAGAGAAAATGCGCTCGGCCCGCGAAATCTCGCGCGCGCGTGCCGCAAAGTAGACGCGCTGCTGATCACGATCTCCACCGATTACGTTTTCGATGGACTCAAAGAAGGTTTCTACACGCAGCGTGACAATCCGCGCCCCATAAGTGTCTACGGCCGCTCAAAATTGGAGGGTGAGCGACTGCCGCAGCAGGAGCATGCGCGCACCGTCGTCGTCCGCTCCGGCTACATCTTTGGTCCGGGCGGGCGAAACTTTCTGAGCACGATGCTCGATTCGGCCCGCAGCGGCGAAAAACTGAAAGCGATTCGCGACTGCTGGGGCACGCCCACTTACGCGCGCGATCTCGCAGTGCGGCTGCGAGAGTTAGCGGAGCTGGACCTGCCGGGCGTTTTTCACGTCGTGAACTCCGGCGACGGCGCCAGTTTCGAAACGTTTGCCTTCGAGGCGTTGAAACTCGCGCAGTGCGACCCGGCGCTAATCGAGTCAGTCACGATGGACTCGCTGCCGCGGCCCGCGCCGCGTCCGCGAAACTCGAAATTGAAGTGCCTGCTGTCGCCTGCGGTCGGGCTCCAAAATCTCCCCCACTGGCAGGAATCGCTGGCCCACTTTGTGGCTCATTCCGGCCACGATCAGGGCCAAAATCGCGGCATCGCAGTTTGATTGCGACTTGCCTCCCTGCGAGTCTCTGTTATTATTCTCCCCTCTTGGATTTATCTGATTGGAAAGCCGGAAAATATGATGTCGCAAGATAACCGCTTAATGCCGATGCCGGCCGTCGAACGCACCCTCGATAGACCGCTCAGCGATATTGGCCAGGTCAGATCTTACGGGCCTGCCGCCAGCGAGCCGAGCCAGCTTCGCGACTACTTGTTCGTGGTGCTGAAACGCAAGTGGCTCATCCTCAGCCTCTGCCTCGTGGTCACTTCTTTGGTGGCGATTCAGATGTTTCGCCAGCCGTCGATTTACGAAGCCCAGACCACTATTCGCATCGAGCAAAGAGCGAAGAACGTTCTCCAGACCAAAGACTTTGTACTGAACGCGCAACCGGACGCGAACTTCTGGGGCACGCAGGTCAAATTGTTGGAGAGTCCGGCACTCGCACGGCAAGTGACACTGTCGCTGGATCTACAGCACAACCCCTCTTTTTTCGGTTCGCAGGCGCAGGGCGGAATCTTCACGGCCATCAAACGGATGTTCACCGGCGACAACAAGAAAGCGCCGGCCGCGCAACAGCGCAAGACTCTGAACGTCATCGGCGCCGCGCGTCTTAAAGATGACCCGCTGACGCCAGAAGAGCTGTCGGCGCTGGAACCGTACGAAGACGCGATCATGGCGGGCGAGCAAGTGGAAGGAGTCGTCGGCACCAATCTATTCATCATCAAGTATCAGCACACCGATCCGGAAATGGCCCAGAAAGTGGCCAACACGCTCGCCGAAGTTTTCCGTGAGAACAACGTCGAACGCGCTACGGAAAATTCGACGGAGGCGGAAGACATCCTGATGCGCGAGATCGCCGGGCTACAGGAGAAGATCCGGCACGATCAGGAAGCACTGTTCAATTTCGCGCGCGACAAGGGACTGCCGCCGACGATCGACAACACTTACAACGTCGAGGCGATGCGTCTGACCGATCTGAGCAAGCAACTGCTCGAGGCCGAGAACCAGCGTAAAGAAGCACAGGCGATCTATCTCAGCGCCAAAGCGACCTCCGATAAGTTTTCTGTTCCCGAAGTGCAGAAGTCGGAACGGATCACTGCGCTTCAGGATCGAGTTTCGGCACTGAAAGAGAAGAAGGCTGCGCTGGAAGTTACCTACACGAAGGAATGGCCCGAAGTAAAGAAACTTCAGGTCTCTATTGCGCGGCTCGAAGAGGAGCTCAACAAAGCCGCCGACGATGCCATCATCGGTTTGCAGAAGCAGTACGAAACTTCCCTGGCTCACGAGAAGAGCGTTGCCGAGCGCTACAACCAGCAACGCGGCGCGACAAACCAGCAGACGCGCGATCAGATCGAGATGACCGAGTACATGCAGCGGCTCGAAACCAACAAGCAATACCTGAACACGCTGCTGCAAAAACAACGTGAGCTTCAGATCGCGCAGGGCGATCGCGGTAATGAAGTCAGCATTGAAAACTACAGCCGCGTGCCGCGCTCGCCCGTCGGCCCGCCGCGCTTTCGCAACGTGACGATCGCGTTTGTGCTGTCGCTGTTTGCGGGTATCGGTTTGGCATTCCTGCTCGACTTCCTCGACGACACGGTGAAGTCGCTCGACGACATCGATCGCTACATTCACCTGCCGGCGCTGGCAATGATTCCGGCGAGTCACGGCGGCGGCCGTTTGAAGGGATTACCGCCAGCGGCGGCGGCCGGACGATCGGAGTCGACAGCCCTGGCGATGATCGACGACGTGCGCTCGCCCATCGCCGAGTCGTACCGGCACCTGCGAACGTCACTGTTGCTCTCTTCCGCGGGCCAACCACCCAGGACGATCCTCGTGACGTCGAGTCAGCCGTCGGAAGGCAAGACGACGACGGCCATCAACACGGCGTTCATGCTCGCGCAAACCGGCGCGGAAGTTTTAATCATCGATTGCGACCTGCGCCGGCCGCGGCTGCACGCGCAGTTTGAAGTGCCAAACTCGCGCGGGTTGACGACCTGGCTCTCGGGAGAAAGAAATCTCGACAACCTTTTGCAGACGTATCCCAAGACACCAAACCTGAAGGTGCTGACTTCGGGCCCGGTGCCGCCCAACCCTGCCGAGCTGCTCGGTTCCGAGGAGATGCGGCGGCTGCTCGGCCAGTTGAGCGAGAGATTCCAGCACATCATCATCGACTCGCCGCCGGCAATCTCGTTTACGGATGCGTCGATTCTATCCACGATGGTCGACGGCGTGATGCTCGTCGTCCACGGCGGACGCAGCTCGCGCGCAGTCGTGCGACGGGCCAAACAACAGTTACTCGACGTCGGCGCGCACATCTTCGGCGTGGTCCTGAACAACGTGAAGATGGAGTCGACCGATTACTACTATTCGGGTTACTACTCGAATTATTACTCGACTGAAACTGACGGCGAGCGAGATGCCTCGGCGGGTGAGACCGCCTGAGTTGAGTCGACCGTCGACAACGAGCACGCAGAGTTTCCTGATCGATCAACCCAAGCCTTACGGTATGAACGTTCCGCTTCTGGATCTACAGGCGCAGTATGCCTCGTTGCGAGACCAGACGCGCCAGGCAATCGAGCGCGTGCTGGAGTCGCAGCGATTTGTGCTAGGCGATGAAGTGAAGCGGCTCGAGCGTTCTATTGCCGAGTACACAAATACGAAACATGCGGTCGGTTGTGCTTCCGGGTCGGATGCGCTGTTGCTGGCGCTGATGGCGCTCGACGTCACCACCGGCGATGAAGTGATCACGACTCCGTTCAGTTTTTTCGCGACCGGCAGTTGCATCGCGCGACTCGGCGCGCGGCCGGTTTTTGTAGACATCGATCCGGCGACCTACAATCTCGACGTTTCGCAGGTTGCGGACGCGATCACGCCTCGAACCAAGGCCCTCTTGCCCGTGCATATTTATGGCCAGTGCGCGGAGATGGATCCCCTGCTCGAGCTGGGCGAGCGGCGCGGGATTCCGGTCGTCGAAGACGCCGCGCAGGCGATCGGCGCCACCGATCGCGGCCGGCGCGCGGGTTCGATGGGCGTCGTAGGCTGTTTCAGTTTTTACCCGACGAAGAACCTCGGCGGCGCGGGCGACGGCGGCATCGTGACCACGAGTGACGATCGACTGGCGGAGCGTATGCGACGGCTACGCGCGCACGGCGGCATCACCGAGTACCAGCACACGGAAGTCGGCATCAACAGCCGTCTGGACGAGTTGCAAGCAGCGGTGCTGAACGTGAAGCTGCCGCGTCTCGACCAGTGGTCTGACGAGCGAGCAAGTCGCGCGGCGTTTTATACAAAGCTGCTGAGTGAAGCGAACCTGAGTTTTGAGGTTACGACGCCTTTCGTGCGGCCCGACTGCCGCCACATCTTTCATCAGTACGTGATTCGCGTGCCCAAATATCGCGACGCGCTGATGGAGCATTTGCGGCAGCACGGCGTCGGCACGAAAGTCTACTACCCCATTCCGCTTCACCGGCAGGAGTGTTTCGCGTATCTCGGTTATAAAGAGGGAACGTTCCCGGAAGCGGAGCGTGCGGCCGCGGAGACTTTCGCGCTGCCCGCGTATCCCGAGCTCAGTGAGGTGCAACAGACTTACGTCGTCGAAACGATCAAAAGCTTCGCGCCGTAACGAGTGCACACTGCATGGCGACAAAACTCACAATCATCACTCCTTCATTCAATCAGGGCAGGTTCCTCGAAGAGACCATTCTGTCTGTGTTGAATCAGGGCTACGAGCCGCTCGAGTACATGGTCATCGACGGTGGCAGCTCCGACGAGAGCGTCGAAGTGATTCGCCGCTACGAGCATCGGCTGACTTACTGGACCAGCGAAAAAGATCGCGGGCAGGTCCACGCGATCAATAAAGGACTGGAAAGAGCGACGGGCGACATCTGCGCGTTCATCAACAGCGACGACGTTTATCTACCCGGCACGTTCAACGCGGTGATGAGCCACTTCGCGCAGCATCCGGAGAGTCGCTGGATCTGCGGCGACGCAATCATGTTTGGCGACGGTCACGAGACGCAGATGATTCATTCAGTGGTGCCGCGTTCCGCCGCACAGTGTCTTTCCTGGGCCTATCGCGCACCGCAGCCGGCCCACTTCTGGCACACCGAGCTCATCAAGTCGGGATTTCAGGAACGGTGGAACTACGATTTCGATCACGACATGTACATTCGTCTATTGCTGAACGGATACAGGTGCGAGCATCTGCCGTTGCCGATGGCCGGATACCGGCTGCACCCGGTGAGCAAGACGATCGCCGAAGGCCAGCGGTTGAACGAGGAGTTTGACCAGATCGCCGAGCTTTACGAACCGCAATTGAAGGGCGCGGACCAGCGCTGGTGCCGCGCGACGCGCTTTCTGCGGCTCTCATACGCGGCCAGCGAGGCAGGCCGGAAATCGGAAGCTGCGAACTGGCTGATGCGCGCCCTCGCCACTCACCCGGAGGGCCTGTTCAATCGTCCGTTCTGGGGCTGCCTGCGCCGGCTGACCCTGAGTAACAGCCACTGAACCAGCGCATAAAGTGGTAACTTTCTTCTGACATGAGAGTCAGCGTTATTGTTCCGGTTCGGGATGAAGAGCAGTCCATTCGCGAGCTGCTCGACAGCCTGCTGAAGCAGACGCGCCCACCAGACGAGATAGTCATCACGGATGGCGGATCGGTCGACGCCACGCCGCAAATAATCGAAGAATACATTCGCCATGGCGCGCCGGTGAGACTCATCCGCGCGGGCGCCGCACTGCCCGGACGCGGCCGCAATCTCGGCGCCGCTGCCGCCAGGTCTGAATGGCTCGCGTTCACAGATGCCGGCATTCGTCTAGCGAACGATTGGCTCGAAACACTCGTCACGCGCGCCGCGCAGGACAAAACGATCGACGTGGTTTACGGATCGTGGGAACCGGTGACGGACACGTTTTTCAAAGAATGCGCGGCGATAGCGTATGTTCCGCCGCCGGCGCCGCGCGAAGGCATCGTGTCGCGGCCGCGCTTCATTGCGTCCACGTTGTTGCGCCGTGAAGCGTGGGCCGCGGTGAGTGGGTTTCCTGAAGACCTGCGTTCGGCGGAAGACCTGGTTTTCATGGATCGCGTCGAGCAGGCGGGTTATCGGACGGTCTTCGAGCCGCGAGCGCAGGTGCACTGGAATTTGCGGCCTACTCTCGGTGCGACGTTCAAGCGGTTTCTCGTCTACTCGCGCAACAACATTCGCGCCGGATTGTGGCGCCAGTGGCAGGCGACGATCCTGGTGCGGTACGCGTTGCTGCTTGGCTTGCTGGCAGTTGTTTTGCTGGTCGATCCGCGCTGGGTTTGGCTCCTGCTCGCATTATGGCTGCTGATGCTGGCCGCACGAGCGCTGGTCTCGATCCGGCGCAATCGGCATTGCTACCCGGCCTCGCTCACTCACAACCTCGTTCGCGGCGCGCTGGTGATGTCGCTGCTCGCGGTGCTCGATGCGGCGGCGATCGCCGGCAGCGTGCAGTGGCTGCTGTTTGATTCGTTTCGCTCGAATCGCAAGACGGCGGTGGAGGCCGGAAATGGCGCTTGAAGGCCGTCGCGTTCTCTTCATCTCCTATAATGGCATGCTCGATCCGCTGGGCCAGACGCAGGTGCTGCCCTACCTGCGCGAGCTGGCGAAGCGCGGCGTCCGCTTCACGCTGCTGAGTTTCGAACGCGACCGCGCCTTCATGTCAGACGCGCCCAAGTGCGAGCAGCTGCGGCGTGAGCTGCAAACGCAGGGCATCGACTGGCACTGGCTTCGTTATCATCAACATCCGACCGTGCCCGCCACGATCTACGACGTGCTCGCGGGAATCACGAAAGCAAGCTCACTCGTGCGGCGTAACCGCATCGAGATGGTTCATGCGCGTGCTCACATACCGGCGACAATCGCGCTGGCGCTCAAAAAGACATTCGGCACGAGGATGATCTTCGACCTGCGCGGACTGATGGCGGAGGAGTACGTCGACGCACAGCACTGGCGCAAAGACGAGTTGCCTTATCGGCTCACGAAAGCCACTGAACGTCGCATCCTCGCCGGCACCGACGCCATCGTCACGCTCACCGAACGTATCTGGCCCATCGTTCGCGAGTGGCCGGGACTGATGGGCAGACAGGTGCATCACGAAGTGATTCCGTGTTGTGTCGATCTTTCGCGGTTCAGGTTCAGTGAAGACGATCGCGCGCGACGTCGAAGCGAGCTCGGAGTGAAAGACCAGTTCACCATCGTCTACAGTGGCTCGACCGGCGGCTGGTATTTGACGGAACAGATGGCCGCGTTCTTCGCGCAGTTCCTTCAGGGCAATGGGAACGCGCACATGTTGTGGCTCACGAACGGCATGCACGAGCGCGTCAAACAACTGATGAAGAGCCACGAGGTCGGCCCGCAGAGTTATAGCCTACGCTCGGTAGCGGCGGCGGAAGTGCCCTCGTATCTTGCCGCTGCCGACGCGGGTTTATCATTCATCAAGCCGTGCCTGTCGAAGATCGCGTCGTCGCCGACGAAGAATGCGGAATATCTCGCGTGCGGACTGCCGCTGATCATAAACGCCGGCATCGGCGACTCCGACGCGCTCATTCATCAATGGCACGCCGGAGTTTTAGTCAAAGATTTCACAGGCGAAGAGTTTGCGCGGGCCGGAGCGAGCATCCGAGTCATGGCCGCTGAGCCGGACGCGCGAGCTCGCGCGCGGCGCATCGCCGAGCAGGTCTTCGATCTCAACACTGTCGGCGTCGAGCGCTACACGTCGCTTTACGAGCGGGTCTTGAACTAGTCATCACGCTGAGCGTTTCTTATACTGTCGGACACAAGAAAGATGCGTGTTCTCGCCCTAGTGCCGGCCATTTACAACACCTCGCCCAGCCAGCGGTACCGGCTCGAGCAGTGGGAGCCATTGCTGCGGGAACGCGGCGTCGAGATCACCTATGCGCCTTTCGAAGACGAAGAGCTGCATTCGCTGGTCTACAAACCCGGCAATCTCGCGAAGAAGATGCGCCTCGTCAGCCGCGGCTTCGCCCGGCGTCTGTCACACGTCAACAAGGCGCGCAATTACGATCTGGTCTACATCATGCGCGAGGCGGCGCTGCTCGGTCCGCCCGTCTTCGAAAGACTAATCCATCAACAGCGCACGCCGATGGTCTTCGATTTCGACGACGCGATCTTTGTTTCCTATCGCAGCCCGTCGAATGGTTATCTGAGTTATCTGAAGTTTGCTTCGAAGACGAAGACAATCTGCCGGCTCGCGTCGCACGTGATGGTCGGAAATCCCTACCTGGCGGAGTACGCGCGGCAGGTGAACGACAACGTCACCGTGATTCCCACCACGATCGACACCGATCGGTATCAACTGCTGCCGCGCGGGCCGCGCAATGAGTCACATAGCGGCCCACCGGTCATCGGCTGGACCGGCAGTCACAGCACAGTCCCGCATCTCGATACGTTGCGCGAAGCGCTCAAAGAGCTGGCGCAGACTGAGAAGTTCCAGTTGCGAGTGATCGGCACGCCCGTTTACGAGTGCCCGCCACTCGACGTCGAAGTGAGAATGTGGCATGCGGAAACCGAAGTAACCGATCTCGACGGCGTCGACATCGGCATCATGCCTTTGCCGGAAGACAAATGGAGCAAAGGCAAGTGTGGACTGAAGGCGCTTCAGTTCATGGCGCTCGGCATTCCGGTGATCTGTTCGCCGGTTGGTGTAAATAGCCAGATTATCCAGGACGGCGTGAACGGATTGCTCGCCGCGTCGAAGGCCGAGTGGATCGAGAAGCTGACGCGTTTGTTGCGTTCGCCGGAACTGCGCCAACGACTCGGCGAGGCAGGCCGCGCGACGCTGCGGGAAAAGTATTCAGCGCGGGCGCAGGCGCCGAGAGTTTACGAAGTTTTTAAATCGGTAGTTCGTGATGCGAAGGTGCGCAACGAAACCGCGTTGCCTTCGCGGTCGGCCGCAACGGAGAATCACGGCTAGCGACTGAATCAGGGGGAAGCGAGGGGGGACCACTTTGAAAAAAGCTAACGTGCTGGTTACGGGCGGGGCCGGTTTTATCGGCTCGCATCTGGTGGATGCGCTGGTAGAGCAGGGGCATCGTGTGCGCGTGCTCGACGCGCTCGTGTCGCAGGTTCACGGCGACGACGGCGTGGCGCAGTACACAAACTCGGCGGCTGAATTCGTGCGCGCGGATGTGTGCGATCGCGCGGCTGTCGATGCGGCGCTGAAAGGAATCGAGGTCGTCTTTCATGAAGCGGCGGAAGTCGGCGTGGGCCAGTCGATGTACGAGATCGAGCGCTACGTGCGCGCCAACGATCTCGGCACGGCGGTGTTACTCGAAGCGGTGCTGGCGCGTCGCTCGCAGCTTCGGAAGCTGGTTGTCGCTTCGTCGATGTCGATCTACGGCGAGGGTGCGTACACTTGCGAGCAGTGCGGAGCTGTCGCGCCGCAACTACGCTCGGCGGAGCAACTGCGCGATCGGCGTTGGGAAGTCGAGTGTCCGACGTGCGGCAAAGAGCTTTCGCCAGCGCCGACGACGGAAGAGAAGCCGCTGTTTCCGACTTCGATCTATGCTGTCACGAAACAGGATCAGGAGCAGTTTTGCCTCGCGGTCGGCCGCTCGTATGGAATTCCGGTGGTCGCCCTGCGCTACTTCAATGTTTATGGGCCACGACAGGCGCTTTCAAATCCCTACACCGGCGTGTGCGCGATCTTCTCGGCCCGGCTGCTCAACGGAAATCCACCGATGATCTTCGAAGACGGCGAACAGACGCGCGATTTTGTGCACGTCAGCGACATCGTGCGCGCTAATCTGCTGGCGCTTGAGTCGGACCGCGCAAACTATCAGGCCATCAACGTCGGCACCGGTGTGCCCACGTCCGTGACTGAAGTCAGCAATCTGCTGGCGAAAGGTCTCGGCCTCGACATCGAGCCGCAGATCGTGGCCAAGTATCGTGAGGGAGATATCCGGCATTGCGTGGCTGACATCTCGAAGGCGAAGTCGTTGCTGGGCTACGAGCCGCAGGTTACGCTCGAACAGGGGATTCCGGAGTTGTTGGCATGGGTACGAGCACAGGCGGCGCAGGATCAGGTTGCCAGCGCCACCGCTGAATTGGAGAGCAGGCAGTTGGTCCGTTGATCGACGATGCAGAGAACGAGCAGATCCCGTTTGCTGGTCCTGGCTTTATTCGCGTTGCTGCCGTCGTTCCTCAAGCGCAATTTTTATCGCTGGTTCTTTGGCTACAAGATTGGCAAGGGCGTCCGCATCGGCGTAAGTATCATCGACGCCGGTACGTGTTTGATTGAAGACGGTGTGAGCATCGGTCATCTGAACGTGATCACGCGCGTCGAGAAGCTGACGATCGGCGACCACGCGCGGATCGGACATCTGAATATCATTCGCGGTGGCTCCGAAGTGAGTTTGGGACGCTACTCGGAGATCATCCGGATGAACGAGATCAACTCGATTCCCGAGCCGGAAGTGGTCAACGAGATCGACCCGACGTTCATTCTCGGTGATGGCAGCATCGTTACGACCGGGCATAAAATCGACTTCACGGATCGGGTCGAGATTGGCCGGCGCGTGATCCTCGGCGGCCGCAACTCGTCGCTCTGGACGCACAACCGGCAACGAACGATGCCGATCACGATCGGCTCGCTGGTTTACCTGGGTTCCGAGATTCGCATGGCGCCCGGTAGCGCGATTCCGGCGCGTTCGATCGTCGGAATCGGCGCGGTGATTACCGGACCGTTGCTCGATGAGGGTAAACTCATCGGCGGAGTTCCGGCGAAGACCATCAAAGAGCTCAGTAGTGAAGACCAGTTTTTAATTGAAAGAAAAACGCGTTCGGACCTGCCGGACGATATCTGATTTGCAATGAACGTTCTGCTTATCGTCATTACGCTGCTGACCTGCGCCGGTGTGATCTGGTTTACCCCCACCTACGCACCGGGCGCGCTCGCGGTCTCCGCGTTCATGTCGTTGCCGGCGCTGTTTGTCATCATGCGCTCGGGTGAAGAGCGCACTTTCCTGATGCGTCTCTTTATATTGGCGCTGCTGGCGAGGATCATCGTCGCCACGCTCATCTTCGTCGGCGGTAAGGAAGAGTTTTTCGGGGGCGACGCAAACACCTATCACATCTTCGGACGATCGTTGGTGCTGTCGTGGCACGGCGACGCCTATCACACGACGAAGTATCAAGGTTATATCAGTTCAGGCGCGAGCGCGTGGGGCATGCTCTATGTCGTCGCGGCCGTCTACGAGGTTGTCGGGGAGAACATATTTGCGGTCCAGCTTCTCAACGCGGCCGTCGGCGCGGCCACGGCCATCGTCGTCTACTACGCCGCGCAAACGCTCTTCAACAACACGCGCGTTTCGCGCGTGGCGGCGGTGCTCGTGGCGTTCTTCCCCTCGCTGATCCTCTGGTCTTCACAAGCCTTGAAAGACGGCTTGATCATCATGGCGCTGGCGCTGTCGATTTTCGCCACCCTGAAATTGATGGAACGAATTACCGTCGGGTACCTGGTGGTGCTGGGGCTTTGTCTGGCTTCGCTCCTCAGTTTGCGTTTCTACATTTTCTACATGATGGCGGCGGCGGTGTTTGGCAGTTTCATTCTCGGCGCGAGGACGATGAACGCGCAAAGTTTCATACAGCGATTCATCGCCGTCGGTGTGATTGGGCTCGCGTTTACGTGGTTCGGCGTCTTGCGTTACGCGGGCACGCAGTTCACCCGTTACGGCAATTTGAGAACGATTCAGATGAGCCGGCTCGACCAGTCCGGCGCCGGATCGGGTTTTGGCAAGGACGTGGACGTCGGCACGACCGAGGGCGCACTCACCGCGATTCCCGTCGGACTTGTGTACTTGCTCTTCGCGCCGTTCCCGTGGGACATGGCGACGCTGCGGCAGAGCATCACGCTGCCGGAGATGCTTGTCTGGTGGGCCGCGTTTCCGCTCTTGGTGCTGGGCTTGTGGTATGCGCTGAAGCACCGGCTGCGGCACGTGGCTCCGATCGTGATCTTCACGACGATGCTGACTCTCGCCTACTCGCTGTTCCAGGGAAACGTCGGCACAGCCTATCGCCAGCGTTCGCAGTTGCTGGTCTTCTATTTCATCTTCGTCGCGGTCGGCGCGGTGCTTGTGAAAGAGCGGGCGGAAGACAAGCGCCGCCAGCAGCAACTCGCGAAACAGGAGCTCGCCGAGCTGCAAGCCGCGCGTTTACTAGCTCGCCGCCAAGCCGCGACGCAGCAGCACTAAATCAGAAATTCGCGCTCTCTCAGGTAGTCGATGATCAGGCGGGCGTTCTGTTCGGCGGTCTGGTTGAGTGTTTCCAGTTCGAGTTCGGGATTCAGGGGCGGCTCGTAGGGATCGTCGATCCCGGTGAAGTTTTTCAACTCGCCGCGTCGCGCTTTCAAATACATGCCTTTCGTGTCGCGCCGCTCGCACTCTTCGAGCGGCGTGTTCACAAAAACTTCCACAAAGCGATCTGCGCCCACCATGTTCTTCACGTCGTTGCGCGTCGCGCGGTACGGGCTGACTGCCGCGCACACAACGGTTCCCTGATGCTTCACGATCTCGGCCGCGACAAACCCGATTCTGCGGATGTTCGCATCGCGATCTTCCTTGCTGAAGCCGAGTCCTCGCGAAAGATTGTGGCGCACGATGTCGCCGTCGAGCAGCGTCACTTGTCGGCCAAACTCCTGTAGCAACACGGTCAGTATTTCCGCCGTGGTCGATTTGCCCGACGCACTCAGCCCGGTGAACCAGATACAAAAACCCTGCTTGTGACGCGGCGGATACGTGTCGGCGATCGCCGCCGTAACTTCCGGCCGCGCAAACCACGAGGGCAACTCCGCGCCGCCGCTGCGATACCAGTCTCGAATCAACGTCCCCGAAAGTTGCGCCGTCGCAACCTGCCGGCCGACGCGTCGCAGATCTTCGTAGCGATCCTCGTCAGGCAGATAGACAAACTCACCAAACGGCAGCACGCGCACGCCGACTTCATCCTCGAAACTCTGCACCAGCTCCTGCGCCGCGTACGGCGGATAAAACGGATTGCCGTACGAGTCGTTGCCGGGGCTGGCGTGATCGCGCCCGATGATCATGTGGTTGGCGCCGTAGTTTCGCCGGATCAGCGCGTGCCAGAGCGCCTCGCGCGGCCCGGCGAGCCGCATCGCGAGCGGCAGCAGCGCGAGCAGGATGCGGTCGGGATCGTAGTATTTGGCGGCGAGCGCCTTGTAAGTGCGGACGCGCGTGAAGTGATCGATGTCGCCCGGTTTGGTCAGGCCGACGACCGGGTGCAGCAGCAGCACGCCGTCGACTTGCTGCGTCGCTTCCTTCGTCAACTCTTCGTGCGCGCGGTGCAGCGGATTGCGCGTTTGAAAAGCGACGACGTTGTTGATGCCGGTTCGCGCGAGACGTGCGCGTGTTTCGGCAGGCGTGAGACGCAGCTCGCGAAAGTCGTAGTGTGTTGGGAGCCGGAGGACTTGCAGCGGGCCACTGATGTTGCGCCG
>JBKPPP010000026.1:0-9121 GCA_046733615.1 Acidobacteriota bacterium | reverse complement strand
GCAGAGTCGCGTCTCAACGAGATCTCCGAGCAGATGGGCACGCCTGAAGTCGCCCGCGACGCCGCGCGCCTGATCTCGCTCAACGATCAATACCAGCAGACTGAAGCGCAGTTGAAGAGCCTGTACGAAGAATGGGATCGCGTCACGGCGCCCGCGTCGAATTAGCGAGCCGTTATTTCTGGGCCAGATCCATGAGCCAGACGTCTGCCTCGGCGGCGACGTAGGTGAAGTAGATTGTGCGGTTGTCGCGAGAGAGTGCGGGGCTGCCGATGTCCACGTCCTGATCGGTGACTACAAACAACTGGTGATACTTTCGCGATTGCATGTCGTAGAGATAGATCGTTCCCTGGCTCACGAAGAGCAGGTGACGATCGTCATTCAGCCAGATGGGCCAGTCGCCGAAATCAGTTAACCAGTCGTAAGTCTTCGCTTCCAGATCGTAGATGCCGATGCCCGAGTGAACTCCATTCGGCAGGTGCTTTATGCCGGCCAGCTTTTTCCCATCCGACGACCAGGACCAGCCTTCAAAAGATAAGCTCGCATCGCTCAGCTGAGATAGATAGATGAATCTTTGATCGCCCCATGCCTTGTCTGGATTGATCACGACGCAATCATTCCTTGGCGTGTGGATGGAATAGGCGATCATGCTGCCGTCTTTAGACCACGGCGCGTAATGGCCGCCACTGCTTTGCGTCAGCTGGCGCAACCCGGAACCGTCGCGATTCATTATCCAAAGCTCGTAGTCACCCGTGCGGCGCGAGGTAAACGCGATGCGTTGTCCGTCGGGAGACCAGCGCGGCCACGCGTGGCGGAAGTTATCGGGCGTGAGATCGTGCTGGTCCGAACCGTCGGAGCGCATGACGTAGATGTGCCGTTGCTGGCCCATCGAATACGCGGTCAGCCACTCGCCGTCGGGTGAGACGTCAGGGAACCATAACTGTAACGAGCCTTGCGTGACCGGCACAAGCTTGCCTACTGCTCCCTGCGCGGGATTGAACGAGACACTGCGAAGATTGCGAATGTCTGTCTGCGCGGAATACGCGAGCTGTCCGGTACGCGAGAAGCTGAGATAGAGAATAGAAGTCGTTGCGCCGCTCGAGGTGACGGCTTCGGCGGCGCCGGCGACCGCTCCCGTTTCTTCGTCGATTCCCACGCGCCAAATGTTCGAACTGCCACCGCGATTGCTGGAGAAGTACAGATACTTCCCGTCGGGTGACCAGACCGGATTAAGATCTGTTGAGGAGCCATCCGTTACTGCCACGGGATCACCGCCGCCGGCAGGAATGGTCCAGATATGCTCGCGTTGTCCGTAGCGATCCCCGCGGCTCCAATAAGCGATCCGTTTGCGATTGGGCGAGAAAGACGGCTGTAGCGCGTCGCCTTCTGAGATGCGTTGTCTCTGTCCTGACTTTAAGTCGATCATCCAGAGCTGGCTCTTCGTCGGACGCGTCGAAGGCTGCGGGATCTTTTCAGTGCCCACCAAGATCTGTGCGCCGTCAGGCGACCATGAAGGCGAGTAGCCGAAGTCAGACACGCGAACTGATGATTCGCCATTCGCGTTCATGACGTAAACGCCGCCGCCGTCGCGTTCGGAGCGAAAGGCGATGCGCGCACCGTCAGGCGAGAACGCCGGCTGTGAGTCGTCCGCGGGGGAGTCTTTCGTCAAGTTGATCAGACTGCCGTCGCCGATTCGTTGGAAGTAGATGTCCCAGTTTCCGGAGGCGCGACTCGCGTAGACGGTTGCTTTGCCGTCCGGCGAGAGCGAGGGAAAGAATTCGGGGCCCGACTGGTACGTGACCTGTTGAAAGCTGACGGGCAGTGGACCATTGGCGGTCCTTTTGGCACTGAAGATTTTGAATAGCGCATAACCGCCGGCTAACAGCAAAACGATCGCCAGTGAGACAAGTGCGACACGCCCGTACCGTTGAAGCAAACCGGCGGGCGCAGCCGTTGAGCGAGAGTCTGAAGCGGCGGTCTCGCCGCGCACCACCGGCAAACCCAACTTGTGCAGCAGCTCCGTTAATCGCGCATCGGACCGCAGCACATCCACAACTGGATCCACCGCCAGCCAGATTAACCACCCGTCGCGGCCGCCGTAAGCATGTTCGAGCCATGCAAACGCGCGATCTCTATCGCCGAGTGCTGCATGAACTGCTGCAATCCGATATGGCGAAACGTAATGTTGAGTGGAGAGCTCGCTCAGCTCGTCAAGCAAAGCCAGGGCTTCACTCTTTTTACCAGCCAGGGCATAAGTGCGTGCGAGCAAGGCGCGCGGCAGCGTGCTCGTTCCGGAAAGAGTGATCGCCTTTTGGAAAGCCGCGATCGCTTCGTCATACCGGCCGCATTGTTCGTAGGCCAGGCCCATCTCCCAGTGCGTGTAGACAAAACTTCGGTCCATCTCGAGATTGCGCTTGAAGTGTGCGAGCGCCTCGTCGTAGCGGCGAGCGAGATAAAGTATCAATCCGATGTTTGAACCGACCGGCAGCGAAAGCGGATCGAGATCGAGCGCGTATCGCATCTCCGCGATTGCTTCATCCAAACGGCCAAACGCGGCGAGGTGGAGGAAGCCATACCAGTGATGTGCTACCGCATAACTAGGCTTCAATTCCAGGGCGCGATCGAATTCATGTTGAGCGGCGGTCCAATTCCAGTCGTAGTTTGCAAGACAATATCCGAGCGACGTGTGCGCTTCAGCCAGCGTATCGTCGATTTGGAGCGCCCGCGCGATAGCCTGGCAGGCCTTCGGAAAGGCATCCTTTGGCGCGAGGGTGGCGATACCAAAACCTCCGAGCACGAGGTACGAGTCAGCGAGTCCGACGTAGGCCAGCGCGTAGGTCGGATCGGCATCGATAGCCTTCTTGAAGTATTCGATGGCGTTTCTCACGTCCTGATCGGTGCGCTTGTTCCAGCAGTAACGTCCCTTGAGATACGCGTGATAGGCCTCGACGTTGTCGGTGGGACGTTTAGTAAGCTGCTTCCGTTCCTCAGTCGTTATGTGGACCAGCAGCCGCTCCGATATTTCGCTGGCAATCTGAGTCTCGACGTTCAGCACGTCCGACGGATTGCACGTGTAATTATCGGCCCAGAGCTGCGAGCCATCGCCGGCGTCCACCAGCTCCAACTTGATCAGCAGACGATCGGTCGACTGCATCATTCTGCCGGTGAGCACAGCGCGAACACGAAGCTCGCCGCCGACGCGCCGCGGATCTGCCGGCTGGCCCTTGTACTGCGAGACTGTGCTCCACGCCATCACGCGCAGTTCCGGCAGACGTGAAAGTGCGTTGATCATCGTCTCGGTGAGGCCGTCGCTGAAGTATTCCATGCCCGGCTCGGGATCGTTGTGCTGAAACGGAAGGATCGCGAGCGAATCGATCTCCGGACTTGATTTCGCCGATTGACGATTGCTGTACGCGCCGTCAGTCGTATTGATCGAGCGTTCCAGCTCTTCCTCAAACTCGAGCCGTTGCGCGAGGTTCTTCAAGTCAGCCAGAAACTCACGCGCGGTTTGGTAACGCTCGTCTCGTTCTTTACGGAGCGCCTTCTTGATTATCCATTCCAACTCCGTCGGCACTTCCGGCCGGTACCTCGGCAGCGGAACAGGTTCCCGGCCGAGAATCGCGACCAGCACGTCAGGATGTGTTGGACCTTCAAACGGCGGTCGGCCCGCCACCATTTCGTAAAGCACGACGCCGAGACTCCAGATATCGGTCCGCGGATCGATCGCCAGTCCACGCGCCTGCTCAGGCGACATGTACGGAGCGGTTCCCATTACCATACCTTGCTCTGTCTGAAACAGCGTGAATGCTTTCGGAGCCGGCACCTTCAGCTCAGTCAACTTCGCCAGGCCAAAGTCGAGCATCTTCACGAAGCCGTCGGCGCGAATCATGATGTTTTCCGGCTTCACGTCGCGATGCACGATTCCCGCTTCGTGCGCACCCAGTAACGCGGCCGCTACGCTGCTCGCGACGTGCAACGCTTCGCGCACCGTAAGGGGCGCCGTCGACATGCGCTGCCGCAGTGTCTGCCCGTCGATGAATTCGAAGACGATGTAGTGCAGGTGATCTACTTGTCCAATTTCGTAGATCGTGATGATGTTCGGATGACTCAGTGCCGAGGCGGCTTTTGCTTCGAGTTGAAATCGCCGAACGCGCGCGGCATCTTTGGTGAAGTGCGCGGGCAATGCTTTGAGTGCGACTTTGCGTCCGAGCCGCGTGTCTTCCGCGAGATAGATGTCGCCCATGCCGCCTGAGCCGAGACGGCGAACGATCTCATACGGGCCTATAGCGGCGCCGGCAGTCAAATCCGTTTGCGTAAGCGAATCTGCCAACAACTCGTACGCAGGCGACTCGATGAAGTCTCCCGACTGCGCGTGCGAGTCGATCAGCGCTTCGACTTCGGCGCGCAACTCCGCGTCGCCGGCGCACGCCTCATCGAGAAAAGCTTTGCGCTCGTGAGGATCGCGTTCGAGTGCTTCGTGCAGAAGAGATTTGATTTGCTGCCAGCGTTCGGGGGTCATCGCAGTGGGGTGTTTACTGTTTTGCGAGTTGGCGATAAAGCCAGGCTTTTGCAGTGCTCCACTCTCGTTTGATAGTGGCGGGCGAGACGTGCATGATCTCCGCTGCTTCTTCGACCGTCAGACCACCGAAGAACCTCAGCTCCACGATCCGGCTCTGCTGCGGATCGATCAATTCCAACTCCTTCAGGGCTTCGTCCAAAGCGATCACCTCCGACGCTTTGTGCTGCGAGACTACCAGCGCCTCGTTCAGTTCGAGCTTCTCCGCGCCGCCGCCGCGTTTGGCGCAAGCGTGACTGCGTGCGTGGTCCACGAGAATCGTACGCATCAGATTCGCCGCGATGCCGAAGAAATGCGCGCGGTTTTGCCACTGCACGTTTTTTCGATGGACTAGTCGAACAAAAGCCTCATTGACTAGCGCGGTGGTCTGCAAGGTGTGGCCCGCGCGTTCGCGGCTCATGTAGTGATGCGCCAGACGCCGTAACTCCTGCTCGACTACCGGCACCAGCTTGTCGAGCGCCGCCTGGTCACCGTTGCTCCAGTCGACGAGCAACCGCGTTACGTCGTGTGTCTGTGCGTCCGTCATGTCGGCCAGCGGCTCCTCGCCCGCAGCAAGCGGGGCGAATTCTATCTCAGGCCGCTCCATGCTCAAAAACTTTTGCGCCGGCTTGAGCCGCCTCTCCCAAGATTCTCGCTTACAGGTTGAACGTCACCAGGCGTGAGGAGAAGACCAATGACAGCTTACGTCCTTATCGAATCGAGAGACCCGTTTGAATCACGCGACACGGAGTTTATCGAACAGACAGCCCTCGCCATCAAGGAACGCGGCCACCCGGTCATGGTGTTTCTCGTGCAAAACGGCGTGCTCGCCGTCCGGCGGAAGCTCGGTCGCTTACAACGTCTGTCGGAAGCGGGTGTGACCATGCTCGCAGACGACTTCTCGCTGCGTGAGCGCGGCATTCAAACCGGAGAGCTCGCCGACGGTGTCGAGGAGTCGAACATGGACCGCCTCGTAGACGCAATCACGCAGACGAACACGAAGGCCATCTGGCATTAGTTCCGATTTCACCGGGGAGGAGAACCATGAACGAGCGAACTCTGACACTGGCACTGATGGATCCGCCGTACGAATCGGCCAATTCCACGACGGCTCTGCGAATCATTTCCGCGGCGTTGGGCCAGGGAATCAACGTCAACGTGTTTGCTTACGAAGGGGCTGTTTGCCTGCCGTTGAAAGATCAGGCGCCACACGCGAATCCCGTCAAAGGCACAACCGTCGAGGAGGAAGATCACCCGACGACGAAAGCATTCGTGAGCTCGTTGCTGTCAATGGGCTTCGACAAGCCACGGCTGACGTGGGTGAACTGCGGTCTCTGCGTTGACGAGCGTGGCGCCGGGAATGTCATTGAAGGCGTGCGGCGTGGCAGTCCCGCTGACTTCTTCAAGATGGCAAGCGAATCAACCAACACGCTGGTCATACCGACCAGGTGAGTAAGGAGGCGCAGATGAAGATTTTGAATATCGTCGAAACAGCTTACCGGGCCACGCTCGAAGAACAGGACGACACGATCCTGTGGCTCAGCGGCGCCTTGAAGAACGCGGGTGCTGAGCTCGGTGTGATGCTGCGTTCAAACGCAGTCAACTATCTCGTGCCGCAGGAGTGTCCGCCCGTCAGGATTGGCACGATCGCAATCAATCATCCGGCGCGGCCTAACGAAGACCTCCAGCGCTTGCAGCAAAAAGGCGTCGCTGTTTTTGCGGTGCGCGAAGATCTCGAAGAACGCGGTGTGAAGCTCTCGCGCTGTCTGGCCGGAGTGAGATTCATACGCCGCAGCGACGTCGCACTCCTGATGGACGACTACGATCAAGTTTGGCACTGGTAACACGTGTCAATGACCCGACAAATCAAAGGAGACTCAAATGAAAGCGCTAGTCAGTTCAATACTCATGCTTACACTGATCGGCACTACGTTGGGAACAACCTCACCAACCATCACTGACGATCAACTCTCGCCCCAGAACCTTGCCGACCTGGCAGCAGCGCGAAAAGCGACCGCGCGATTTCATCGTGTGGAGCAAGCCGAAGCGGAAGGGTACATCAATCTGAATTTTTGCGAGGAAGGCGAAGGCTGTCACTGGCTGAACCCGGCGTTGCTTGACGGCGTGTTCGATCCGACCAAGCCGGAAATCCTGCTCTACGTTCGCGATGGAGAGGGCTGGCGGTTGGTGGCGGTCGAATATGTGATTCCGTTGGCGCTGTCTACGGGCATAGCGCCCGAGGGGTTCAGTGGCAACGCGGATCAATGGCGCGAAAACAGCGAAGGCGTTGGGCTATGGGAGTGCACGGCATGGATCTGGTTGCACAATCCGAACGGCATGTTTGAACAGCACAATCCGCGCACCGAATAACTTGGAATGAGATCGAGGTGAACCATGAGAATTCTCATTGCCATCATCTCTCTGCTGTTGTTGAGCACGTTTGCGGTCAGCAGTGTGACACTGGATCAGCAGCTGACCACCGCGCTGGCGCAGCACGGTTTCACCGGCCAGGTCGAATCGACTCTCGAAACTCGACTCGGCCGCAAGTTGGACAATCAACTCGCGGATCTGGGCAGGCTCTTGTTTTTCGACACCGTCGGCGGATTGAACAACGACAACAACTGCTCCGGCTGTCACTCACCAACGAATGGCTTTGGCGACACTCAGTCAATCGCGATCGGGATCGACAACAACGGTATCGTCGGTCCGGGCCGCGCCGGCCCGCGCAATCAGCGGCGTACGCCGATGGTCATTAACACGGCGTTCTTTCCGAGTCTGATGTGGAATTCGCGCTTCGCGGCTCTGTCTCACGATCCGTTTGATAACAGCGCGGGATTCGAGTTTCCCTTGCCGGAAGGCCGAACGCTTTCCTACCAGCCGCACTTGCTCGTGGCGCAGGCATTCATTCCGCCGACAGAGCGCGTCGAAGTCGCGGGTTTCGACTTTCACGGTGACAATTCCGACATTCGCAACGAGGTGCTCAGGCGAATCAATCGGGTTTCGGAGTATCGCAAACGGTTCGGAAAGATTTTTTCCTCGGTGGGTGATGGTGGGCCGATTACGTTCGACATGTTCGGGTTGGCGATTGCGGAGTTTGAGTTTTCGCTGGTCTTTGCCGACGCGCCGATCGATGAGTTTGCCCGAGGCCGGCAGAATGCACTGACGGCTGATCAGAAGCGAGGCGCGTTACTCTTCTTCGGAAAGGCGCGGTGTGTGGAGTGTCACAAAGTGTCGGGCAATTCGAATGAGATGTTCAGCGATTTCGCGCAACACGTCGTAGGCGTTCCCCAGATCGCGCCCGCGTTTGGAAATGTGGCGTTTGATGGATCGGCGATGAATGAAGATTTCGGGCTGGAGCAAGTCACCGGCGACTCGGCGGACCGATACAAGTTTCGCACGTCGCCGCTGCGGAACGTCTCGCTGCAACCGGCGTTTTTTCACAACGGCGCTTTCATTCGGCTGGAGGATGCGATCCGGCATCATCTGGACGTATTTACGTCGGCGCGGAGTTACAACGCTGACGCAGCGAGTGTGGCGGCGGATTTGAGGGTGCCGATGGGTCCGATCGAACCAGTGCTGTCGCGCATCGATCCGCTTCTCTCGACACCGATCAAGCTGACGGAAGATGAGTTTCAGCAACTGGTGGATTTCGTGCGCAACGCATTGCTGGACAGGCGCGCCACCCCGGCCGAGCTGCGGAAACAGATTCCGAAGTCAGTCCCGAGCGGTTTTCCCGTGCTGAAGTTTGAGTAGTTAGGATCGAAGCGAGGGCACTATCGAAGTGGGGAATGTCCGAGCGACGGCTAGCTGCCTACTCTGACGTTTTGTGCTACTATGACCGCTCGATTTTTGCCGCTTTGATAATCCTGCGACTTTAGGCGCGTAGCTCAGGGGTAGAGCACTACCTTGACACGGTAGGGGTCTGCGGTTCAAATCCGCACGCGCCTACCATTTTCCTAAACATCTGAGCCATACAACTTCGAACCGTTCTCGCCGGCGACCCGTTCTTATTACCTCGCGTCGCCTATCATTGCAAAGCCTGCCCAGTAATATGGATGTTGATAATCGGCGGATCGCCTGACCGCCAGCAAGCTTTGACGTAGCGCCCGGTCCTTGGAGACTCCCGGCCGCAAGGTTGGTTTCATTGACGAATAGAACCCGGTGAGAAGCCGCGACGAAACCGGCGATTCGACCTGCCAGCGACTTATCATCGTCGTGCGAGCGCCTGCCACAAACCACGCCCAGGAGAAACCAACCGCCGCATTTCCATTGAACCCTGCGCTCTGTTGCGCTGCCGACGCTACAACGAGTTCGGCAGTGCTTTGAAGCTCCATGATCTTACGAGTGTTAAAGAACCCGTCCTGGTGACTTGTCCCTGATGCGACGGCGATAAACGACGACATCGGACTCGTGTCATCCAGAATCACGGGACCGGCGAAATGTACGACTCTCGCGTGCGAAATATCTGACTGGATTTGCGCTTCATTTACCTGTGGGCCAACGGACAAACGGCTTGTCGTAGCGCCGTAGGCCGTTGCTATACGCTTGATCTCTTCCTGCTGCTCAGCA
>JBKPPP010000025.1:0-4700 GCA_046733615.1 Acidobacteriota bacterium | reverse complement strand
TGTGAACCAGCTCGCTACTCGTGTTCGCGAAGCGCAGAACAAGTCGCGCAACACCGCCGTCTCGGATGGCGCTCCGAATGCGGCGCTGAACGAGCTCGCCGCGAAGCTGCTGACTGAACCGGTGCGCTACGGCAAGCCCGGACTACAGGCGCACGTTCAGTATCTCGCGGGCATGACGGCCAACACCGATCAGAAGATCGGGCGCGATGCGATTCAGCGGTACGAAGTTTTGAAGAAGGAGTTTGAGACGCTGCGCGCGGAGGCGGATCGGATTCTTGGGCCCGCGCCGTCGAGTTTGTAAATCCATGACCCGGATCGTTTCCTTTCTGCCATCGGCAACTGAAATGGCCTGCGCGCTCGGTCTGACTGACTCGATCGTCGGCATCACGCACGAGTGCGACTATCCGCCCGAGATCAAAAGCAAGCCGGTGGTCGTGCGCAACGTGCTTCCGATCGAAAGCATGAGCCAGGGCGAGATCGATCGCGCAGTCGCGGAGCGGATGCGAGAAGGCATGAGTCTCTACCAGATTGACGAACAACTGCTGCGCTCGCTCGCACCCGATCTGATTCTCACGCAAAACCTCTGTCAGGTGTGCGCGCCATCTGGAAACGAAGTCTCGCAAGTGATCAAGGCGTTGCCGCACGCGCCGCAGATTCTCTGGCTGACGCCGCAGTCGCTCGACGAGATCTTCGATAACGTGCTCGAGCTCGGCGCGGCGACCGGCAGGACCGCCGAAGCTGAAGCGCTCGTGAACAATTGTCGCGCTCGGCTGGACCAACTGGGCGCGCGAACGGCGTCCGTCGCTCACCGGCCGCGCACGTTCTGCATGGAATGGCTCGATCCGGTTTACGCGAGCGGCCACTGGGTGCCGGAACTGGTGAAGATCGCGGGCGGAGTTGACGAGTTAGGGCGTGAGCGTGGCGAGTCGGTTCGAATTTCGTGGGAAGAGATCGCGGCGTGGGATCCGGAAGTGCTCGTGATCATGCCGTGCGGCTTCAATCTCCGACAGACGATGAAACAGATCTGGAGCGTGTTCGGGCCGTACGGCGCGGGATCAAAGCAGGGATTGTTCGAGCTAGCGGCGGTGCGTAATGGACGTGTCTACGCCGTGGATGCAAACTCTTATTTCGCCCGTCCCGGCCCTCGTGTAGTTGAAGGTGCGGAACTGTTGGCCCGTCTCATTCACCCTGAGCTCTTCGAGCCCGCAGATAACAAGTCGTTCCAGGCGGTTGATGTAGCACTGCTGCGAGGCATTCTCGAAGAAGGCAAAGACTACTACCTCGAAAACGGCGCCTGGGTCTTCACCGAAAGCTACCTGCGCCGCCGCGGCTTCTGCTGTGGCAGCGGCTGCCGCCACTGTCCTTACTGACACGTGCGCTGTACAACCCAAAGCCGCGCTTAATATACTAACCCGCACTGCGTAACTCTCTCGGGCGGCCGTTCGCGGCCGCGAAAAATCACTGATAGGAACAAACATGCGCGCCTCGATCGTTCGTACTCTCATTCTGCTCGTCGTCGTCACAACCATGACTGTTTCATTCTCTAGCGACCCCACCAACAGTTCCAGAGCAATGAACACCTTCACCGCCGGCGCAGAGAACCCGCTGCTCGCGAAGTGGGAAGGGCCGTTCGGCGGCGTGCCGCCTTTCGATCGCGTGCAGATCGCGCTCTTCAAACCGGCGCTCGAAGCAGCGATGGCCGAGCAGCTCGCGGAAACGGATCGCATCGCCAAAAACCCGGCTGCACCCGATTTCGAAAACACGATCGCCGCGCTCGAACGCACCGGCCGCACCTTCGATCGCGTGGGCACGTTGTACGGAATATGGGCCGGCACGATGTCGAGCCCCGAGTTTCAAGTCGTCGAACGCGAAATGGCGCCCCGCCTCGCCGCCTTCAACGACCAGATCACGCAGAACGAAGCGCTCTTCAAACGCATCGACGCCGTTTACAACTCGCCCGCGAAGTCGCGCTTGAATCCCGAGCAGCAGCGACTCACCTGGCTCTATTACACCAACTTCGTTCGCGCCGGCGCGCGCTTGAATCCCGAAGCGAAGAAGCGTCTGTCTGAGATCAATCAACAGCTCGCGGGTCTCTTCACCAAGTTCAGCCAGAACGTGCTCGCCGAAGAGACTAATCAGTTCATCGTGCTCAAGAGCGAAGACGAGCTCGCCGGACTGCCGCAGTCGCTGCGCGACGCTGCCGCCGCGGCCGCGGAGCAGAAGAAGCAACCGGGTACGTGGGTGATCATCAACACGCGTTCGTCGATCGATCCGTTTCTGACCTATTCCGATCGACGCGATCTCCGCGAGAAAGCGTGGCGCATGTTCGTGAATCGCGGTGATAACGGCGAGGAGCACGACAATAACGCCATCATTACCGACATCCTGCAACTTCGTGCCGAACGCGCCAAACTACTCGGCTATAAAACGCACGCTCACTGGCGTCTGGAAAACTCGATGGCCAAAACGCCCGAACGGGCAATGGAGTTGATGGAAGCCGTGTGGAAGCCGGCCGTCGCGCGCGTGCACGAAGAGGTCGCCGACATGCAGGCGCTTGCCGACAAGGAAGGCGCGAAGATCAAGATCGAGCCGTGGGACTATCGTTATTACATGGAGAAAGTCCGCAAGGCGAAATTCGATCTCGACCAGAACGAAGTCAAACCTTACTTGCAGCTCGAGAAGTTGCGCGAGGGAATCTTCTGGGTCGCGGGTGAGCTCTTCAACTTCAACTTCACACCGGTGACAAACGTGCCGGTGGCCCATCCGGACATTCGCGTTTGGGAAGTCACCGACAAGACCACGAAGAAACACATCGGGCTTTGGTACTTCGATCCCTACGCGCGCGCCGGTAAGCGTTCCGGCGCATGGATGAACGCCTACCGCTCGCAGGAGCGGATCGACGGCGAGGTCACGACGATCGTTTCCAACAACGCGAACTTCGTGAAGGGAAAACCGGGCGAGCCCGTGCTGATTTCCTGGGACGATGCGACCACGATGTTTCATGAGTTTGGCCATGCGTTACACGGCCTGAACTCAAACGTCACCTACCCGTCGCTCGCGGGCACCCAGGTGCCGCGCGATTACGTGGAGTTTCCGTCGCAGCTCATGGAGCACTGGCTCTCGACGCCGGAAGTGCTCCAACGTTTCGCGATCCACTACCAGACCGGCAAGCCGATCCCGCAGGAGCTGGTCGACAAGATCAAACGCTCGGCGACGTTCAACCAGGGCTTTGCTACGGTTGAATACCTGGCCGCGGCGCTGGTGGACATGAAACTGCATCTCGCAGGCGACAAGAAGATCGATCCGGACGCGTTCGAGCGCGAGACGCTCGCGCAGCTCGGCATGCCGAAGGAGATCGTGCTGCGCCATCGGCTGCCGCATTTTCTGCACGTCTTCTCGAGTGATTCTTACTCGGCGGGTTACTACAGTTATCTCTGGTCCGATGTGATCACGGCCGATGCTTTTGGCGCGTTTACCGAAGGCAAAGGTCCGTACGATCGGGCCGTGGCCGAGCGGCTGCGCAAGTTTGTGTTCTCGGTCGGCAACACGGTCGATCCGGCCGATGCGTACCGCGCGTTCCGCGGGCGCGATCCGAAGATTGACGCGTTGATGAAGAAGCGCGGCTTCTCGCCGAAGAGTTAATTGATCAGGATCTCGTCGACGAAGATCCAGGTGTTTTTGCCGGAATTGGCGGCGCGCAGCCGAACGTACTGCGCGTTTCGCGGCGGGATCGTCTGAACGAAGTCTCTGATCGTCGCGTCGGTACTGTCTGCCGGTATCGACGCGACGCTCGTAAAACTCTTTCCGTCTACTGAAAGCTCAATCTCCACACTGCGCGGTAGCCAGATCCACGAGCCCTTGTCCTGAAGAAAACCAGCGCCGACCTGCGACACGCGTTGCATGCGTCCGAGATCGACGACTGCGACCAAATCCTTTTCCCAGTAGCCCTGCCACCCTCCGCCACTCCAGTTTGTCGTGCCGCGAATGCCGTCGATGAGCGCGTTGTCGCCGCCGGCGGTGTATTGCGGGCTGTAAGTTGAGAGTAGCTGGATGCTCCGGTCGTGCGGCTGGCGGTGAAAGTTCTCGGTTGCGATGCGGCTGCTTCTGCCTTGCTGATTGATCGCGATGGCTTTGACTGTGAGGCTTTGATCGATCACGAAGGGTCTTACAAACTTAAGCGAGTTTAAGGTGGGATTTGTGCCGTCAGTCGTGTAGCGGATCGACGCGGAATTTCCAGGCGAATTGATGCTGATCGAAAGCCGGTCTTTGAAAGATTTGCCGTCGGATTTGATTATCGGCACCGGAATGATCCTGTATTCTGCGATGCGCGCAACAGGCTCGTTGCCCAATCCCCTTCCCCAAAGGGGATTGGGTTGCGGACCCATCGTGAGAACGAGCTCGCCCCCGGCCATCAGGTCCCGGTGCTCGAGAAAAGACTTCACGTAAGGCTTGCCGTTTAGGGTTGCTGACTGAATGTAGAGGTTGCGATCAGAGACTCCGCGAGCGAGTACGGAAAAGTGGCGGCCGTTTTCGAGCTTGAATTGGACCTCCGGAAACAACGGCGAGCCAATCGCATAGATCGTTGAGCCGGGTGTGACCGGATAGAACCCCGCCGCACTCAACACGTACCACGCCGACATCTGCCCGCAGTCTTCATTGCCGATGAGGCCGTCCGGCGACGGCTTATAAAACTCGTTCAT
>JBKPPP010000024.1:0-12965 GCA_046733615.1 Acidobacteriota bacterium | reverse complement strand
CAATTTCAGTTTCGGCACGATCTGATTCGCGCCTACCTGGCGGCGAAATATCTCGCGCCTCGTTGGAACGAGTTATTGGACGGTGAGAAGCCGGTTCGGCTTGATGCAAACTGGAACTCGACTATCAAATTCGTGACCCTTGTTTACGACAACACAGACGATCGAAAGAGGTTGCTCTTCTCGGTTTTGCAGAAGAACTCTCAGGTAGCGAAGGAAGTCTTCAACTGGCTGGAAAAAGAGCACCCAACTCTGGTCGCCGACTGGTCCAGTGAATTCGATCGTACGTATGGCAGAACGATGAGAACAGCGGTTTCAGTCGGAAAGTCAACAGCTCCTCTCAAGTAACATTCGCAGCCCTTGTCTCACCAAACGACGTGTCACATCGCTCAGAAACTGGTTTACAGCATCTGAAGGCGGGCGGCGTGGAGTCAGCGACTTCTGACCAGTTGCTTCAGATGAAATGTGATCGTGTCGCCCGGCTTCATCTCGTAAAAATCGATCTTCAGTTTCTTCAGCTCGGCGGCGAAGCTGTTGGCGTTTGGAGTGATTCCGGGAAAGGTTCCGAAATGATGCGGAATTGCGAGTTTTGTCCGCACTGACTGCGCCGCCTTCGCCGCCATCCTTGGTTCCATGCCGAAGTGGCCGCCGATGTTCAGTAACGCGACGTCGATCGAGTAGCTCTCGCCAATCGTCTCCATGTCTTTAAAGTAAGCGGTGTCGCCGGAGTGATAGATCGTCGGACCATCTTTGATCGCGATGACGAAGCCCGCCGGATTTCCGCCGTATGCGCGCTCGGGTTCGTTCGGTCCGGCGTTGGGATTGAAGATGCTGCTCGAATGCACTGCCGGCGTCATTGCTACGGTTACCTCGCCGTCAGCAATTTGAATCTCGCCGCCGATGCCCATGATCGCATCAGTCTCGGCTTTCTCTTTCGGGAAACCGGCTAGCTTCACGAGATTGCCGGCCAGCTCGGGATTGCTGATGAGCGTAGCGCCCGTCTTCTTCGCGATCTCAACCGCATCGCCCACATGATCGCGATGTCCGTGAGTGATCAGGATGTAATCGGCTCTGGTCAGCGCGGCCAGCGGATCTTTACTCGCCTTCACGTCAGGGTTCGACGGATTACTAAGCCACGGATCGATCAGCAGGACCTTTCCTTTGGGCGTCGTAATCGCAAACGCCGCGTGTCCAAACCACTTCAGTTTCGTCTCCTGCGCGTTTGCGCGCGGGCCGGCGGAAACAAGCAAAGTCACGAGCGCGAGTAAGAATAAGGCGAGTCGATTGTTGAGAATCATATTCGTGGTCAGCGTTTGAGTTTCAGCGTCATGAATTTTTCGGCCGGGAAAAAGCCGTGTCGCAGGTAGAGCGGTTTGCTGCGCTCGGTAGGCGTTAGCAGGACCAGTTCCGCGTCATTGTTCTTGCTCCATTCTACGACTGCCTCCAGCAACAAGGAGCCGATACCCTGGCTGCGATGTTCTGCTTGCACGTAGAAGTTTGTCAGGTAAACGTAGTGCTCCGGTTCCGCGATCGGATTAGGGATCTTCTCGATGCGCTGCGCCCAGACACTGCCGACGGGTTTCGATTCCGCCTCCGCAATCCAACACTTCCAGTTGCCTTCGCCGCGAAGTTGCTCGCGCATCCACGCAGTGCATCGTTCGATGAACATTGCTTCGTTCTCGACAATTTCGTGGCTGATCGCGCGCAGCTCGTAACGAAAGCGCGCGAGCACCGCCGCATCCGCGCCGATTGCGTTTCGAACTGTGAACTTCATTTCACTGGCAGCGGTAGACGTTAGAGTCTTGCTCATCGTTACGAGCGGTGTTCCATACAAATTATGCGGAGGTTCGCCGGTTCTCTCAAAGCCAAACTTTTCATAAAGCCGAATCGCGCGGTGCAGAAAAGGAGTGGTGCTCAAGAACAGCCGTCGCCAGTTGTGAGCGACCGCAAACCTCTCGACTTCCGCCAACAAACGCTCGCCGATTCTCGATCCGCGGGCCGCAGGCACAATCGCCATACTGCGTACATACAGAGACTCGCCTTCGGCAACGACCGAGACCGTACCGACGATTCTCTCGTCGAGCAGAGCGACCCATATTCTACCTTCAGCAAAGCGTTTTTTAATCGTCTCGCTCTCGGGAGTGGTGGCGGCGTAGCCTTGATCGGTATAAAGCGATCTGTATTCGACAAACGATTCCCCGAGCACCCTGGCAATCTCGGGCGCATCATCCGGGTTCGCTATTCTGATTGGAGGAAGCACTCCGGATATACGTTGAGACTGGAGATTCGTTCAACGTCGAGAGGGATCGAACTGTTGCGCATAAAAACTCCTGACTCAGCTCAGCAGGTTACCCGCAGAAAACGCATCAACCACATCACACCGAGGAGGAACTTATCGCCCCACATCGCTGCCGCCGCTCCGACGCTCAGCACCAGTATGAGCGTGAGAAGAAACGAGAGCCCACCGAACGGCACGAGTATCGCGGCTGAGAGTATGACGCCGATAACGAATCTCAAGAGAATAGTCAGCATAAATTTGACCTTCGAGCTATAATCCCTCTGCTCTCACGGCTGGTCCACAGTTCTTTCAACGAAAACCTTATCAGAGTGGGTAACTATGCTCAACTTCGCGTTCAAGCTGCTTTTGACGATTGTCGTGGCCGTGGTTTTCAGCACCAACGTGTTCGCCCAGGCGCCTTGCCGCACAGCATCGAAGTTCGGCCCTGACGATCAGATCGGAAATCTCAACTACGTCACTCCGGCGAAGACGCTCGCCGCGACGACGCTGGTGACCAAGGGCAAGGCTTATCGCCTCGGCATCGAAACGAACAAAGACACACCAGCGTATCCGCCGCGCACTTTCGCGGTGACGATCGTTCAGCCGACCCAAGTCGGCGGCGGCTCGCTTGGCCCAACCAAGACGACCTACAACGACGACATGATCACCGGCTGGGCGGGCGTTGGTTCGCAGATCGACGGCCTGGGCCACATCGGCATCGACTATCTCTACTACAACTGCAACAAAGCCGCCGATTTTGTCGCCACTGACGGCTTGAAGAAACTCGGCGTCGAACACATTCCCGCTGTCGCAACGCGCGGCGTGCTGCTCGACATGGCGGGTTACTTCAACACCGATATCGTGAAGGAAGGCACTGCCTTCAACCGCGCCGAGATCGAAGGCGCAATGAAACGCCAGGGCATTAAGGCGATCGAGAAGGGTGACGTGGTGCTGTTCTACACGGGCTGGCTAAAGTTGCTCGGCAAGGACAACAAACGTTACGGCTCTGTCGCGCCGGGGCTTGGACGCGAGGGCGCGAAGTATCTTGCGTCGTTGGAAGTGGCGATGATCGGGTCTGATACCTGGAGCTTTGAAGTTGTTCCGTTTGAGAGCGGCGCGGGCATTTTTGAGGTGCACCAGATCCTGATCCCGCTCAACGGCATTCACATTCTCGAAAACATGAACACGGAAGAGATGGTGAAGGATCAGGCGTGGGAATTCCTCTTCACCCTCGGACCCGCACGGCTCACGGGCGGCGTGCAGGCGATCGTGAATCCGATCGCGATCAAGTAACGGCAGCTTTCGAAGTATCAAACACGACCTGGTCGTACCACCAGAGCTTATAGAAAAAGGTGCGCGCAAGATCGGGTAGCTCTTTCAGCTTCAGTTTCTTCAGAATCGCGGAAACAGTGCGACGGCCGTCGATCGCCTCGTAGATCTGTTTCTCAAATTCATCGACGAGCAGATACAGGTCATTGAACAGGTGTGTTTGGTTCAGGAGTGCGCCGGCCGCGCCCGGTGGCAGCCGTTCCTCGACACACATCGTCCAGGTGCGGCGAATCGGCACGTAGCTCAGCAAGCGATCGTCATCAAAGCGCACTGGATCGATCGCGGCGCCGTTTGGATACGCGATAAAGTCGTGATTGCTCATCAAGCCGCGCCACAGCTCCATCTCGATGTACTGCTCGCGTTCGGAAAGCGCCGCCAATCTCGGCGCGTGCGGCGTTACCGAGATTGCTCCGCATCGCGGCGAGTACGCGGCCTGCCAGTACCAACGCCCAAACTTCAGATCATTTCGTTCGAGAAAATCGAACAGTTGCGACACTGAGTACGTGCGATCGCGCGGATTGAGCAGCGCATCCACCATTGCACCGGCGTCGAGCGCCTCTCTCTCACCACGCACCATCGACATCAACGGATGATGCGGCGGCAACATTTTTAGCACGGCCGTTAGATCGTCGATCTCCTGTGGAGACGGGCCAATGCCCAACCGGCGGCAATACTCCTGAAGCATCGTCACGCCAGTGCGGCCGTAAGGCGCGTAGAGCATCAGGTACATCGCGCCGTCAGTTCTCAACACAGACCGCAGCGCACGTAAACCCGCATCCGGATCCACGAGGTGATGCAGCACCCCGGTCGAAACGATCAGGTCAAACTGTTGGCCCAACTCGTCCGCACTCTCGATCGCCAACTGCCGCGACTCGAGATTCGCAAGATCGTACTTCCGCTTCAGCGCTTCGGTGTGCTCGAGACTTGTCGGGCTGATGTCGATTGCCGTGACGAGTGCGGCGGGATGAGTGATCGCAAACTTGGCTGCCTGCCACGTGCCGCATCCAGCTACGAGCACATCAAACTCGGCGCGGTATTTCCGGTGCGGCCACAACAGGTGAAACTCGGCGCGATGAACGTTCTCGTCCTGCCACAGGTTGCGAGCACGATCGAGGTTTTCCAAAGGCGGCGGGTAAGGATGATTGGTATAAAACTCGCGGATCGGATCGGCGCTCACGTTCGCTTTGCACTCCGTGAATTGATTAGACGGAGCAGTATCCTAGTTTCAGTTTGAGCCGCCGGGCAAGTGAGTTTGCGCCGGCGGCATCGTTGAACTATTGGCGGATCTTGCTACTGATCATCGCGCTGTCGTTCCGCTTGTGGCGTGAACTCTCCCAGCGTCGCACGCACCTGCTGCTCTCTGCCGCTGCGTTTGACGGTGAGGGTGACTTCAGTTCCCGGCGGCGTGCCGGCGATCTGATTGCGAAACGTGTTCGGATCGCTGATCGCGTTGCCGTTGAGAGCGGTGATCACGTCGCCCTTGCGCAATCCGGCCCGATCGGCGCCGCTGCCCGACTGCACGTCGTAAACAACTACGCCTGGTCCTTCCGTCACACCCAATTGCGACGCCTGCTCGGAAGGTATCTTGAGCACGACCACGCCAAGCTGGCCGCGTCGCACCTTGCCCGTTTTGACCAACTGCTCCATCACCGTGCGCGCCATGTTCGACGGGATCGCGAAGCCCAGCCCGATGCTGCCGCCCGACGGCGAGAGAATCTGCGAATTGATGCCGATCAATTCATTGTTTGTACTGACGAGCGCGCCGCCCGAGTTTCCCTGGTTGATTGGCGCATCAGTTTGCAGGAAATCCTCGAAGCTGCCGTTGCTCAAACCAGTCTGGCGTCCCTTGGCGCTGAGAATTCCCATCGTGACGGTTTGGCCCACGCCTAACGGATTGCCGATCGCGAGCACAACGTCGCCGACACGCATGCGATCCGAATCACCCAGCGCCATCACGGGCAGGCCGCTCGCGTTCACTTTCAACACGGCCAGATCGCTCGGCGGATCCGTGCCGACGATCTCCGCCTGGAAGCTGCGATTGTCAGTCAGGTCCACTCGGATCTGATCCGCGCCGTCGATCACGTGATGATTCGTCAGGATGTAGCCGTCCTGAGTGACGATCACGCCTGAGCCCAACGCTTCGCGTCGTTGCACCGGCGCCTGTTGCTGCCCGCGATCACCGAAGAACTGGCGAAAGAAGGGATCGTCCATGAACGGATACTGCTGCGGCTGCCGCGTGCGCATCTGCGAATGGATCGTTACGACGGCGGGCGCAACTTTCGCCACGATGTCCGCGTACGAAGCGACCGGCATCACCGCGGGATTGGCGGTTGCTGCCGCACCGCCGGTGCCGGGATTCGAGCTCGTAGCCAGGTGAAAGTCACTTCCGTCGCGCCGAGCGCGACTGCATGCACCCAGAAAGAAAACAGCGATTAAGAGAGCAGTAATGGTTCTTTTCATAATTCCCCCTGGTTATTTTACGTGCGAGAGGCGCGCAGCCCTAATAGCGCGACAATCACGCCGAGCGCTTCGGTGACGAACAGCAGCATCGCGGTGCTGCGAAACATGCCGCGCGCCTCGCCGGCAGGAAGATGCGCGACGTTGTCGGGCGAGACGATCAGGTAGTGATAACACGCGCCGAAGATCAGCGAGCCTGCCATCGAAAAAAGCAACACGAATAAAGCGAACCGCGCCCAGCGTGGCGTCCACGCGAATACGCCCGCCACAAACGGCGCAATGACGATGACGACCAGAACATAAATTCTTTGCCAGGAGCTCAGTCCGACACCAAGACTGGTGTGTGCGTTGCCGTGCAACACGACGACGACCGCGTGCAGCAGCACGACGAGCGTCACTATCCACGGCTTCCTCGCGGGCACCGCGGGCGCTGATGTGATTGGGCTACTCATGACTTACGGCTACCGGTGTTCCATTGAACGCTGCCGTTCCGCACAGCGCGTCGATGTTTTGCTCGTCGGTCAGATCGTTGATGCTCTGACCGGCGTGTTGTTGCGCTGTTTCGAGATTGATTCCGGGCCGATCGTGACCCCAGCCGTGCGGAATGCTCACCACGCCCGGCATCATCTCAGCCGAGATCTCCAGCGGCAGCACAACCGTTCCCACTCTCGATCGCACGACAACTTCCTGTCCCGGCGCGAGCTTGCGCTGCGCCGCATCCGACGGATGCATCAGTATTGTGCATTGAGGTTTGCCTTTCACGAGTCGCCGGCTGTTGTGCATCCACGAGTTGTTGCCGCGAAGCTGCCGCCGCCCGATCAGCAAAAGCTCACCGTTGGCGTGATGAGGCGCGCTCGCAAAGAATTTCGTCTTTACCCGTTCGACGTCTTTGACGAGAAGCTCAGGCGCCAGCTCGATCCGCTTGCCGGGCGTGCGCAGACGGCCGGGCAAGCATGGCATCAACGGTCCGAGATCGATTCCGTGTACCGCCCTTCGCACTTTGCGCAGCGTCAGGCCTTCGGCGAACGGATTGAGCCCGCCGCCGTACGGTCCAAAACGCAAACCCAACGCGAGTAGCCGTTCGGGGTTGAAGAATCTTTTGATGAATCCGCGCTTGGCGCGGCCGAACAGGTTGTCGTGCTCGATGCGCGTTTGCAGCTCCAGCAGGATCTCCCAATCGTGCAGCGCGCCGGCCGGCGGATTGAACAGTGCGGGCGAAAACTTCGCGGTGTTGCGAACCGCCAGAAGGTGGAATGCGAGATCGTAATGGTTGCGCTCGAGTGAAGACGTCGGCGGGAGGATGATGTGCGCGTGTCGCGTGGTCTCGTTCAGATAGCAATCGATCGAGACCATGAACTCGAGACTCGCAAAAGCACGATCCAGCTCACGCCCGTTCGGCGCGGACAGCACGGGGTTTCCGGCGAGCGTCACCAACGCCTTCACCTGTCCCGCACCTTCCGTCAGGATCTCCTCCGCGAGCGCGACGACCGGCAGCTCGCCGCTGATGGCGGGCAACTGTCGAACGCGACTGCGCCAGCGGCCGAAACTTCCGCGAGGCGCGATAGATTGCGGCGCCGAAAGCGGATCGAATGCAGGCAGCGGGAACATCGCACCACCCGGGCGATCGAGATTGCCGGTAACGATGTTCAGAACGTTGATCAGCCACTGGCAGACGCCGCCAAACTCCTGCGTGCTGACGCCAATTCTTCCGTAGCAGACAGCGGATTCAGCGGCAGCAAACTCTCTCGCGAGGTCGCGCGTTTGAGTCGCGTCGATACCGGTGATCGGAGCGCTGCGTTCGGGTGGAAAGTCACGTGCGAACGCGCGAATCGTCTCCACACCGTCGGTGAACGAACCGAGCGCGCCGAGTCGTATGAGATTCTCGTCAAAGAGAACGTGCAACAGCGCGAGCAGCAACAGCACGTCCGTGCCCGGACGGATGAAGAGATGTCGATCAGCGAGCCGCGCAGTTTCGTTCTCACGCGGATCGATCAGCACGACCTTGCCGCCGCGGCGTCGAATGTCTTGTAGTCGCAACGCCATTCCGGGCGCCGTCATCATGCTGCCGTTTGAGACCGCCGGATTCGCGCCGAGGATCAGAAAGAAGTCGGTGCGATCGACGTCCGGCACGGGCAGCAACAGTTGATGCCCAAACATCAGGTAAGCCGCGAGATGGTGCGCGAGCTGGTCCAGTGACGTGGCGGAAAACCGGTTGCGCGTTTTCAGGCTGCGAATGAGTCCGGGCGCAAAGAGAATCGCACCGTAGTTATGAACAGTGGGATTACCGAGATACGTCGCAATCGAGCTGCGGCCGTACTGCGCGTTGATGCGCTTCAGGTTTCGGCTTACTTCAGCAAACGCTTCTTGCCAACCGATGCGTTGCCATTCGTGGCCAACGCGGCGAACGGGATAGCGGAGACGGTCGTTGTCGTAATGAATATCCTGTAAGGCGACCGCTTTCGGACAGACGTAGCCGCGGCTGAACGGATCGTCTTTGTCGCCGCAGATCTTGAGACGGTCGTCAGCCTGGCGAGTGATCTCGATGCCACAGATCGCTTCGCAGAGATTGCAACTGCGATAATGAGGCGCGCTGTGCTGTGGAACGCTCATCATGAACCCGGCTCAAGCAGCAGAATGTCCTGATACGATAACCCGTCTTTCCTTCCGGACCAATGCCCGTAGAACCGTTCTTTCAGCCGGAGCCCGTGTTTCTCGAGTATCTGCATCACGAAATTCTCATCGTAAGCCACCGCACTTTCCGGGCTATGCAGATAGACGTAGCGCCAAACACCCTCGCCATACTTGAACGCCAGCGTGTTTGCGCCGCCCTGCTCCAGCCGCCGCTGTTCTTCATTCAGCAGGAAGAGAGTCGCTAAACAGCGGCCGGTCGTCTTCAACATGCGTGCGATTTCGCAAAGGTAATTGTCCACCTCAGAGGGGCGCATGTGAGTGAAGACCGACTTCACCAGAATCACATCAAATGAGCTGTCGGCGAAAGGAAGTCGATACGTTTCGGCGAGCTGGGTACCTTGCGGATTATAGGCCCGGTTGCGAACGTCGATGCGGGTGAATTGGAAGTTAGCGTGTTGTGCGCCGATCTTCCGCTGACACCAGTTGATGGATGCCTGATGTATATCCACGCCAACGTAGCTCCCGTTTTGATCGAGATAATCTTTGAGCTGGAGCGCCATCTGGCCACAGCCACAGCCGAGATCGAGGACACGTTCGTCAGGGCGCAGTCCGGCGAGCCGCCGCAGATGGTCCATAAACTCCGCGCCCGACGATTCAAAACCGCGCAACGGTCCGACGTACCGGCGCAGATATAGCGGCGGAAGGTCTTGTTTATCCTTTAAGCGCCGAGCGAAGTAATCGAGTGGGCCCAGGGCGAGGAGTGCGACGTTGCGAGTCGATCGGAGCAGTTTGAAAGTGATGCGATTCACTGTGCCAATCTGGTTCAGGCCGTCTCAATTGAACGGTACTGATGAGATTAGCAAGTGGAGGGGTTTGAGTGCGAGGGCGGGAACCTCCCACAATCCCCGCCCGCATGGTCCGCATTGTCCTCACCCACGCGAAACTGCACTGCTTCGCTCACCCCGAAATGGGTGACGGACCATAATCACAGCCGTCGCGCGCTGCTGTAGCACGACGGCGCAGATTGCTCGCACTTCTCGACGGATTCTATTAGGAGTTCGCCCCAGGAAAATATCAGGGTTTACCCCTACTGCGGCCGTCGCCGTTTGGCCAAGGCTGCTATAATCCCCCATCAAATCGATCAAGAGTCCAGCCTGACGGCTCTGAGGTTCCAACCTATGCGGGAAAGCTCCACGCTCTATTCCAAACTGGTGAACTCGCTCGACGGCATCGTCTGGGAAGCCGACGGTGAGACGTTTCAGTTCACCTTCGTCAGCCCACAGGCGGAAAAAATTCTCGGCTACCCTATCAAAGAATGGCTCGAGCCTAACTTCTGGGTGGACCACACACACCCTGACGACGCGGAGTGGTGCTCGGCGTTCTGTCTGGATTCCACGAAGCGAGGCAAGGACCACGAGTTCGAGTACCGAATGATCGCCGCCGATGGCCGCGTCGTCTGGCTGCACGATCTCGTCTCGGTGAAGGTCGAGCCCGACGGCGCGCTTTGCCTGCGCGGCATCATGCTCGACATCACCAAGCGCAAAGAGGCTGAAGAAGAGCTCAACCGCGCCAACGAAGAACGCCATCGACTTCTGCGACGACTCATGACGGCTCACGAAGACGAGCGACGTCATCTATCGCGCGAGCTGCACGACAACATCGGCCAGTATCTTTCCGCGTTGCTCCTCGGGCTCGAGCAACTCGCTAGAGTTCCGGAGCTTCCCGCGGCCGCGTTGAATAAGCTCGCTTACCTCAAAGAGACGACGAAGCGGTTTGAGTCGGACGTGCACAGCGTGGCGCTGGAGCTGCGGCCGACGACGCTTGACGATCTCGGGTTGGAAGCAGCGTTATCAAGCTTCGCGCGCGACTGGGCCAAACGACACGATCAGCGAATCCGAGTCGTCTTCAACAGCAGCGGCTTTGGTAATCACGAATCGCGTTTGCCCTTCGACGTCGAGGTCGCGATCTATCGCGTCGTGCAGGAAGCGCTCACGAACGCGTCGCGTCATTCGCGGGCGGAAGTGGTGAGCATCATTCTCGAGCGAGACCAGAAGCGGGCGCGAGTGATCATCGAAGACGATGGTGTCGGGTTTGACGTGGAGAAAGTGTTGAGTGCGCCGGTCGAAAAGCGAAGACTGGGTTTGACGGGTATGCAGGAGCGAGTGCAACACGTCGGCGGAGAATTAAAGCTCGAGTCCGGGTCGGGAAC
The DNA here is from genome assembly GCA_046733615.1 of Acidobacteriota bacterium. GTDB lineage: Bacteria > Acidobacteriota > Blastocatellia > Pyrinomonadales > Pyrinomonadaceae > PSRF01. The sequence continues at coordinate 2,064 of JBKPPP010000024.1, read as the reverse complement.
CACGATTGTAGTCACGATTCCTCTCGCTGAAAGTCAGGCGGTGGGTCGTTAGCATGGAAAAGCTGAAAATTCTTCTCGCCGAGGACCATCGCATTCTGCGCGAAGGTCTGAAACGATTGATCGACGAACAGCCAAACATGGAAGTCGTCGGCGAGGCGGGCGACGGCGTCGACGCCTGGCAGAAAACGCAGGAGCTCGAACCCGACATCGTGCTGATGGACATTTCGATGCCCCGGCTGAACGGAGCCGCCGCGACCGTGAAAATTCGAGAGCTGTGCCCACAGGTTAAGGTGATCGCTTTGACCGGACAACGGGCGACAGCTTACCTGAATGAAGTTTTGAAAGCGGGAGTGTCTGGTTATGTTTTGAAGCAGGCTGCTGTCGATGAGCTCATCGACGCGATCACGATCGTGGCCAAAGGGGGCAGCTACATCGATCGCGCGTCGCAGGAGCTCATGCTCAATCTGTACGTGGACCAGAACGTTGCTTACAAGGGCGAGCCGCGCGGAAAGCCTCTGTCCGAACGCGAGATTCAAATCCTGACGCTGGTCGCGAGTGGTTACACCAACAAAGAGATCGCCAACTCGCTGACGATCAGTGTGAAAACGGTCGAGAGTCACAAGGCCAACTCAATGCAGAAGCTCGATCTGAAGAGCCGCGCCGAAGTTGTCGACTACGCGCGCTTCCGCGGCTGGATCTGAGCGCTTTTAGACTTCATCCAACACACCTTGCAAACGAGTGTGTGTATTTACGCTTAGCAGCTTCCTGCCTTTCAGCGGTGATCATATTGCCAAGCGAAAATCGTCCCGTTAAGTTGCGCGAATGAGCGCAGTCGGGTTTGCGCCTCTGCCGGCGAAAGATTCTGAGCTTGAAAAATTGCGGGAAGCCTGCAAGCGGTTGAACTTCGCCATCAGGGCCATCAAGGACGCGCAGGCATCCCTGACGCAACTCAACGTCGGCGAGACGAGGAAGCGTCTCGACAACGCGCAATGGCAGGCACGCGAAGCGAAGAAAGTGCTCGCGGAAGTCGGCCGGGCCACGCGAACGAAAACTACCCGCCGAACCTAATCTGAAAGTCCTCAGCTCAACCCACACTAGAGATGAGGCCCTGCTCGGGTTATCCTTTCAACAAATTGCCTTGATGATTACTTCGGACACCCTGGCGGAGTCTTACAAGGAGCAGGTTATGAACGATATTTCCAGAAGAGAAGCGTTGTCGAAAATCGCAACCGGCGGCGCGGGAGCGGCATTGTTGCTGAAGGCTAACGAGATTGCCCGGGCCAATGAGTTGGTCCAAACGGCGCAGGTGACGAACAGCGAGCCAATGGCGCGCGCATTTGGTGGCCAGCATCAACCGCGGCCGCTTTCGTTTGACCCGGCCAAGCTCAAAGGCCTGTCTGAAAAACTGATTCGTTCTCACTGGGAGAACAATTATGGCGGCGCGGTGAAGGCGCTCAACGCCGTCGAGCAGCACCTCGGCGCGTTGCTCAAGATTAAAGACCTGCCTCCTTACATGTACGGCGACTTAAAGCGAGAGGAGTTGGTGCGCAGCGGCTCCGTCGTGCTGCATGAATTGTACTTTGCAAATCTCGGCGGCGATCCAAAACCGGGAGGCAAAGTGCTCGACATTATCAAACAGTGGTTCGGCAGTTACGAACAGTGGGAGGATGAGTTCAAGAAGACTGCGAACGCGCTCGGCGGTGGATCGGGTTGGGTAATCTTCGCGCAAAACGCGCACACGGGTGAGTTTCACAATTACTGGTCGTGGGACCACATGCACAACGTCCCAATGGGCCGTCCGTTGCTCGTGCTGGACATGTACGAACATGCGTATCACCTGGACTACGGCGCCGCCGCAGCAAAGTATGTCGATGCATTTCTTCAGAACGTTAATTGGGAGGAAGTAAACCGGCGTGCGGAAACTGTAGCGAAAGGTTAGCCAGGAGAAGAACGATAAAACGATTGACTTTCCTCACAAATAGGAATATGGTGCGGCGCGTTTCTCATCACGGCTGAGTTCTCACGAGCTTGCGCCTCGCACACTCGCTAAATCCCAGCCTTCAA
>JBKPPP010000023.1:0-9584 GCA_046733615.1 Acidobacteriota bacterium | reverse complement strand
GCGGTTGAAGTCGGACCTTACATTCGCGACAACATCGAAGCAGTTGATGAAGCGCTGCGGCTCGTGCGCGATCTTTCCATCGATCTACGGCCGCCGTTGCTGGACGATCTCGGTTTGATTACGGCGTTGCAATGGTACGTCGATCGATACGCCCAGCGCACCGGCGTGTCTGCTGATGTGCTGATCGATCTGAAGGATCCGAATGAACGTTTCTCGCGAGAGCTCGAGACGGCTTGCTTTCGCATCGCGCAGGAGGCGCTGACAAACGTTGCGCGCCATGCGCGTGCGACCAGCGTTCTGCTGCGACTGAAGAAGGATCAGGACTGCTTGCTCGGTTCCGTGATAGACGACGGCGTCGGTTTCGATCCGGAGGCTTTGCGTGGACGCGCGCCGCGTGCGACGACTCTGGGTTTGATCGGCATGCAGGAGCGCGCGCATGCCGCGGGTGGCGAGATCGAGATCCGTTCGGCAATCTCAAGAGGAACAGAAATCCGGTTCAAGCTTCCGCTCGGCAGTGAGTCTTAATGTATTCCGCGGCGCAAGTATGCGACTCATCCCGAGTTCCGTGTTCCGGCTCGCGCGGTAAGGCTCTGTGCGCTCCATGAACCACGCCAGGTTTTCCGCGGCAGCCAGCATCGCCGGATCCCAGCCGTAGGTTTCACTCAGATCGACGCCGCGCGTCTTCATCGTTCGCAACCACGTCTCATAGATGAAGTGTTGCGCCTCCGGAGACACCCGATGAATACCGGTGTTTCTCTCTCGCCGTTCCTGGCACAGCCAAAGATGCTGGCGTGCCTGAATGAGTCCGGCGAGTAATCCGGCCGTTTCTAGCTGCACAATGTGTGTCGGCACGGCTTCGATGTCGCGCGAGACGAAATTGTAAGGAAAGCCGCGATAGGCGATGTGGATCGGGCCGGATGGACCGCGCTCGGACGAGATGTCCCAGGTTAGTGGCGCCACCTGGAAATCGCTCGACTGTTTGAGCGCGTCAATGATTGGGCCAAACTCGTGATCGCCGCCCGAACCGCTGAAGAGCTTGATGCCGGAACGGTGTTTCATGGGCCACTTGTTTTGGAACGGGTTACGTCCCGAACAGCCAAAGACGAAATCGGATCTGGTCATCAGCTCTTCGAGCGAGTCTGCTCTCCTCACTCTTCCCTTCAGATAATCGGGCACGATCAAGTCTGGATCGGGATCGTAGAAAACGACTTGGTTGTGTTGCTGAGCGGCCAGGCTGGCCATCGCGCTGCCTATGCTGCCCAGACCAACAATGCCCACGTCTTGTTCTTCGAGCGTTTTTCCACCGAGAAACTCGGTCTGCACTTTCTCGAGCAGGCAGTGAGAGAAAAGAGCGCCGCCGATCTGTAGCTTCACGGCGGCCCTGGCCCAGGACATCACCGCGAAGGCGGGCGGGTTCTGTTCGAACACAAACATGCCGAAGGAAGTCTGCTCGACGCCGCTGACCTGGTAACGGTCCAGCAGCTCGCGGGGAATCTGGGTTATGCACCTGCCGCCGTCGTCGAGGACCAGAATTCGTTTGATATTGCGCTCGGCCAGGCAACGCGCGGTAACTGCCCAAAGGCGATCGACGTCTTCGCTGAACGCCTGCTCGTACTCGCCCGGCGCGAGCATCGTGCTCTCCACGACCGTGACGTCCATGTCGCGCAGGACGTCTTTGACTATCGGGCTGTTTGAGTAGACCTTACCGGTCGCGAAGATGTTCTCTGGCCTGACGCCAAGCTCGACCAGGGCCTGAAACAAGTCCACTGTCTGCCAGAGTAGATGCTGCACGGCCACGACTGCCGTGTCGCCCCCGAAGTCGAAATGCGCCTCCTTCGCACACTCCGCCAACGCGCCCGTGACCTCCAGCAATAATGGCTGTAGCTTAGCCACTGATTTTGACCGATCGGACTTTGAGCGTTCCCGGAGACTTGGCCGTTTAGATGCCAGTTTGAGGATTAAGGAACCCTTTCAGCCTTTAGTATTTAGTTGTTCTTTGGTTGAGTTCAAGCCGCGGCGCTCCAAGAGCCCGTTCCTTGACACTCGTAAACTCAGACTGTTAAATTACGCGGTCTTTTTGTGCGCTAAATTCGAGTCTGTATACATAAAGGAGTTGTTTTGACCACCGAATCCGGTTACTTGTTCACCTCCGAATCCGTCACTGAAGGCCATCCAGACAAAATCTCCGACCAGATTTCCGATGCCGTACTCGACGCTGCTTTGAACGTCGATCCGATGGCTCGTGTTGCCTGCGAAACGCTCGTCACTACCGGCCTGGTCGTCGTCGCCGGCGAGATCACCACCAATGCCGTGATCGACTACTCCCGCGTGGCCCGTGAGGCCATCCGCGAGATTGGTTATACACGCGCGAAGTACGGATTTGATTGCGATACTTGTGCAGTTCTTTCCGCTCTCGACCGCCAGTCACCCGACATCGCCATGGGCGTGGACACGGGCGGCGCTGGTGACCAGGGACTGATGTTTGGCTTTGCCTGTAATGAAACCCCGGAGCTCATGCCTTTGCCGATTCAGTTGGCGCACCTGCTCGCGCGCAGGCTCTCGGAAGTGCGCAAGTCAGGCGAGCTGCCGTATCTGCGGCCGGACGGAAAGTCTCAAGTAACAGTTGAGTATCGCGACGGCCGTCCGTTCCGGCTCGAGGCCGTAGTCATCTCCTCGCAGCACGCCGACGATGTGACCAACGAACAGCTTCGCGCGGAGATCGAAGAGAAAGTCATCAAGCACACCGTCTCGCCTGAGCTGCTCGACAAAGACACGAAGTATCACATTAACCCGACCGGCCGGTTCGTCACGGGTGGTCCGCAGGGCGACGCCGGTCTCACGGGACGCAAGATCATCGTCGACACGTACGGCGGCTACGCGCCGCACGGCGGTGGCGCCTTCTCCGGCAAGGATCCGACGAAGGTAGACCGCTCGGCGGCGTACATGGCGCGCTACGTTGCGAAGAACATCGTCGCGGCAGGGCTCGCAGATCGTTGTCTCGTTCAACTTGCCTACGCGATTGGTGTCGCGCAGCCGGTTTCCGTGCTGGTCGATACCGCGGGCACCGGCCGCATCAGCGAAACTGCGTTGGCGAAGCTCGTGCGCGACAACTTCGAGCTGACGCCTCGCGGAATCATCGAAGAGCTCAACCTGCGCCGGCCTATTTACAAGGCCACGGCCGCGTACGGACATTTTGGCCGTCATGAAGACAGCTTTAGCTGGGAGCGGACCGACAAAGCCGAAACGCTGCGCGCATCCGCCGGCATCTAGAATTTAATCAACAAGAGGAATCATTAAGTATGAGTGCAACACGTTCCGTCGAATTCGACGTGAAAGACATAGGCCTCGCGGCGCACGGTAAACAGCGTATCGAGTGGGCCGAGCGAGAAATGCCGGTGCTCCGTTTGATCCGCGAGCGCTTCGGCGATGAGAAACCACTCAACGGCGTCAAGCTCGTCGCTTGCGCCCACATCACCACCGAGACCGCGAACCTGGCGCGCGCGCTGCAAGCCGGCGGCGCCGAAGCGGTCTTGATTGCGTCTAACCCGCTTTCCACGCAGGACGACGTGGCGGCCTCGCTCGTCTCCGACTGGAACATTCCCGTCTACGCGATTAAAGGCGAGTCGACTGAAACTTACAACCGCCACGTGCGGACCGCGCTCGACACGCATCCGGACATCATCATCGACGACGGTTCCGACGTCGTCGCCACGCTGCTGAAGGAGCGCGGCGATCAGATCAAGGAGATCATCGGTTCGACTGAAGAGACCACCACCGGCATCCAGCGCCTGCACGCGATGGAAACTGCCGGCGTGCTGCCCTTCCCTTCGATCGCCGTCAACAACGCACAGACGAAGCACTTCTTTGACAACCGCTACGGCACGGGCCAGTCAACGCTCGACGGCATCATTCGCGCTACCAACATCCTGCTCGCCGGTCGCAACCTCGTCGTTGTCGGCTACGGCTGGTGCGGTAAAGGTGTCGCGCTGCGCGGACGGGGTATGGGCGCCAACGTGATCGTTACCGAGATCGATCCGATCAAAGCGGTCGAAGCGGTGATGGATGGGTTCCGCGTCATGCCAATCTCTGAAGCTGCTGCAATCGGCGATATCTTCGTGACCGTCACCGGCAATCGTCACGTCATCGACGGCGCGCATTTTTCGCGAATGAAAGACGGCGCGATCGTTTGCAATAGCGGCCACTTCGATCTGGAGTTGAACCTCGTTGCGTTGCGCGAGATGGCCGACGATCCGGTAACGATGCGGCCGTTTGTCGAGGAGTACAAGATTCAGTCGAGCGGCCGACGCGTCATCGTGCTTGGTGAGGGCCGTTTGATCAACCTGGCGGCGGCGGAAGGTCATCCCGCCAGCGTGATGGACATGAGTTTCGCGAACCAGGCGCTCTCGGTTGAGTATCTGGTGAAGAAGAAAGGCGAGTTGTCGCCCGGAGTTCATCTGCTGCCGGCGGAAGTCGATCAGGAGATCGCGAGTCTCAAGCTGCGCGCGCTCGGGATTTCGATCGATACGCTCACGGCTGAACAGCTCGAGTACATCTCTAGCTGGGAAACCGGAACTTAGCCGCGGATTCACACAAGCAACAGCAAGAGCCCGCAACGTGTTTGCGGGCTCTTTGTTTTCACGTTCGAACCTTAGACAGAAAGTAGGTCCCTGCTGCCGCGAAGATCAGCAGCGGGGACCAACCTGCCACCGATGGCCGCAGTAAACCGTGATTCCCGAGTTGCTGAAACCCACCCCCGACTGCCCAATACGCAATACTGACCACCACCGCAGCGCACAGCGCGATGATCGTTCCCTTCCTGCCGAACGAAACCGCCAGCGGCATGCCGATGATCGCCATGATGATGATGCTGAACGGCCCCGCGTACTTTCTTTGCAACGCGACCGCGAGCGCCGAAACGTCCATGCCGCGTTGCTTCGCGGCGCGCAGGTAGGATTGCAGGTCTTTCGCACTGAGTTGTGACGGCTTGTCGATCGTCGGCTTGAAGACCGCCGGTGGCTCAACTCCGGCGAAGATCGTCTCGCGGGCAGACTTGCTTTCGACTTCCAGACCTTTCAGCGTGAGAGTTTCGGTGTCGAGCAGTTTGAGATGAGTGTCGTCGGTCCAGAGAGCAGTCTTGCCGTTGACGACCCGCGCGAGATGCACCGCATCAGAATCCAACTCGTAAACAGTCGGTTCAAGCAGTTGGCCGTCTTCGGTGAACTCGTACGAATAGAAGCGGCCGGTCTCGGTTGATGCGAGCCACTGGCGTCCGGTGCGCGTGATCGCGCGCGCCTCGCCGCCGCGAATCCTGGCGCGCAGTGCGTCCTGGCGGAGATTGCTTCCCGGCATGATGTGCTCCTGAACGAGCCAGGAGCCGAAAGCGATCGCTAAAGCGAAGATGAATCCGGGCAACATCAAACGATAGATGCTCTGGCCCGACGCCCACCACGCGATCGCTTCGTGGCGTTTGGCAAGCAAAGCATAAGTGACGAGGACGGCGATCAGCATCGTTGCCGGGAAGAGTTCGACCGTTATCAGCGGCAGGAGAAATAGGAGGTAACGCGCGACTAAAGCCGCGCTGGCGTTTGTGACTGCTATGAAGCGCCAAAGCTCGAATAGTGTGAAGATGTTGAAGATGGCCGCCAGCGCGAGAAAACAGACGACAAAGCTGATGATGAGCGAGCGAAATAAAGTCGCGTCCATCAGGTTCGGGAATCTGACCGTGGAAAAACCCGTAAGCGAGCGCGACCGGAGTGTCGAGGTGCGTTCTTCGCGTTTACGCGTAAAGAACCGCGGCAAAGAAACGGGGAGACGATTGAAGAACAAAAAGAAGAAGCTAATAAGAAGGATGAAGGCGGTCGCCAGCCACGGCCCGATGTACGGCGAAACAGTTCCCACGCGCGATAGCGATTCGCCCAAAAGCGAGATCAGGTAATAGACGATCACGACGAGCAGCGTGAGCAGTATGCCGATGCTGCGCCCGCCGCGCCGCACGCGCAAACCAAGAGCTACGGCCATCAATGCAAACACGAGCGGCGCGATGGAGAGTGCTGCACGCCGATTCAGGATTCGGATTGCTTCCCTTTGCTGAGGGACAGAATCAGAGTGAGCACGTTCGCGCAGATCTTCCCAGTCCATCGCGTCGGCATTCGTGTCGCGCTGGTTGAGACGCTGGATGATGTCCGCGCGGCCGGTGTTAATGGAAAACCTTAACTGCTCCGACCGCTCGACGACGTACTGCTTCTTACCCTCCTCCGGGTCGGGAAACTTCGTCGACAGCACGTCAGACAAAACCAGCTCCGACTGCTCGCCTGAAGAATCGATTCGTCCGGACCGCGCGGTAAAGATCTCAGCCTTCTGACCCGACTGTTGTGCGAAGATGAAAACGCGTCCCCACGTGCCGAGTGCTTTGTCGCCGTCGCGCACGTAGATCACGTAACGCGGCAACGTGCTGAACGTGCGCGGCTCGACCGGCGAATCGAGCTTTGCGAGCGCGCCCTGAAGCGCGACCCGTTCGAGATCGCGCGCGGCGCGCGGCGCCTCTTTCAAATGGAGATAGGTGGTGGCGCCACTGAAAACCAGTCCGACAAGCAGCGCCGGCCAGATCATCGTCCACGAACCGACGCCGGCAGCACGCATCGCGACGAGCTCGCTGTCGCTGCCCATGCGCGAAAATCCGATGACGATTCCGGCGAGCGTTGCGAGCGGAATCGAAAAGACGAGCACACCCGGCATCAAAGCCGCGCCGATGCCGCCGAGCACGGAGACCGGCAGGTCCGTGTAGATGAGCACTTCCGCCAGGCGCGCCGCCTGCTGTGCAAACAACACCGCCGTCAGCAGCAACAGCGCGAGCAGGATGTAAGGCGTCATCGCCGCGAGAATGTAGCGCGGAATTCTCATCTTGTTGCCCGGTAAATCGGCGGCATGCGTTCGAGCGCGCGCCCGATCAACTGAAACGTCAGCTCGGCCATCTCTTTTTTGGTGGCGTTCGGAACTTCCCTCGACTCCTCCGCAAACTTCGCCGGCGGGAGTTTCTCGGTCGTCCTCAGTTGTGAATGTAAATGCTTCGAAACTACGTTGCCGCGCGCGCTGCTGCAATCCGAACAGCGAAGCAACATGTCATTGCCGAGATAGATCGTCTCATCGCTGGTGAAGGCGCGGTGGCAGTTCGCGCAACTTCTCAAGTCCGGCAGAAAGCCTTCAATCTTCAACAGCCACACTTCGAAGTAACGCAGCACTGACTCCAGATCCTCGGGCGACTGCGCGGCGGCTTCGAAGCATGCCAGCGCCATGCGATAGAGATGGTCGTTTGCCTGGTGCGGCGGCGAGAAGTCGATCAGCAGATCGCCCATGTAAGAAAAGCCGGTGAGCAGCGCTGCGTTGCCGGTGAGGTTAAAGCGAGATCTCAGGATTTCGGTTTGGCGAAACGAGACGAGCTCCTGGTGTTCCTTCTCGTAATACGTGAGGTTGATCAAGGTGAAAGGTTCGAGCGAGGCGCCGAAACGGTTCTTGAGTTTACGACAGCCCTTCGCTACTCCGCGGATCAGCCCCGCGGCGCGACTCAGGCAAACGACAATCTTGTCAGCTTCCGCGAGATTGTACGTGCGCAGGACCAGCGCCTCGGTTTCTGTTAACGCCATGCTGAAGCCGGGAGAGGTTCAGTTACCACGGGATGAAATAGAGAACCCAGGCGAGCGCGAGACCGATGACGATGAACTCGGCGAAAATCTTCAGCCCGTAGACCCATCGCTCTTGAGTGGTGTCTTTGGCCATCGCGCCGAACACGACCGAAGCGACGGCGGCAAACAACGTCATGACGAGAAAATGTCTCAAGACTTCCTCCCTGCCGCGATATCGAAAGCGTCAAGCATTGTCAGGTAATTAAGTAGCCCGGCAATGAGCAGAAAGGTGTTGCCATACTCGTAAGTAGCTCGCGCGGCCTGCTGCGGATCGTCGATAAATCCGTAGCCAAGCAGCCATGAAACGATGTAGAGCGCGCCGCTGCCGAGATTCGCAATCATCGGCGGCACTTGCAGGAAAACTGATGAGCCTTGTCCGGTAGAGAGGTCAAACATGTGACCACCCATCGCGAGGCCCAGTATGAAGCAGAGCCAGATGACGCCGCCCATCAACGCGGCGCGGCCCCACTTCTTCAGCATCAGGTGTCCCGCGCCTGGAATAAACCACGCCGCGATCCCTGCGAGCCACGCCGAACCGGGCGTTGGTTCAACGCGCTCGACTTGTAATCGTTCTGTCTTGACCGTCAATGAATAAATCCCTCCGTCCGTATCAGAGCGAATAAAGTTTTACATTAAGACGTTGGCCTCGCAAGCGCGCAAGCTTACGATAAACCCTAACGATAAGCATTAGCCGTCGGCGTCGCGACCTCTCACCGATTACCTGAGCTATCGATAAATCAGGAACGACTCGCGCAACTGTTTGAACTCGAGTAGCGGCCGCTTCCACGAGTCGGCGATCGCGTCGAGTTCGGTTCCCTGCTCGAATGCTTCACGTATCTTCGCAGTGCCCGCGATCACGTCGAATGGGTTCTTGTCGTAAACGTATTCGTACGGCGGCTCTTTCCAGCGAAAGTCATTTGGGTACATGTCGTAAGCGAGCTTCGCCATCGCTATCCCTGCGAAAACCGGCTCGAACTGCTCTCGATCGAGCACGTGAATCTGCACGCCGCCGCAAGTGACACCGGCGTGTTTCTGAAACGTCGGTTGAAATGCGCAACTGCGAAAGAACACGCCCGGGAGATTTAGTGAATTCAGGTTCTCGGCGTAGGCGTGCGCGTCGATGTAGGGCGCTCCGATCAATTCAAACGGCCTCGTCGTTCCTCGTCCTTCGGAGAGTTGAGTGCCTTCGAAATGGACCGTTCCGGGAAACACTGTCGCTGAATCGAGCGTCGGCATGTTTGGCGACGGCAACACCCAGGGCGCGTCGGTGTCGTCGTGCCACAGCTCGCGGGACCAGCCTTCCATCGGTATCACTTCGAGCGCGCAGCCGATGTTGAAGTGTTCGTTGAACATTCGCGCCAGCTCACCGACTGTCATGCCGTGACGGGTCGGCAGCGGAAACTGTCCGACAAACGAAGCGTATTCGGGTTCAAGAATATTTCCCGCAACGCCGGCGCCGTTGATTGGATTGGGCCGATCGCAAACAACAACCCTCTTCCCGAAACGCGCGGCCGCTCTCATGCAGTTCGCCAGCGTGTAAACAAAGGTGTAGATACGGCAGCCGACGTCCTGCATGTCGAAAACCAGCACGTCGAGGTCGCGCAGCATCTCTTCGGTAGGTTCTCTCGTTTCGCTGTAGAGCGAGTGAACCGGCAGGCCTGTTTTGCGATCGAGACCGTGCGCTGACTCGATCATGTTGTCCTGCACGTCGCCGCGAATGCCGTGTTGCGGGCCAAACAGTGCGCGCAGATCGATGTGCTCGTGTTGATGCAGCAGGTCCGCGGCGTGCCGGAAGCCGTGATCGACCGACGCCTGGTTGCAGATCAGTCCGACGCGCGCGCCACGCAGCAGCGCAAACTCGTCTTCAAGTAATCTCTCAAGTCCGAGCTGCACGTGCTGGACTGA
>JBKPPP010000022.1:0-14307 GCA_046733615.1 Acidobacteriota bacterium | reverse complement strand
AATTCACGCTGCCCTCATCGTCCAGGTCAATTAACTCGACCTTCAACTGGACAAATCTCTTCCGCACATCGGCGGCGAGCCGAAGAGCTTCTTCGCACGACCAGCAGTGCTTCCCGATATAGATTCGCAAGATTGGTTCGTCTCCGTTCTTAGTCACCTTTAAAAGCTCCGGTCTTAGTAATTAATTCCAATTAACTGATTTTTCACGCCATGAAAGCCATTTGGCACTGTCAGGATAAAAGCAAGGCGGCTTTTTTTATGTAACCCAGCTTACAGGAAATGGATGTAAGCGGAATCACTGAGAACATGTTGGGTATTGATCATAATCAGAATTGAGCACTCTCGGCATTTTCCGCGAAACTGTTACCGATGCACTCGCTGAATTCAAGGCTGCCGGCATCATCGAAATAGACCGAAGACGAATCACGATTCTGAGCCGTGAACGGCTGCGGGACAGGGTTGGCTAAGTTAGCTGGTTCGAGAAGGCATCGACAAAATCCTCACCTCTTGAAAACTTTCATGCCCGCATCTGACGTTAAATTTCAGACGCGGGCATGAATGTTACTTGGACAGTTACGAATCAGTGGAGCGAGAAGACTGCAACATCGTGGTGCAATGGATCAAACTGATAAAGCTTAATCCTTTCGGGGCCGTCATGATTAAGCACGATCTCAGCCTTGCGAAGCGTCGGCGTCCCGTCCGTCGCCGCCGGAGGGATGTTGATTGGTCCAAAGGGCGCTGGACCACCAGCATTAATCCACCAGTAATTGCGACCGAACGTGTGTGAAGTGCCAGCACCGCCGGCATCCTGAAACTGGTTCTCCCAGCCACGCGAGCCGCCGAAGTCGACGTTCATGTAACCGTGCACAAAGTGATCACCGTTGAGCACTGTCGCTTTGAATAGTGAGTCACGACCGTTCCAGTTGGTAAACGTGCGTGCATTGCCGCAACGCATCTCGATCTTAGCAATTCGATTGACTCAGCTAATCGATCGCTCAGGGAATTCGATCACTGAGGCATGAACTTCAGATACTTTTGTTTCCACGATGGAGGCGCGGCCCGCATGAGCCACGACCCCGCTACGGCATGATCTTGAAATCTACCCACTGTGAGCTTGTGGCGTATTTATCTCCCGCGAGTAGATCGTTGACGATTACCTGAAGAACGTATTCACCCGGAATCATATCGGCGCCGAGCTGGATCGCGCTCTGTGCGGAGAGACGCGTAATGTCTGGTGGGTTGTTCAAGGCGAAGCGCTGCACTCGTCCAGTGAAGACAGGTTGGCCATCACGGAAAATGCGAACTTGAGTCGTCAGTTGCGGCTGGCCGGTAGTAGGATCTACACGCGGGTTGTAGATCACGAAACCGTACCGCATCGTTTCACCCTGACGAAACTGTCGCACCGCGGCACTGTTTGCCGGATCGAAATTGCCGGCATCGCTCTGCGCCTGATCGCTCGCCGTGAGAGTCTGTGACGGTGCCGTGCCGGGCGGCGTGGCATTGCCCGGCGGCGTGGCATTGCCGGGCGACGTGGCATTGCCAGGCGAAGTCGCATTGAGCAGAATGCCCGATATCTCGAGCCGCCGTTTCTTCAAATCCGGCACCTCGACAAACTGACTTGACGAACCCACTCGCTCCGACGCCTGATCTCGCAGCGCGACGCGCAACTGGTAAGCGCCCGGCTTCTTGATCGGCACCGTCACCAGGTAAACAAATCCCGCTTTGAGCACTCGCTGATACGCCTCGCCGCGCACGCGCAATCTGTCTACGCGCCCGACTTCATCGACAATCTTCCCGTCCTCACCGAAGGTTACGGCGACAACATCAAACTGCGCCTGGTGCCAGTCGTCCGGCTCATCGGTAAAGGTGAGCGCGCTGCCGTCGACGTGCAGGAACGAACGCATAAACGAACCTGCTTTGGCGTCATTCGCAAAGAGCGACGTCAGGCGAATGGGCACACCCGCGGCGCCGAACGGGGAAATCAAAGCGTGCAGGATCTGTTCGCGCGCGCCTCCGCCGGCGAGCGTCGATCGCTCGTCACTAACCGCGCCATAAAACCCGTTGCGCATGCGCACGTTGAACTTGCCCGCCCGCAACACCTTCAATTCAAGATGATGAAAGGTGCGGCGGCCCGTCCGTGGATCAAACGTCGTTGCGTCGGGTCGATAACCAATCAAGTAGTAACCCTGCTCGTCGATGATCTTCTTGATGCCGCCCGACAAGTCGTTGGAATTTCGAATTGCCGTACCGCCGGTCTCGTCCGCCAAAAAATCGAGTCCCGACTGCAAGTCCAACGCTTCGTTGCCGCGATCGAGCACAGCTTGCGTAGCCTGGTCGGGAGCTCTTGCGCCCGATACATTGCGCGCGTCGGCGAGGGAATCTTCGGCGCGAATCGATGACAACGCGTGTAGACCACTCGCGTTGAGTGTATGAATCACTACCGAGGCACGGCTCGCTTCATCAATCAGTTGTTGCAGTCTCTGGTACGTCCGCTCGTTACTGCCGGTATGACTCAGCGGGTCGCGCTCGGATATTTTGAACCCGTCAGAGATCAACAGGATCGACTTGCGCCCAGGCAGATCACTCAGACCTCTCACCACGTAACTGATTGCTCCAAGAGTGCCGACGGAAAACAAGTCGTTACGAAAGTCGTCCGCCTCCTTCAGCTTCGCATCCACTTCGGCGCCGAGCTGGCCGGGAGTTGCTGGTCCAAACGCGCCCACTCCCATGCGGCCCGCGGGATACCACTTGATATGTTCGATGGCTGCGTAAAGCCGCCGCTTGTCAGACGTGAACTGTTGAAGCGCACCCATGCCGCCGCTCGTGCGTATGATGGCCACGAGATCACCGGCTTGCATCTGCTGGTCCACGAACTGTTTGAGCGCGCGCCGCACAAAGTGAGTGCTCTGAAATGAGAGTCCGAGATCGTCGACGACGAGCGCGATCGTGCGTTTCACGTCCTCAGGCCGCAGTCGATTCGGAGGAATGGCAGGAATTCTGTTGTTGCCCGCATTCGGCGGCGACAGACCCGCGGCGTTGCCGGCGGCAACGTAGGAGAAGTGAGTAATCTTCCGTGCCCGCTTGTCCTCTAATAACTGCAACTCCTCAGGCTTGAGATCGGTAACCAGCTTGCCGTTCTTGTCCGTGATCACAGCATCAACCTGCACCAGATTCGTCGTGATGCGCACGACATCACCGTCAGCCGGTTTTTGCGTCTGAGACGAATCTTGCCCCTGCCCGAACGAAACGGACTCAAGACACGCGGCGAGGATAACTGCGAGCAACCGTCGATTCTTCATAGGCTATTCACAGGCCGGCAAACATATCACGCACGTACGGGGCTGACCAATGGTACAAATAGATTATGAATCTGAGCACAAGTAGCACGAGACGGCGACGTCGAATAAGTGCGGTAATTATTATTCTCCTGTGTGTTTTACCTGTTCCTTTATTTGCTCAGAACACAAAGCACCTGACGAAAAAGGCGGCCAGTGTACGAGTGGAGAAAGAGGGAATATACGGACCTCTGTTCGTTACGATTGATGGAGTAGAGAAGAGGATAGCCAAAGAGGCGCAGCAGGCGTGGATACTAAATGATGGAAGATATGTTGTGTATTCGGGCAGCGACGGGGCTGGTGGTTTTGAGAATGAAGGTCAAAGCCTGCACCTTTACGATGTTCGCACTGGAAATCACAAGCGCATCCTGTCCGAGTACTTTGCGATCGATAAAGTCGACGAAGTCAAGACCAGCAGAAACAAGCGAGCATTGCTCGTCCATATGGCCGATGGTGGTTTAGGGGCTTCCTACGTGGCGGTAGTTGATCCGTTGCGCGGCGAGGTCTTTTTTCGACGCTGGGCTCGAATAGTAGCGCGAAAGGGTGACGTTATTGTCCTTGGCTTTTACAGGGAAGAAGATTGGGAAAAACTCGACGGCGACCAGGCTGCAACCGTGCGGCCCTACAAAAGCGAACGACACAATTTAAACTCACTATTGCTGCGGCCAGTGATCGTTAACCAGCGCGACAATTAATTTACACGGCGCATGATGACAACTGTTCGCCGTCATCGAATTAGGCGGTCGCCTAAAACGCAAAACAACTACATTGCGAAAGTGAGAGAAAGCGCAAATTTCGTTTGTAGGATGAGCCTGATATTCAGGCGCGGACTAAGGATCATGGGAGGGAAAACATGGCTAGTGAAGCATTGATGAAAGCAGTCGAACAGCAGGAAACGCTCGAGCGACTGAGCGACCAAATCCAGCCGCTCGTCCAGAACGCATTCAAATCCGCCGGACCGGCAGGCAGGGAAGTGAAGAATCTCCTTCACGGCACGTGGCTCGGTCACCCGCTCCACCCCGCACTCACCGACGTGCCGCTGGGAGCATGGACGGCGGCATTCGCTCTTGATGCGATGGAGTCGATTAGCGGTCGCCGAGAGTTGGGCGCCGGCGCCGACGTCGCGATTGCGGTCGGACTCGTAGGTGCGGCCGGGGCAGCAGTAACCGGATTGACTGATTGGTCGGAGACTGACGGGCGTGCGCGCAAGGTCGGACTGTTGCACGGCGTGCTGAATGCCGGTGCGACAGCGCTCTACACCACTTCGTTAGTGCTCAGACGAAAGAACAAAAGAAATGCTGGATTGGGCTTTGCGATGCTTGGTTATGCTGTTTCGAGTGCGGCAGCTTACCTCGGCGGCCATCTGGTCTTCGGCGAGCAGATCGGGGTGAACCACGCCGCGGCCCAGGACATGCCCAAAGAGTTCGTGACTGTGCTGGCCGACGTCGAGCTTGCGGAAGGCCAGATGAAACGTGTCGATGCTGGTGGCGTGCCGGTGCTTCTCGTGCGTTGCGAGGGTGAGGTATGTGCGCTCGCGCACACGTGCTCTCACCTGGGCGGGCCACTGTCAGAAGGCAAATTAGACGGCGACGTCGTCCAGTGCCCGTGGCATGGATCGCGTTTTAATGTTCGAGACGGAGGCGTTGTGGATGGTCCGGCTACGTTCCCGCAACCACGGTTTGAGACTCGAGTAAGCGAAGGTCAGATCCAGGTCCGTTCGATTGATCGGTAGGACCGTCCTTCGGTTTCTCGACAGAATTTCAACGCATCTGTAACAACTGTTCTCTTTACAGTCTTGCCTTTAGGACGTAACCTAAAAGCAAAAATGAAAGGAGATCTCATGAAGTATCAGTATGTTCGTTCGTTCCTGATTGCACTTTCTCTCACTTTGGTTATCTCCACGGTCGGGCCACGCAGTTCCAGCGCGCTCACGACAGACGATCGGCAATCGTCAAAGCAGGCTGCCTTTCACGATGCAATGCGGAAACTCTGGGAAGACCACATAACCTGGACAAGGATCTTCATCATCAGCGCGGCAGGGGATCTGCCTGATAAAGCGACTGCCACAAACCGTCTGCTTCAGAATCAAGTCGATGTCGGCAACGCAATTAAGCCGTACTACGGTGAAGACGCAGGAAACAAACTGACGGCTTTATTAAAAGAGCACATCACGACAGCAGCAGAGGTCGTGGCGGCCGCAAAAGCAAACGACAAAGCGAAACTCGACGACGCCAACCGCCGTTGGTTTGCGAACGCCGATCAAATCGCCGAGTTTCTCAGCAGCGCGAATCCAAAGAGCTGGCCCAAGGCTGATATGCAATCCATGATGCACGAGCATCTCAACCTGACCACGCAGGAAGCTGTCGCTCGTTTGCACAGCGATTGGGCTGCGGACGTCAAGGCCTATGACTCAGTTCACGAGCAGATTCTGAAAATGGCCGATCAACTGGCGATGGGAATCGTTGCGCAGTTCCCGGAGAAGTTCAAATAAATACCCCCATTTGTTAGAATCGCCTCACCGATGACGGAGACAGAAGAACCATTAACTGAAGAGCAGGAAGTCTTCCTTAAACACATTCAAAAGCATGGGATGAAGCGGACGTCCCAACGCGAGCTTATTCTCGACGTTTTTCTGCGCACGGAAGAACATCTTTCGAACGAAGATCTCTACCAGCTCGTCAAAAAAGAGGACCCGACTGTCGGCCAAACGACCGTTTATCGCACCCTGAAGATCCTGACCGAAGCCGGCCTCGCGCGCGAAGTGCGCTTCGGCGATGGCCGTACGCACTACGAGCACAACTACAAGCACCAGCATCACGATCACATGATCTGTTCGGAGTGCGGCAAGATCATCGAGTTTTTCTCCGCGGAGCTCGAGGCGATTCAGGATGCGATGGCCGCCAAGCATCAGTTTGAGATTACTCAGCACCTGCTGCGCATCATCGGCGTCTGCGCGGAATGCCGGGCGGCGGAACAACAGAATCCGCCGAGCGCGGCAAATACGGCACTCCCCACGGCCAACCCCTAGCCCTTGAACAGAATCAACCAGATCACCTTGATGGTTGGAGGTTGAAATGAGCGTTTCGATTACATTTGAACCTTCCGGAATCAGCGGACTCGTCGCCGAGGGAACTTACCTGATCGACGCCGCCCGGAGAATGGGCGCGTCCCTCGGCGTCGGCTGTACAGCAGGGAAGGGCGACTGTCCCTCGTGTGTTGTGTCCGTGAAATCCGGCGCGGAGCTACTGTCGTCGCCGAGCGCCGTCGAAGAGAGACAACTCGGCCCGGAACAGTTAGACCAGTCGCTGCGTCTCGCGTGTCAGACGAAGATCGAGAACCACGGCGAGGTTGTCGTGATGGTCAGTGCGAGGAGCTCTGCGTACAGCGGTCCGGTGGACGCGGAGGGCGATCTGCGAAAGAAGTTCGGCGCGTTGCCGTTGAGCAAGAAACTGGCAACACTCGTGCAGCTCGAAGCCATCACGATGTCGGAAGCGTTCGACTCCGCGATCGAGAAACCTTTGCAGTTCGGCTCAAAGACATTCGACGCATTCATGAACCGAGCACGCGCCAAAGGCGAAGCGAACAAACCAAAAAACGGATCATGAACACACGAACGAGCACAGGTCATCGCGTCGGTCTGCTGGCGATCGTGATACTGATGCCGGTGCTCTTCGCCGCCTGTCCCAAGAACGATCCGCCGCCACGACCCAGTGCCGCAGTCTCGACCAGGCCACGTCCCGCGGAAACTGTCGCGCCGATCCCCGCCGCTTTCAACGGCGAGCGCGCCATGGATCACGCGCGCAAGCAGATCGAGTTCGGCCCACGTCCACCGGCCAGCGCGCAACTCGAAAAGACACGCGCCTATATCGTCAAGGAGCTGAAGTCTTACGGTCTGTCCGTTTCGCTTGATGACTTCACCGCTTCCACGCCGCAAGGCGAGAAGAAGATGGCCAACATCGTTGCGGAATTACCCGGCGAAACAAAGACGCTCGTTCTGATCACCAGTCACTACGACACGAAAGTCTTCAAAGACATGACGTTCGTCGGCGCGAACGATCCGGCTTCGTCAGTCGGCACGCTGCTCGAGATCGGACGCGTGCTCGGCAGTATGAAAGAAAAACCGAAAGTCACTTATCGCCTCGTCTTCTTCGACGGCGAAGAAGCGTTCTGCGAAGGTTGGGACGACTGCGGTAACGAAGAGCATCCTGACAACACGTACGGCAGCCGTCACTACGTGACTAAACTCTCGGAGCAAAAAGAACGAGACCTGACCGGCGCGATGATCCTGCTCGACATGATGGGTTACAAAAATCTCGAGCTGGGCCGCGACACACTCAGCACGCGCTGGTTGCAGGACATCATCTGGGAAACCGGACGCGAGCTCGGTTACGACAAGATCTTCGTCGATCGACCCGAGGGTGTCGGCGGCGACGATCACGAACCTTTTCTGCGCGCCGGAATCGATTCTGTGGATCTGATCCAGCTCAGCAACTATCCGCACTGGCACAAGGCTGACGACACGATCGACAAGATCTCGGCGCAGAGCATGAAGGTAGTCGGCGACACGGTGCTCGCCAGTTTGCCCAAAATTGCCACTCGGTTGACGAGTGGAAGTGGAAAGAAGTAGCAATGCTTAAATCACCTGAGATGTTAGTGCCGGTAGATTTCTCGCCGTGTTCGCTGAACGCGCTGAAGGTCGCGATCGGCATGGCGGCGCCGGATGGCGACCTGACGCTGCTGCACGTGATCGATGAGGAGTTTGTCGAAGACGCGGTCGCCGCGGGTCTCGGATCGAGCGAAGACATTCGCACGCGCCTCAAAGAGCAGGCAGAGGGAAACTTCACGACGATGCTCGACGGAATCGACGGGGGAGAGATCGACATCGAGAGGATGATTGTCGTCGGTCTGCCGTTTGTAGAAATCCTGAAGATTGCGCGCGATCTGGATCTGCCGATGATCGTTATGGGCGTGAAAGGACGTTCGACTCCGCCGGAAGAGATCCTGTTTGGCTCGACTGCCGAAAAGGTTTTGCGCGGCTCGCGAGTTCCCGTTCTCTGCGTTCCTTATTAAGCGAATATGAAACGAATCGCAGTCGTTCCCGGTGACGGAATCGGTCCTGAAGTCGTGCGCGAAGCCGTTCGCGTGCTGCAACACCTGCAAGACAAACGCGACCTGCAATTGAAGCTCGTCAACTTCGACTGGGGCGCGGAGAAGTTTCTACGCGAACAGGTCACCCTGCCGAGCGACGCGCTCGACATGCTCTCGACCGACTTCGACGCGATTCTTGCCGGTGCGTTCGGCGATCCGCGCGTTCCCTCAAACAAGCACGCCGAAGACATCCTGCTCGGCATGCGACGCGGGCTCGATCTTTACATCAACCTGCGTCCGGTGCGTCTGCTGCACGACCGTTTGACGCCACTCGCCAATCGCAAAGCGAGCGACATCGACTTCGTCGTCTTTCGTGAAAACACTGAAGGCGCGTACTGCGGCGCCGGCGGGTTTTTGAAACAGGGAACGGCGAACGAGATCGCGTTGCAGGAAGAGGTCAACACCCGCAGCGGCGTGGAACGGATCATCGTCGCCGCTTTCGAGTACGCGCGCGCGAAGGGTCGCAAACGCGTGACGATGGCTGACAAGTCGAACGTGCAACGTTTCGGCGGCGATCTCTGGCAGCGAGTTTTCAAAGAGATTGCCGCGACTTATCCCGACATCCAAGCGAACCACCAGTACGTCGATGCGATGGCGATGTTCATGGTGCTCGATCCCGCGCAGTATGAAGTAATCGTCAGCAACAACTTGTTTGGCGACATTCTCACGGATCTCGGCGCGGCGATTCAGGGCGGGCTCGGGCTCGCGGCTTCGGGCAACATTCATCCCGGAAGAGTGTCGCTCTTCGAGCCGGTGCACGGCAGCGCGCCGCCTCTGGCGGGCAAGGGAATCGCGAATCCGATTGGAGCTATTCTGACTTCGGCGATGATGTTAGAATACCTGGGCTTCCAAACGTTGAGTGATGAAATTGAAGAGGCTGTGCGTGGCGCAATCTCTGCCAACGAGACTACCAGAGATCTCGGGGGCGAACTTTCTACAGAACAGGCAAGCAGCGCGATCATCGCGCGGCTGGGGAAATAGAAGTGGAGGAGTTATGAGTTCGGGTGCCGGGAAACTCACGACGAAAGCGATCGCGGTGATTGTGGTTGTGGCGATGCTGGATGCGGTGGGACTTTCACCGGTGGTGATGGTTTTTGTCACCGGGGTGGTGTTTGTCATCTGGTTGGTTGCGCGCCGCGCCCAGGCGCGCGAGATCGAGCGCATCTTCGAGTTCTACATGTCGGCTGACGCAATCCTGCGCGAAGAGGAACGACGCTGGTACGGGTTTGAGATCGCCGAAGTGATCGAACAGGGCGAGAGTCTGCTCGAACTGATGCCCGATCCGCCGCCGCTGAGCTATTACGCACTCGGCGCCCTGTATCAACGCCTGGGGAATCACGAAGCGACTGTTCAGTATCTTTCGCGACTGATGGAGGGTGACGTTTGCGACGAGACGCATCGGGTGACGCCGTCGCCGCAACTGCGCCGTTACGTGACGATGCTCCGCCGTCTCGAGATTCATCCCGCGAGTGAGCCGCAAACGCTCGCCGCGATCAGGAGCCTGGAACGGGCGCGCCAGCGCAATGCGGAACAATTGTTGAGCGATAGCCGCATTCTCTTGCCGGCTGTCACTCCGGCGCCGCCGGCCGAAGTTGCTGCTCCGGAAAAGAAGGAAGAAGTGTTTTCCGCTTCAGCACCGTTGAGCTCGATCTGCGCGCCGCCGCCGATCACCGCGGTGCTGCGCGACGTCTACCAGGAAGAGACCAGCGCGAACAACTGAACAACTCTCGTGCGCGAGCCTTAATTGTTTGAATCTCTAACAGCCGAAATCATCGCGATCGGATCGGAGCTGTTAGCCCCCGACCGTTCAGACACCAACAGCCTCTGGCTCACCGAGCAGCTCAACCGGCTCGGAATCGAAGTCAAACTCAAAACGATCGTCGGCGACGACGACGCCCGCCTCGAAGAAGCAATCAAAGATGCAGTCCGCCGATCGAAAGTCGTAATCACGACCGGCGGGCTCGGTCCGACCGAAGACGATATCACCCGAAAGATCACGGCACGCGCGCTCGGCCGGCGATTGCTGCTCGACGAGGAAGTGCTCGCCGAGATACGGCAGCGCTTCCAGTCGTTCGGCGTCACGATGCCTGAACGCAATTCGCGGCAGGCGATGGTGATCGAAGACGCTGTCGTGTTGCCGAATCCGAACGGCACGGCGCCCGGCATGTTTATCGATCATCACGGAACGGCGATCGTGCTATTGCCGGGGCCGCCGCGTGAGATGCAGCCGATGTTTGAGAATCATGTCGCCGAGAGGCTTGCCGGACGCGCGGGAAGTTTGTGTGTCGTGCGCCGCATGTTGCGCGTGGCGGGAATGGGCGAGTCGGCGGTGGATGAGAAGATCGCGCCGGTCTACACGCAGTACGACAATCCGGTGACGACGATTCTTTTCAACCAAAGCGAGATTGAAGTGCATCTGACGGCGCGCGGGCGAACGCAGCAGGAAGCGAACCAGTTGCTGGATCGTTTGTCGGCGCAGATCGAAGAACGACTCGGCAACGCGATCTTCTCGTTTGCGGGTGAGACGATGGAGGAGGTCGTGGGGTTGAAGCTCTCGCTCGGCGGTTACAGTTTGTCGGTCGCGGAGAGTTGCACCGGAGGGTTGCTGGCCGAGCGCATCACCAGCGTGCCCGGCTCTTCAAAATATTTCATCGGCGGGCTAATCGCCTATTCAAACGACGTGAAGATGAAAGCGCTCGGCGTCGAGCCGGTGTTGTTGCTCGAACACGGCGCAGTCAGCGCGCCGGTCGCGGAAGCGATGGCCGAAGGTGTTCGCTCGCGTGCAGAGACTGACTTTGCTTTGGCGATCACCGGCATCGCCGGTCCCGACGGCGGCACTGATGAGAAGCCGGTCGGCACTGTCTTCATCGCTCTCGCCAGCGAAGTCAAAATCGAGCATCGCAAACTTCAACTTCCCGGCGATCGCCAACTCATCCGCTGGCGCGCCTCCCAAGCCGCGCTGGACCTGCTACGCCGAAGATTAATCTAGAAAAGATGCGCGCCGTAATCGTCGTGATCCTCGCCTACCTGATCGGATCGATTCCGTTTGGGTACATGATCGTGCGAATTATGCGTGGTGGGGATGTTCGCATGACGGGATCGGGCGGGACGGGTGCGACGAACGTGTCGCGCAGCGCAGGAAAGCTGGCTGGCATATTGACTCTCGTGCTCGATTTTATGAAGGGCGCGATCGTTGGCCTGGCCGCGACGCAGGCGATTCATGATCCGGTGAATGCGGCAGCGGCGGTGGCGGTTATCGTGGGACATATCTTTCCCGTGTGGCTCCGGTTTCGCGGCGGGAAGGGCGTGGCCACGGGCGCGGGCGTGTTTCTGGTTCTCGCTCCGAAGGCATTTTTAGCTGCGGCGATAGTTTTCTTGATCGTTGTTCTGTTGACGCGATATGTATCGCTGGGATCTATCCTAGCGGCGCTGACGATTCCGATCGTCGTTTATTTAACGAAGGCGCCGCAAACGTTACTAGCCGCCGCGATCATCGACACGCTGCTGATCGTCTTTGCGCATCGCGGCAACATCGGCAGGTTGTTCGGCGGCACTGAGTCGAAGTTTACGTGAAGCGGATCGCGATCATCGGCGCGGGAAGTTGGGGGACGGCGCTGGCCGTGATGGCGGCGCGCGCCGGACATGAGGTGCGCATCTGGTCGCGCCGCGCCGAAGTCGTCGGCTCGATCAACGAGCAGCGAGTCAACTCTCGCTATCTAACGTCAACGACAATTCCCTCCGGCGTCGTTGCGACCGTCGAAACAAAAACTGCCCTCGACGGCGCGTCGCTTGTTCTGCTCGCCGCCCCTTCCCACGCCGCCCGCGAGCTACTCGCGACGATCGCGCCGGATCTCGACGAAGCCGCGGTCATCGTCAGCGTTTCGAAAGGCATCGAGATCGAGACGGGTAAACGCGTTTCCGAGATCGCGAAGGAGGTGGGCGCCGGCGCCGCGCATCCGTTTGTTTGTCTTTCCGGACCGTCGTTCGCGCGCGAAGTTGTCGAAGGCCATCCGACCGCGATCGTCGCGGCCAGCAAAGACGCGGCCGCCGCCCGAGCCGTTCAGAACGAGCTGAGTTTTGAGAACCTGCGCATCTACACGAACGCCGATTTGGTCGGCACGGAGCTCGGCGGCTCAGTCAAAAACGTGATGGCGATCGCCGCGGGAATGACCGCCGGACTCGGATTCGGCTCAAACAGCGTCGCCGCTCTGATCACGCGCGGTCTCGCCGAGATCACGCGTCTGGCACGACGCGAAGGCGCGCAGATGGAAACGTTGATGGGCCTGGCAGGTCTCGGCGATCTCGTGCTTACGTGCACCGGCAGTCTCTCTCGCAATCGCTTCGTGGGCCAGGAGCTCGGAAAAGGAAGAAGTCTTGCGGAGATCACGCAGGAACTGAACGAAGTCGCGGAAGGCATTAACACGGCGCGCGCCGTGAAGCAGCTCGCCGATCGCGCCGGGCTCGAAATGCCAATCGTCAACGAAGTGAACGCGGTGCTTTATGACGGGAAGACAGCGCATGATGCGGTGACAGAATTGATGAGCCGCCCGCTGCGCGAAGAAGTGAATTAAGTTCTATCCCAGCTCCACAACGTCTCCCACGCGGACCTCTCCAGTACCGATCACGCTCGCATAGATCCCGAGGTTCTGATCGGCGTCCTTCACGATCGAACGCAGGATGCGCGGATCTTTTTCCAGTCCACTTTGCGCCTGGATCGTCATCCCGCAACGCACCGTCGGAATCTCGCATTTCAACACCACGCCGCCGACATGCAGCTTGCGCCCATCCCACTCGGCCTCGACCAGACCCTTGATGTCCGGTCTCGTCTCGATGAGAAAGTTTGGACGGAAGCGCCGCATCTCCCACTTCGACCCCGGATTCAATCGCGCCATCATCTCGAGCGAAGCAGTCGTGAGCACGTGGATCGGAAACGCGTCGAAGAAAGTGCCGCGCGGCGAGGTGAACTCGATGAGCTCCGCAGGCAACGTCGAGAGATCCGGCACCGGCTCGTTTGGTTCGCGGCTGAACGCTTCACGCAACTCTGCGTTCGCCGGTCCGAAACTGGTCAAAGCCGGCAACGCAGCACGAAACGCACGAAAGCGCGCCAATCGTCCCAACAGACGCGCGGTTTTCGACTTGCGACGATAAAACTCTTCGTTTTCGGCCGGTTGCAGCGGCCAGAGCGAAACCTGTTTGCCGAGCAGCGCGCTCAAACGCGCGTTCACATCCGGCGTATCGCTGCCAACAGTTTGTCCATCGGGAAACACAATGTCGACGTGAGGAATGAAACCGGCAGCCGGCGGCTGGCGATAACGCGCCGCGCACCGCATTAAGACGGGAAGGTTTTTGCCGTTTGTGATCTCGCCGGTCGTCTCATCGCGCAACGCCCAACCGCGATCGCCCGGAATCCCGAGCGAACCGACGGTGCAGTCGACCAGTTTCTCCCCGGCCATTGACTTAACTGCGTAGCGGCAAATCTGTTTGACTACTCCGATTTGCATGGACTTGGTATTATGAGCAACGCCAAGCCTTCTTTTTCAACTAACAATTATAAGGAGCCCATCCGAATGTTCAAGACGTTGCGTGCGTTTCGCAAGAGCGCGATTCTCCGCCTCGCCGTAGTGCTCGCAATCGGTGCGACTGCCGTTTCGCTGCCGCGCGCGCAGAACGGTCAGACTCCGCCGAAACCATCCGACCTGTTGAAGACGTTGCAGTATCGCAGCATCGGCCCGTATCGCGGCGGCCGCTCGGCTGCCGTTACCGGCGTTGCCACGCAACCGTTTGTCTTCTACTACGGCGCGACTGGCGGCGGCGTCTGGAAAAC
>JBKPPP010000021.1:0-8327 GCA_046733615.1 Acidobacteriota bacterium | reverse complement strand
ACTTACTGGATCACGGTGCAGAAGTTTCGCAACAAGAAACCGTACCAGGCTCCTTTCATCCTGCCCGCCGAGATCAACTTTGAACCTGACTACCAGATACGCTTGAACGTGCGCGCGCCGCAGGCGGGTTACTTCTACGTGCTGAATGAAGGGCCAGCACGAGCCTCCTCGACGCCGGAGTTCGTCGTCGTGTTTCCCTCGTTCACAGCCAATGACGGTTCCGCGTTACTGCCTGCCGAACAGAGCTTACAGATCCCGGACGAAACCTGGCTCCAGTTTGACTCGGAGCAGGGAGTCGAAACGCTGTGGCTGGTTCTGTCGGAAGCGCCGGTGCCGGAGCTGGAAGCGGCGGCAAAGCGCTTCGTAAATAAGCAGAACAAGGGACTGATTAGCGACCCGGCGGTAACGAGCGACGTGCAACAGTTTCTGGCCAGCCATTCCGACGCCAGACCGAAAGCTGAAAAGAGCGACACGCTGACCACTTTAAAGATCCCGGGGAACCTATTACTCTATCCTGTAAAACTAGAACATCACTGAGAAGCCCTC
This sequence comes from Acidobacteriota bacterium, assembly GCA_046733615.1. Classification (GTDB taxonomy): domain Bacteria; phylum Acidobacteriota; class Blastocatellia; order Pyrinomonadales; family Pyrinomonadaceae; genus PSRF01. The sequence continues at coordinate 7,781 of JBKPPP010000021.1, read as the reverse complement.
GTCAGCAGCAGTAAACCGGCTTGGTGGTTTTCCTGAGCAGTTCTCGCGTTAATAATTGAGAAGAGTGCGGCGTAAGCAACGTCTTGCCGAACGCAAACGCATGTTCCCAAGGCCCAGAGCACAACCGCCGTTTGTGTAAACCGACATGCTTTCCAAAAGGAGAAGACCTCAATGAACGAAAATCAAATGATCAGAATCACCTCCGTCCAAGGCGGCAGGGATAGGGACAGGCGGCTGCTAATGAACTGCTTCTTCGTTCCTACCAGCCAGGCAGGTTTCTACAACCTCTTCGATCCGTCAGGCCGAGTCTTGCTGGGCGAAGGCGTAACGTCCGGTGAGAGCTTCCAGTTTGGTTTGGATCGCCTTACCTGGACGATGACGCTTGAACAGATCGACGCCCGCTTCGCCCACGGCTCCTGGAGCAACAACGATACCGGCCCGGAGGCGGAGGAAGGCGGAGAGTTCCACGCGCAGGCCGGCGGCGGCATGGAAGACGGTGAAGAGGAACAAGTCGGGCTCAGGCCGGACGACGTCAAGATATACGAGGTTCGTTCCGACCACGGCGGCGATCGCGGCATCGTGCTCGAAAACTGCTACTTCGAACCCATCGGCCAATCCGGCGATTACAGGCTCAAGGACCTGGAAGGCAACGAGCTCCACGCCAAGGTGAAGGACAATGAGCCGTTCTTGTTCCACTACGAAGGCCACAAGTGGGAGATGTCCGCCGAGTTCTGGGATGACGAGGGGCTCAGGAAAGCGAAGGGCGAGTGGAAACTGCTCGACGGCATCGACGACGAGCCCGACTCCGGAACGTTCCACGCGCAAGCTGGTGGAGGTCTTGAGGAGACAGCTTCGTACGCAACTGCGTAAGCTTCTCCCAACTCTCTCTTGCCCCCACAACCAGCTTCGCGATCGGGGGTGGCCCAATGCGGCCACCCCTGTAAGCATTATGCGTAAGAACTTTTTTCAACTTCTGATTCAGCTCGCGGTCGCGGTTGCAATATGCGTCGCGACCGCGGCTGCACAAACGCCGGCGGATCTCCCGCCGTTGGCGAATGTCGAACGCGAGCTCAAGGGCGGTGAGACGCAATCGTTTCGCGTCACGCTCACGGCGGGCCAGTTCGTCCACGCGCTCGTCGAGCAGAAAGATGCAGACATCGTCGCCGAGGCCTTTGGTCCTGACGGCAAGCTGCTGTCGACGTGTGACAGTCCAAACGATCGCTGGGGTTTCGAGTCGGTTCTGTTCGTCGCGCCGGTCGCTGGCGATTATCGCGTTGACGTACGTTCCGGGAGCCCGCGCGCGCCGGTGGGCCACTATCGCTTGCAAGTCATCGCGGTGCGCGATGCAACGGAGATTGACAAAGGCCATGCGGCGGCGCTGGCGGCGTATGAAGAGGGAAGAAAGCTGCGCGTCCAGCAGAGTCCGGCCGCCAAGCGCGCGGCGATTGAGAAGTATGAACAGGCGTTGCCGCTGTTTCGTGCGGCGGGCGACAAGTACCGCGAAGCGATGACGTCGTTGTCGATCGGTATTGCGTACTACCCCCTGAACGAGTTTCGCAAGGCGCTCGACTATTTCAACCGCACGGTCGCGTTGACCGTCGAGCTCGGCGATCGCCGTTTCGAAGCCAGCACGCAAACCTGGATCGCCGGTATGCTCGACATCCTCGGCGACGTGACGCAAGCGCTCGAGCACCACAAGCGCGCGCTCATGCTGGCCCGTGCAGGTGGCTGGCGCATCGTCGAGGGCATCGCGCTCAGCAGCATGGGAAAGATCTACAGCGACCTGGCCGAGTGGCAGAAGGCATTGGAGCTTTACGATCAGGCACTGCCGATTTTTACGGAACTCGACAGTAAACAGAACCAGGCGATTACCCTCAACAACATCGGCATCGCCTACTATCAGGCAGGCGATTTTCCGAAGGCGCTCGACTATCTACAGCAGTCGCTGCCGTTGCTGCGCACCGTCGGCAACAAGAATTCCGAAGCTTACACGCTGCTCAACATCGGCCGCGTCTACTCGCGTCTCAACAATTACGAGAAAGCGCTGGACTACTACGGTCAGGCGCAGGCGATTCAGAAGCAGACCGGCAACCGCGCCCAGGAAGCGGAAACGATCGACGAGATGGGCGAGGCGTATTCTGCGGCGGGCCAGCAGCAGAAGGCGCTCGAGTTTCACCAGCAGGCGGTGAAGATTCAACGTGAAGTCGGAAACATTCGCCGCGAAGCGATCGCGCTGAGACGCGCCGGTGACGTCTACAACAAGTTGGGCCAGCCGGAAAAAGCGCTCGAGCAGTTCAACGCCGCGCTTACGACGTTTCGCGCGATCGGCGATCTGAATCATGCCGCGGCGGCGTTGGAGGGTTCTGCACGCGCGGAACAACAGCGCGGCAATCTCGCAGCGGCGCGCAAGCACATCGAGGAGTCGCTGGCGCTCATCGAGACGGTGCGTTCGCGTTCGAGCAGTTTGGAGATGCGGGCGTCGTATCGCGCGACCGTCGAGAACGCGTACGAGTTTTATATCGACATGCTGATGCAGCAGCACGCCAAAGAGCCCTCGCGCGGTTACGACGCGCAGGCGTTGCAGGCCAGCGAGCGTGCGCGGGCGCGCAGTTTTCTCGAGCGGTTGAGTGAGGCGAAGATCGACATCCGCCAGGGCGTCGATTCAGCTTTGATCGAGAAAGAGCGCGACCTCACGCGCGTTTTGAACGCGAAGGCGCAACGCGAGATGCAGGTGAAGTTGCGCAAAGGCGGCAACGAAGAACTCACGGCGTTGCAGAAAGAGATCAGCGGCCTGGAAGAGGAGTATCAACAAGTGCAGGCGGCGATTCGGAAGAGCAGCCCGCAATACGCCGCGTTGACGCAGCCGCAGCCGATCGGGCTCCGGGAGATTCAGCAGCAACTCGATCCGAATACGGTTCTACTCGAATACTCGCTCGGCTCGGAACGCAGTTATCTCTGGACGGTAACGCCCGACTCGTTGAAGACGTACGTGCTGCCGAAGCGAGAAGAGGTCGAGAAAGTCGCGCGTGAGGTTTACGAAGCGCTGACGGCGCGCAGCGTGGTGAAATCGCTGGAATCTCCGGCACAACGAAAGACGCGCATTGCGGAAGCGGATACTCAGTTGCAACAGTCGGCCGGCGAGTTGAGCCGGATGATACTCGCGCCCGCAGCCGGTGAGTTTGGCGGCAAGCGGTTGGTTGTTGTGACCGACGACGCTTTGCAGATCATTCCGTTTGCGGCGCTGAGTGTGGGGCCGGCGCAGCGCCCGCTGATCGTCGATCATGAAGTCGTGAGCTTGCCGTCGGCTTCGGCTTTCGCGGTGCAGCGACAGAACCTGAGCGATCGCAAACCCGCGCCGCGAGCAGTGGCCGTGATTGCCGACCCTGTTTTCTCCGCTGCGGATCCGCGTTTGAAATCCGGTGGGGAGCCGGTCGCGCAGGCGTCGACGCGAATCATCGAACACCTGCCCGGTCCAAACGGCGGACAGCTCTCGATCGCGCGTCTGCCGTTCACACGCTGGGAAGCGGATCAGATCCTCGCGGTGGCGCCGCCGGGCGCTAATTTCAAGGCGCTCGACTTCCGTGCGAATCGCTCGATCGTCACCAGCGGCGAGCTCAGCAATTATCGTTACGTGCACTTCGCGACGCACGGTTATCTCGATACAACGCGCGCGAACCTATCCGCGATCGTGCTCTCGCTGGTCGACGATCAGGGCAGACCGCAGGACGGATTTCTGCGCACGCACGATATTTACAACCTGAAGCTGCCGGCTGAGCTCGTCGTGCTGAGCGCGTGCGAGACGGGGCTCGGCAAAGACACGCAGGGTGAAGGGCTCGAAGGCGTGACGCGCGGGTTTATGTACGCGGGCGCGCGTCGCGTGGTGATGAGTTTGTGGAACGTTAACGACAAGGCAACGGCCGTGTTGATGCAGCGTCTCTACGCCGGGCTGTTGCGCAACAACAAAACGCCGGCCGCGGCGCTGCGCGCGGCGCAGATCGAGATGCTGCGTTCAAGACAATGGCAGTCGCCTTATTACTGGGCGGCGTTTGTTATGCAAGGCGAGTGGAGGTGAATCATGAAAGTCGTCGCAGGCTTAATCGCACTAATCTTCGTTACATCGTTGTCGTTTCTGGCGACGGCGCAAAAGCCGGAAGAGCAGACGCGCAAACTTTGGGACACTGCTTTCATCACTCCGGCCGCGAGCAGGAAAACCACGACTCGTCGCCGTTCAAACTACCGCATCGCGACGCCGAATGTTCCGGTTGAGAACGTCGCGCCGGATACAGTTGTCGGTGTGACGATCTGGCGGTTGCGTCCGGCGAATCGCAGCGACGCCGGCGAGCGACTGATAGTTCACGATGATAACGCGACGAAAGAGTGGCTGCCCGAACGGATTTCGCCCAACACGAGACTCGTGCAGGGTGATCGGCTGCGCATCAGTGTCGAAGCGGTTCGCGCCGGTTATCTCTACGTGATCGATCGCGAGCAGTATGCGGACGGCTCACTCGGCGAGCCTTACCTGATCTTTCCCACCTCGCGCACTGCCGGTGGTGACAATCAGGTGGCGACGGGCCGCTTGCTCGAGATTCCCGCGCAGGACGACAGTCCGCCGTACTTCACGATGCGCAAGAGCCGGCCGGATCACGTCGCGGAAGTCGTGAGCGTGCTCGTCACTCCGGCGCCGCTCGAAGGCGTGCAGATCACCGACAAAGCGTTGAAGCTCACCGATGCTCAGGTCGCGGAATGGGAGAAAGCGTGGGGCTCGGGCGTCGGCCGATTGGAGATGTCGACTGTTGGCCAGGCGTGGACCAGGGACGAGAAAGATGCGACGACGCGAGCGTTGACGGCGAGTGCGCCGGCGCCGCAGCTTCTGTTCTACCGGCCGAGTTTGAAGTCGACCGACTCCATGTACGTGAAGCTGAAGCTCCAGTACCGGAAGTAATCGATCGATGTTAATCCGTGGCTACTTCTGCGTCAGCCGGTCGTAGAAGCGCCAGTTCGTAACGAAGTCGCGCGTGAGCTTCTGATTCGTGATCGCCGCGCGCAGCATCTCGATCGGGATCCGGTTCTCTTTCAGCAGCGCGTCGTTGTAAGCGCGGTTCGTCATCTTTCCTGAATCAACCAGCTCCTTGTGCATCGCATACTGTTGCAGCCCGCCGATCAGGTACGCGATCTGGTAGAGCGGCCCGTAGCTGCCGTCGAATGAACGCCGCACTTCAGCGGTCGCGTTGTCGCGCTCGTGCCCGACCCTGTTGACGAGCAGTTCGATGCACTCCTGCGGCGTCATTTTTTCGAGATGAAAGCTGAGCGAGAAGATGATGCGCGCGCAACGATGCATGCGCCAGAAGAGCATGCCGATGCGGTTCTCAGGCGTCTTCGCAAAGCCGAGGTCCCACAGCAGCAGTTCCCAGTAAAGCGAGTTTCCCTCGGTCCAGAACGGTGTGCCGAAGATGGCGCGATACGGTTTGTTGCGCGCGGCCATGAAGCCTTGCAGGTGATGGCCGGGAATGAGCTCGTGATGAACGGTGGCGCGGGAGAAGTGGATGTTGTTGCCGCGCATACTCATCATCTTCTGCTCGTGGGCCATCGTGTTGGTCGGGAACGAGACCTGGATCACTTCGCCGCCGAGGAAGAACGGGCTGACGAGCTGTCGCTCCGGAGTCATCATCTCCATGCGCCAGGTCTCTTTCGCGAGTTCGGGCACGGTGACGAGATCGTGATCTTCGACGAACTTGATCGCTTCGAGTGCGAGGTCGCGAATCATCTCCGGCTGCTTGCCGGGATCGACGTAAAGGTTCTTGACGTGTTCGAGCGCTTTCTTCCAGTCGTCGCCGTAGCCGAGATCGCGCGACGCCTTCTTCATCTCGTTTTCGCACCAGGCCATCTCTTTTTCGCCGATCGCGATGATCTCTTCGGGCGTGTAGGGGATCATCTCGGAGCGCAGTTCGCTCAACAGGGCTTCGCGTCCGATCGGATCGCCGATGATGTCGGATGAATCGCCGGGGCGGGCGGCATTCTGTCGCTGAAAGCCCTGTCCGCCGGCGCCGCCCGGCCCACCCTGCCCGCCGGCAAAGTTGCCACCACCGCCGCCACCTGGGCCACCGCCACCCGGACCACCACCACCGCCGCGAGTTGGGCCCGCTTGCGTGGGCGCGCCTTCGGTTCGGATGCCGACGACTCGTTCGCTCAGAAAGGTGGCGTAGTTGGTCATCGCCTGGTCCAGCGCGCGGTACGGCTCCTCGTTCCACCAGGTGAACAGCGGATCGTAACCGTTGTAGAACGTGTACCAGTTGCGCAGGTTGTTGCGGAGACCGTTGATGGCCGCGACCGCGCGATTGGCCACGGTCTTCTTGATCGACGCGGCTTCATAGTTCCCATCTCCAGCGCCGCTGCTGCCGCGTTGCGATCTCAGGCCCGCTTCAAGCCCTCGGCGCCGCTCGTCAACCTGTTTCCGTAGCTCGTTCAACGTCGCCGCAATCTCAGCCGGCTTGATCGTTTCCATCCGGCGTCGCGACTCTTCGAGCTCGATGATCTTGCCGGCGAAGGGAAGCAGCGGCTCGATCTCGCTGATCTGTTTTGACTGGATGTCGATCTGGCGCAGTTCGTATTCGAGATGGTTCTTGAAGAGCAGGTAATCGATCTTGCCGTCCTGGCTCATCGAGTTGAAGTCGAGCGACTTGAGCGAGTTGAGCCATTCCTCGTAGAACTTCTTGAAGCGCTCGCGCCGCGCGCGCGACACCGCCACCGGATACGAACGCGTCAGGCTACCGCGATCAACCGTGTAGCGCTCGATCGCCGCGCGCATTTCGCTGATGTTTTCGGATTTGGGTTTAGTCCGCGTGCCGTTCTGGGCGGGAACTTGAATCAGGAAACAGCAGATTAATAGAACGACGATCAAAGACCGAGGTACCTGGCGCATACGTTGTCTCCTAATTAGTAGTAGGTGATCGCTGGATAAGTTATGACTAACGGATCTGCGCCGTCAAATCTACGCGTTGAGAGTCGCCTTCAATCGTGTGCGAATCTTATTGACATCACTGGATCGGAGGTATAAAAAGGCACCTGTTCACGGCGTCTGTCTCACGAGCCTTGCACTCGTAAGACCCACCTCACGTTGACGAGAGCTCGCTCCTCTGGAAGAACTCCCGCCACATGAAGGACTCAATCCAAGGAAAGCTGTGAGCGTTGAATTCTGAAGGATTCATAAGAGGAGGTGCCCCATGAGACGCTTTATGATTTCGACGGGCGTGGTAATGATTTTACTGCTCGGTATGGTAAGTCGTACGTTTGGCAACCCGTTGCCGGCGCCCTTTGATACCGAACCATTCGATACGGAAACAACAGGAAACTCTGCTGCCAACCTGTTTGGATTTTTTCGCCAGGATGGTGGCCCCGAACAATTCAGATACTTTCTCGGAACCAATATCACTCCCGGCAGTCTGACAATGGATTTTGCCGTTCCTTTTACAGATGGTCCAGGCGATGACTTTGCGATCCTAACGAATGCTCAATCGTGGGGACCGCTTGCCGATACCGCCCTATTTGAATTCTTCTTCCATGGCAACCTCCAGGCATCCTTTGTTGCATCACTCAGTCCCGACCAACTGTTTCAATTCGACCTTCCGGGAACTGGGCTCGTCGTCGATCGTGTGGTTGTGACAAACATCACACCCGATCCGCCCGGCATCGATGACCTGGCCGGAATGACGTTCGATAACGCAGGAGCAGCCTACCTTGTTGGCGAACCCGTTGTCATCGACATCAAGCCAGGCAACGATTCC
>JBKPPP010000020.1:0-8925 GCA_046733615.1 Acidobacteriota bacterium | reverse complement strand
GAAGTGATCTCCTGCTGGTCGCGAAGGGTTCTGTTTTCGTGAGCGATCGTTACGATGGCCATAGCGTGATCTTGTTTGCGTTGTTGATTATCAGTGTTCGCCCCAGAGTTTCCAACAGGAACTCGAGGATCTCGACGTGCCGCTTTGCTTGCGCCAGGTTGTCGCCCCAGGCGTACAGGCCGTGACGCCGGATGAGAAAGCCGTGCGCGGCTTCGAAGTTGTTCAGGGTTTCGCCAACTGTTTCGGCGAGCTCAGGCATGTCCTGCGAGTTTTCGATGATCGGTAGCCACTCGCTGTGCTCGTGCGTCTTCACGCCCTGCAAGCCTTTCAACATCTCGTAGCCCTCGATGTCGAGGCCGCCGTCGCCTGCGTACAGGTCGGAGAGGATGGTATTCCAGACTGAATGCGTGTGCAGCACCGCGCCCGCGCCGCATTCTTTTACGATGCGGATGTGCAGCAGGCTTTCGTCTGAGGGTTTGCCGTCGTGATCGCTGACGATGCGGGCGTCTTCGTCGATCGCGACGATTTGGTCGGCGGTGAGTTCGCCTTTGTCGACGCCGCTCGGGCTCATCGCTAGTTTTAGTGGTTCGCGCGCGATAACGGCGCTCAGGTTGCCACTGGTGCCGAGCAGCCAACCGCGCGTGTGGAAGCCCTTGGCAACCGAGACGAGTTGAGCAGCGAGTTCTAAAAAGTTTTCCGGCACGCGCAAAAGATTGCTACTAAACAGAGCTTTCGCGCAAGCCGGAAAACAGGGGATAACTTTGGGCTACTCGATAAGGGCCGCAGTTTGTGAGCCACTCGGAACGAGCGCGCCCGCTGGTGTGTAAATCGGTGGCTAATTCCGCCGGGCCACGCCTATCTTCAGCTGCACGAGCCGTTCGACCTCCAGCGGCTCGCCGGCAGCCTTCGCATCGCGAATGAACTTGCCGTCGATCTTGAATATCCGAAACTTGACCAGGTCTTCGACATCGACGTTCGTCAGTCCTTCGTTGCGGATTTCGGTGATGAACTCCGGAGTTACTTTGAAAATCTGCATCTTCACCAGGCTTTCAAAAGGTTCCTTGTTGAAGCCCATCTGGCTCACTTGCCGCACAAACTCCGCGTCAATCTTGAAGATGCGCGCCTTGACGAGCTCTTCCATGCCGAGGTTTTCGTAGCCGCTCGCTTTCATCTCGCGCATGAACTTGGAGTCGATCTTGAAGATCGTTGCCTTGAAGAGATCCTCGACCTTCAGTTTGCCGAACCCGGCGGAAAGGAGATCGTCGGCGAGAGCGGTGGTGACGTTGAGCGCGGTCGCGGCAAAGAGGCGGTCCTCGTGATCGTTGTCGTCGGCGTTCAGATCTTTTTCGAAATCGAAGCCGCGGCTCTTCATCGCGGAAACGAAGGCGAGGTTAGCGGTGAAGCGGAATGTGCCCGAGCCTTTGCCGTTTTGAAATGTCCCTTCGCAATCGATTCTTCCGGCTTCGCGCACAATACTGAAGTTGACGGCGCCACCGTTGACGACCTGTTCTCTTGTGAGACCCTGGAGCTCGGAGAACTCATACGTTTGACCTATCTGGTTCCGCCCGTTCAGCGACTTCTGTGCCAGGTTCAACTGCAGCCGGGTACCTTCCTTTAGAGCGGCGGATTCGTCGGCCTGATTCTCAGACTTCTGAGCGGTGGAATCTTTTTCCCAGTTTTTCGACTTTCCATTGGACAGGGAAGCCGTCCAGGTGCCGCTCGAGGTCGTCTGCGCCTCCACGCGCGAGGCCGAATTCCACCCGACGATTGCTGCCAGCCCCAGAACTAAAGCCAAGCCCACGACGACGCGCATCCACATTTTTCCCATCACGAACCTCCGCCCGACATTTTACTTGCTGTCAAAGTAAAAACACCCGCCACGCTCTGTTTGTGACGAAAAAGTGGACGTGCGAACTGCGTTTTATGGCCTGTAGCGGTTCACCCAATACTCAGGCTGACGCTTGTTGAGCGAGTGTGAGGAACCTGATTTTCACTTGCCGACGATATTTTTCCTTAACTAGTCGTATGAGACTGTCTCAATCTTGCCTTCCTTGTACGCACGCCAACGCTCGCTCGCGCGCTTCTTCCGCCCAGATCTGGTCGATCTCCTGATCACGCTCGTTGAGGTCTGCGAGCAGTGCGTCAAGCACGCGGAGCTTCTCTTCCTCGGGAAGGGAGCGAATTTCAGATACGAGGTGGTCTGCGCGTGTGGCCATGAATTTCTACCGCGGACAATATACGAGAAAATCCGGGGCAGATTACGCACCTGCTGCACCGGGGCAGACAGGAGATAGCGGATAATATTCCCCTTTGACACATCTGAACCCTCGCGCCGATACTTTGTACGTGAGTTATCACCGATGGTCTTCGACGCGCCTATTTCTGCGCCGCCATCTGTCTCACGCGCCGGAACCCAACCAGCAAGTGCCTCGACCAGCATCAGTAATGGCGATGATGGTGACCGTTGATCCGTGCCGAAAGTAGAGATTAGTTCGTGCCTCAGATCGTTTCCGACTTCTTTTTCTTCACTTACGCGGTTCTGAGCTATTGGCAGGCTTACGCTACAGGAGGCCTTGTAACTGCGATCGTAGGCTTGTTTGAGAGGTTTACTGAACGGCGACTAACTAAGAAGGCCTATTTGGGCCTCTTTGTTGTAACGTTTTTGTTCGCGGCTTTCTTTTTCGCTTGGCGCGCCGAGCATACACAGTCCACCGCTCTAGTAAAGAAGACCGCGGAAATAGAAGACGCTTTACAGCAAGAAACCAGGAAACATACACCGGACATTCGCCTTAGCGTGGAAGACGCTTTTGCCGGTGTCGTAGTCGAGGATTCAGTTGACTCACCCAATGATACTGGTCTGATATTCTATATGGCTGCGCGAAATGTAGGTTTGATGCCAAGCATAGTCGATGGTTATTTGCTAACGTTAAAAATACCGAATGTTGGTACGGTACTGGCTGAGAATGTGCCGTTGACAAAGGGGTTCACGCTACGGTCGACTTCGGGCGAAGCGGTAAGAATGGAGAGGTCTAACGCGCTATACGAAAAGACTCTACAGCCGATCCCGTCCGGTGGAATGCAAAAAGGAATCTTGGTGTTTGTTGTGCGAAACGTACGAGAAAGTCAGCTCTATAGCGGAGCGACATATGAGTTAACCTGGCGTGATGTGATAGGTAATACAAGAAGACTCAACGGTCGTATGGCCGAGGTGCCAAAAAGTACGCGCATTCCATTTGTCCCCGGAATTGAACAAGTTCCGTTGCCCAGCGCGTCACCAGAAAAATAACGGTGTCCTTCTGGCGCTTGACCGGACGTTGTTATGCCACATCTATGGCAAACCGTCGAGTCCTGAACTGCGCGTAGGCGAGACGTAGTGTCGTAAGTCTTGTTGCTGGGCTAACGATCAGACTATGCGATGGTTTTTCTCAACTCCTGTGCAATCCGCTTTAGTTCCGCAACTCTCTCTTACAACTAATAATTCGTTCAAAGCCAAACTTCCTATTTGATTTCCGATTCAACAAAGATCTTCAAGAAGTCAGTATTCGACGGACTATCCAAATGACCCAAACAAACCAATAACGGAAAAGAGAACGAAGAACAGATTACGCAAAGTGGCGAGACGACCTTTTCCCTTTTCGCCTATAGGCGGTCATACCACGTCGAGATCAGGGGCTGGAAAATAGCGACGCACCAGCAACACAATTTTAGAGATACTACCACGGGTAAAAACCGTTGCGCCGAGTCTGCTTCGGCATTAGAATCGCTGCCACAGAGGTCGAATGACCGTAAACGCGCGGGTTCTTACACATCGCCCGTATCCCGCGCGACCGATCTACCTCTTCGTTTCTGGCATTAGCTTTTCGCGCCCGCTAAATGTTTCGAGTACACCGTGTCAGCGGCCCGCAAGCGGCCCAGTTGTTGGTCACTGAAACGGCATTTGACCCTCTCTAATCGCGGTACCTTGACTCCTGGAGGTTCCAAACAATGAGAGACAGGCAGAGAGTGCGTGACTCTGCGCACGTCCTCAATGAGACCATCTTCGTCGCTAACGGAAACCCGCGCTCCAACTCCCGCTCCTCCAAGCCAGCGGAGACTGCCGTTAAAAATGACGACCTCTTCAAAGCCTGCTTCGCCCATGCAACCATCGGCTTTTCACTCAGCGACCTCGACGGCCGCATCCTTGAAGTCAACGCCGCCTACTGCGCGATCACCGGTTACACCGAAGAAGAATTGCGCTTTAAATTCGAGCTACACACTCTGACCCATCCGGCCGATTTACCCGCCGCGGTCGAGAAGATACAGGCGCTCAAAGCCGGCGAGATCCCTGCTTTCGTGATCGAAAAGCGTTACATCAGAAAAGACCGCACCGTCGTCTGGGTGCAGAACAGCGTCTCACTGATTCGCGACGATGCAGGGCATCCGGCGTATATCGTCCGCCTGACACAGAACATCAACGAGCACAAACTCACGGAAGTGTCGCTGCGCGAAGTGCGAACACGTAACCGCGCCATCCTCGCCAATGTCGAAACAGCGGAACGGAAGTATCTCGAGATCTTCGAAAACGCGGGCGAGGGAATATTTCAATCAACACCCGCGGGTTGTTACCTCATGGCGAACCCCGCGCTCGCGCGCCTCCACGGTTTCGACTCGCCCGAGGAGCTGATTCGATCCTGTAACGATATCTCGAGCGAGATCTACGTCGATCCCGCGCGCCGTGATGAATTCAAACGGCTGATCGAAGTGCACGGTGTGGTTCGTGAGTTCGAACTCCAGACCTTTCGAAAAGACGGGCGCAAGATCTGGATCTCGGTCAATGCGCGCGCGGTGAAGGACAGAGACGGAAAGATTCTTTATTACGAAGGAACAGTCCAGGACATTTCCGAACGCAAGCAGGCCGAGCAGGCATTGCGCGAGAGCGAGGAACGTTATCGCGAGCTGTTTGAGAATTCGAAAGACGCGATCTACGTCCACGACATGAGCGGACGCTACACGTCCGTGAATCGCGCCGCGGAAAGTCTCTCGGGTTACACGCGGGCGGAGCTGGTGGGCAAACATTTCTCCAGCCTCGTGTCGCCGGAATACGCGCATTACGTTCGCGAGCAGTTGTGCAAGAAGCTCGAGAGCGCGGGCGAAACGACTTACGAAGTGGAGCTGATCACGAAGCAAGGGCGGCGCCTGCCGGTGGAAGTGAGTAGCCGTTTGATTGTCGAGAACGCGTTAGCCGTCGGCGTGCAGGGTTGCGTGCGCGACATCTCGGAACGAAAAAAGGCGCAGGAAGCAGCGCGCAAGTACTCGCGCCGGTTGATTGAAGCGCAGGAAGCCGAACGCCGGCGCATCTCGCTCGAGTTACACGACCAGGTCGGCCAGATCCTGACGGCAGTGAAGATGAACCTTCATGTCCTGCAAAAGATGTCCACTGCGCGCGACGTTCTGAGAACGATCGACGAGAACCTCAAAGTAGTCGACGAGGCGTGCGATCAGGTTCGTGATCTCTCGGTCGATCTGCGTCCGCTGCTGTTAGACGACTTCGGACTGGTCGTGGCGGTGCGCTGGTATCTCGATCGACAGGCGAAGAAGAGTGGGATGCCGGTGGATTTCGTCAGTCTTTCGCTCAGTGAAGACGATCGATTCTCCGCCAGTTTGGAAACGGCCTGTTTCCGTATCGTGCAGGAAGGCGTCACAAACATCATGCGCCACGCGAGTGCGAGCCGGATCACGGTAAAACTCGAAAGATCGGGTTCCGATCTGATCCTGATCATTCGCGACAATGGCTCCGGCTTCGACGTCAAAGCCGTGCGCGGCAACGCGACGGGCGCCGCCACGCTCGGATTGCGCGGCATGGAAGAGAGAGCACAGGCTGTCGGCGGCACGCTCACAATCGATTCTGCACCCGGTCGTACACAAATTTGCGCGAGTTTCCCGTTGACCACGGCTTCGTTGTTAGACCACCAGGTTAAAACGCAGATTGCCGGCCAACTCAGGTAATTCCTGATTGTTGGATAGGGAGGTTCCTGCAATTATGCCTTTGCTGACATGAAAACGATTCGTACGTTGATAGCTGACGACCACGCTCTGGTTCGCGCAGGTATTCGGGCCCTGGTTGAGAAGATCAAAGGCGTTACGGTGGTGGGCGAGGCGGGCAAAGGCAGCGAGGCGTTGAAGCTAATCGAAGAGGTGAGCCCTAATCTCATTCTGTTGGACCTCACGATGCCGGACGGGAGTGGGTTCGACGTTCTCCAGCATGTCGCAAAAAACTCGCCCGAGGTGCGCGTGATTGTTCTGACCGTGCACGAAGCGGGTGAATACGCCATTCGCGCTTTGCGTGAAGGAGCCGCCGGTTTTCTGCCGAAAAGCGCCGCCAGCACGGAACTCGAGCACGCCATCCAGGCCGTGATGAAGGGCGAGATTTACATCTCACCGGAAACCTCGCGAAAAACCCTGCTCGAGTACGGAAAAGGCGTCACCAAGCGGGACCTGCTCGCCTCACTCAGCCCGCGGCAGCGCGAAGTGCTGCGTTTGATCGCCGAGGGCCGCACGACGAAGCAGATCGCGCAAATGCTGGAAATCAGCGTCAAAACCGTGGAAACGCACCGCGCGCAGCTCATGGAACGGCTCGATATCCACGACGTGGCCGGACTGGTTCGTTACGCCATCATCGTCGGACTGATCGAGGTCGAGTGACGCTGCCGGCCGACTCAACCGCCGATTGAACGCCTCCGAAAAACCCGCAAACCTCAGGGATTCACTGAGTTCCGGTAAGGATTCTCCTCATTGCGCGGCCTTTGTAGACCGCTTAGCCTACCCGCGCAATCGTGGCGTCGCCCGCTCGCCCGATTGACAGCGTGTTTTCGCCGCTGCGGCAATACCTCCTCACAAAAGGGCCTGTAGTTTTAATCGATGAAGTATCGAACGCGGTAGTGTCTGTGCAGAGGGACGAACGAGAGAGATGATCCGTGGCCGCCTCGATGAGGCCCGACCGGCAATCTATGGAGATTTAGGATACGCGCGCAGAATTTCAAAAATCCTCGCGCGTGCACAGGGGGACGGAGACCAGGGCGAGGTCGCCGTCCCTCACCTGCGATGCGTTGCTCGCAGCCGCAAAAGAGAGCCCGAGCAACGCACTTCGGGTCGTTTAAAGGGCGCCACATCTTTGAATCTTCCGAGAATCCTCTCTTCAAGGTGCAAGGCAACAGCGAGTAGCGATTCTTTTGCTGAGCGCAGCGAATCTTAGGTCGATGCGCAAAGTCGAGAATTTACGTGGGAGGCTGCCGGGTAATGAGTAACAGACCGATTGACCAAAACTTTCAGACGCTCGTAGTCGACGACGAGCGGCTAATCGATCAGCTCAAGAGATCCTCACCCGCGCGACGACTGGCTGCGTGCCACTCAGACAGCGATCTGGTGGGACGCAGCCAGGCGTTCATCGAGGTGATGCGGCAGGCGGAGCGCGTGGCGAACACGAGCCAGCCTGTGTTGCTGAGAGGAGAATTCGGCATCGGCAAAGAGCTCGTGGCAGTCGCGATTCACTTGCGCAGCGGACGCGCGGAACAGTCTTTCGTCGCCGTCAACTGCGGCGCCATTCCCGCAGACGCGATCGACTCCCAATTATTTGCGCAGGCGAACGGCGGCACTCTGTTTCTCGACGACATCAATAAGACGAGTCTTGCGTTTCAAGAGAAACTGCTGCACGTGCTGGAAACAGGCGAGATCGAGCGTGACGGCTCAAACGAACCTCAAAAGATCGACGTGCGCGTTATCGCCGCCAGCGATTTGGACCTGGAGCAGGAAAGCGCGGCAGGCAGATTTCGGAGAGATCTTTTCCATCGCCTGAACGCTGTGTCGATCGTGTTGCCGCAAACGAATCCGATCGAAACGAACGGCAATGCGCCCGCCAAAGAAGAATGGGTCCCGTTGTCGGAGATCGAAGGACGTTACGTTGCGCAGGTGTTGACGCACACGCGCGGCAACAAGCAAGCGGCGGCGCGGGTCCTGTCGATCGATCGCAAAACTCTCGATCGCATGATCAAGCGCCACCACATCGACTCCGTGAAGACGCGCCGCGCCGCGATTTAACTTTCGCCTTACTTCAGCGCCGACTCGATTGCCGACTTCACGCTTTCGTAAGAGTTATCGGAAATGCGTTTGCCGTTGATGTAGATCGTCGGCGTGCTGTGGATGCCGAGCTTCCGCCCGTCGATTACGTCGCGCTGGACCTTCTCGGCGAGTTTGGCGCTGTCGAGCGACGCGTCGAATCGAGCCCGGTCAAGACCAACCTCACTCGCATACTGTCTCAGTTTGTCGACGCCCAGCGCAGACTGGTTACGGAATAACACGTTGGCGTATTCCCAGTACTTTCCCTGCTCGCGCGCAGCCTCAGCCGCTTCCGCGGCCTTGCGAGCGTTCACATGTTGAGAAAGAGGGAAGTCGCGCACAACCAGGCGCACGCGATCGCCAAACTCGCTCACAATGCGATCGAGAATCGGGTGTTGCCGCGCGCAGCTCGGGCATTCAAAGTCCGTGAACGCAACGATGGTGACCCGCGCATCGGCTGTTCCTTTCGTCGGTTGATCGTCTGTGGCGATCGCGAACGACGGAGATTCGGGAGCAGTCAGATTCATCTGGATCGTGGCCGTGCTTCGCAACTTCTTTGCGAGCGCCACAATCGCTTCCTGCTCCTTTTGCTCCTGCATGTACTGAATGATTTGCGCTTTCGTCTGCGCGAAGTCACCGCTGATGCGGTCTTTGTTTTCGTTATAAAACGCCTGTGCCTGCGCTTCGCTGACGGGCGCTAGTTTCGCGCTGACCTCAGTGTCGAGCAGCGCTCGTGTGGTGACGCCTTTCTTTTGCGCCTCTTGCGCGAGCAGCGTGTCGTTGATTTTCAGTTCGACATCCTGCTTGCGCAGTGAGTAGACCTCTTCCTGAACG
>JBKPPP010000019.1:0-7862 GCA_046733615.1 Acidobacteriota bacterium | reverse complement strand
CAGGCGTTTCCCGTCTTTTACGATCAGAGTTTGAAGATGGCGAGCACCGTGAATGCCGGCTTTGACGGTTTCGCAATCAACTACGGCACCGGCGGCATCGGCGCGGAAGTCTACGCGAACCGCATCGGCGTCGGTCCGATGGGCGGCTGCATCGATTGCAAGTTTGAAGAGTTCTTCCTGAGTGCGTGGTCGGTCGGCGATCCGGCGATGCTCGTCGATCGTCCCGCGAATTCGAGTCTCGTGCCGGCGTTCGCTACGCCGCCTGCGCAACCTCCAGTTCCGCCGAAGACGCCGCCGCCACCGGCACTGTGCACGGCAGCTCAGCTCGGCGACACGGGCCAGGCGCCCGATCCGAATTGCGCGAATGCGCGGGTGCCGGTTCCGGGCGGCAATGGCGCGTACAGCCTGGCGCCGCTCGCGAAAGCGACGAAAGTGTTCTATCCGGACGATCCGTCGAACGTCTATCACAGCTACATCAACGATCACATCAAGTTCAGAATCCATCACGGCGGCACGGTTGCCACGCACGTACATCACCAGCACGCGCACCAGTGGCTGCAATCGCCCAACAGCGATCAGGGCTCGTATCTCGACAGCCAGATGATCAGCCCGGGCGCGAGCTACACGTTGGAGATGACTTTCAACGGCAGCGGCAATCGCAACAAGGTGGTCGGAGATTCGATCTTCCACTGCCACTTCTACCCGCACTTCGCGGCCGGCATGTGGGCGATGTGGCGCACGCACGACACGTTTGAAGAAGGTTCGACCGTCGACGCCAACGGCATCCCGGTGCTGGGCACGCGCGCGCTGCCTGACGGCGAGATCAAAGCCGGCACGCCGACGCCCGCCGTCGTTCCGATGCCGACCTTGCCGATGGCGCCGATGCCGTCGAAGGTGTTCATTCAAAACGGCCAGATCGTTTACGGCACACCTGCGACGCCCGATCCGAACGGTACGAGTGTCACCAGCAATCCCGGTTTCCCGTTCTTCGTTCCGGGTATCGCCGGCATGCGCGCACCGCATCCGCCGCTCGACTTCGCGCCGGATGGCGCGGGCGGTTTCCTGGACGGCGGTCTGCCGCGTCACGTCACGACCGGCGGAACGATCCAGTACGAGAAGCACGATCAGTTTGACTGGAGTAAAGACTTCGCAACGCTTAGCGCGAAACAACTGCCGGAAACCGGAACGCCCGTCGAGAAGATCGCGATCACGTTCTTCAGCACGCGCTGCCGTCCGAGTTTCCGTCCTGACGGCACTGCCGGCAGTTGTCCTTCGACAGTCTCAAACTCACCGCAGATGACGCAGAACCCCGGACCGACCGGCTTCATCCTGAACGGACTGCCGCTTGGCCCACAATCCGGCGCACCGTTTGCCGATCCTGCCGTCGACGACAACGGTAAGCCGATTAACGTCGTCAACAACAAGCAGGTGAAGCGCGTCTACAAGGCCGCAGCGATTCAGCTCAACGTCACGCTCAACAAACAACGCTGGCACTTCCCGCAACAGCGCATCCTTTCGTTGTGGCAGGACGTGAAGCCCACTCTCGCCTACACGCCGGGCGGAAGCGGGCGCGCGCCTGAGCCCCTCTTCTTCCGCGGCAACTCCGGCGACATCGTCGAGTACTGGCACACCAACCTGGTGCCGAATTATTACCTCGTCGACGATTTCCAGGTGCGCACGCCGACCGACATTCTGGGCCAGCACATCCACCTCGTGAAGTTTGACGTCACTTCGTCAGACGGCGCGGGCAACGGTTTCAACTACGAAGACGGAACGTTTAGTCCCGACGAAGTGCAGGAGATCACCCACGCGCTCAAACAGCCCGGTGGTTCCTGGACGGCGTGTCCCGGTTGTCCGGCGGCTCCGCTCGTTCCCAAACCGCCACCGGCGGAGATCTGCGCCGGGCCAAACCCGCCGTCGCAGTGCACGAAAGAATGGCTGGGAGCGCAGACGACTATTCAACGCTGGTATTTGGATCCGGTTGTCGACGACAACAACAGCGATCGCACGCTGCGCACCGTCTTCACGCACGATCACTTCGGACCTTCGACGCACCAGCAGGCGGGTCTCTACGCCGGTTTGGTGGTCGAACCCAGGGATTCAGTCTGGCAAAACGCGGATGGCTCGCCGATGGGCGGCGGTCCGATCGGCCAGGCGCCCGTGCGGCCCGACGGTGGACCGACCAGTTGGAAAGCCAACATCCTGACTGCGAACGCCGCCGACAGCTATCGCGAGTTCATGCTCGAGTTCCAGGATCTGCAACTCGCCTACGACGCGGCTTCCAGGACGAGTGCCGACACCAACAAGAAGAGCGTCGGCTGGCGCGATCCGAATCACGCGATCAATCCCGCGTCGTTTCCGGAGTTCGTGGGAAATCCGGTGACTGTCAACGGTGTTATGCCAAGACTGGTGAGCACCGGCAACATTCCGATCACAGGAACACAGTCGGTGAACTACTACAACGAGCCCGTTTCGTTCCGGCTCGCAGGTACCGGCGATCTCTCGTACGCGTTTGATAACCAGGCGGCGGCCGCCAATAACCCGAATTTCGATCCGGAGCCGATTACGCCGATGATGCGTGCGTACCAGGGCGATAACGTTCAGGTTCGCGTGCTGGTCGGCGCGCACGTGTTCGCGCACCAGTTCAACCTGATGGGCCCGCGCTGGTTTGCCGAACCTTCGTGGAAGAACTCGGGCTATCGCAGCAATCAGCCGATGGGACTCTCCGAGCACTTCGAGCTGTTGTTCAAAGTGCCTTCTTCGTCGGCGCCGCTTCCAGTCGCGCCCGCGACTACGGTGCGCAAGTGTCCCGACCGTAGTTCCGCCGCCAACTGCGTCGACTATCTCTACAGCACGAGCTGGGACCAGACTGGTGTCGCGCACGGATCGTGGGGCCTCTTCCGTTCATACGATCCAACTGCGGTTGCCAGTAACCTCAAGCCGCTGCCGAATAATCCGGTCGGTCCGAGCACGAAAGTTGGTTACGCTACCTGTCCCGCGTCGGCGCCGCAGCGGACCTTCAACATCACGGCGGTGACGGCGCAGGCTGCACTGCCGGGAAGTCAACTGGTCTATAACAATCGCGGTCCGCAATCGGGCTGGATGAGTTCGAAGATCGGAATCATGTACGTCCGCACTGAAGATCTCGATCCGGCCACCGGCAAGCTGAAATCCGGAGTGCCGATCGAGCCATTGATCCTGCGCGCGAACGCCGGTGACTGCATCAACGTCAACCTGACTAACGCGCTCAATCCTTCGTCGCTGGTGTTTGGAAACAACTTTACCTACCCGACAGGCTTCCACGCGCCGATCCCCTCGAAGATGTCGAAGTTTGTCGGTCTGCATCCGCAGCTCCTCAGTTACGACGCTGCTTCGAGTTACGGCATGAACGTCGGTTGGAACAGCAAAGGACGCGCGGACCAGGTTACGAACTTCGGCGGCGCGGCGGTTAAGTATCAGTGGTACGCTGGAACGATCGAGCGCAATGCCGCCGGCGACCTGGATTACCAGCCAGTGGAGTTTGGCGCGCTCAACCTGTTTCCGTCGGATCCGCTCTTCCAGTATCCGAATGGATTGATCGGCCAGATGATCATTGAGCCGAAGTCTTCGACTTGGACTTGCGGCGACGTGAACAGCAACGCCAACTGTGAACCCGGCGGCGGCGCGCCGACACGCGCGCAGGCCACCATCACCGCGGGCAGTGTTAAGTTCCGCGAGTTCTCGATCATGCTGAGCGACTCGCTGGTGACTTCGCTGGGAGCGAGCGGCACCAGCGCGATCAACTATAGCGCTGAACCAAAGGCCATGCGTTACGTAAAGTCGGCCGTCAACTCGACTAAGACTGACTTCTCGTGCATGACCTCGAATCTGATCGAGACCGGAACAACCTCTTCGCCGGCGGGCGAGCCGCAGACGCCGATCTTTACGGCTAATCTCGGCGATCAGGTCCGCTTCCGCATGACGCATCCGATGGGCACCGGCGACTCGCAGGTGTTCACGGTGCACGGTCATAGCTGGCAGCGCAATCCTTATCAGAACAACTCGATCCAGATCGGCAGCAACAACCTGTCGCAGTGGCTTGGCTCGCGCGATAACCACGGTTCGTCGGACCACTTCGATCTGGTAATCGATCAGGCAGGCGGCAGTTTCAAACGGTCGGGTGACTATCTCTACACGGCGTATCTCCCGGATCAGGCCGCGCTCGGCGCGTGGGGGATCTTCCGCGTCGGCACGCTGCTGGGCCAACCGTCACCAAACGCCGTCTGCAACAACGTGCAGGAGCAACCGGGTGCGCAGCCCTATGTGAATCCACTGATCCAGCGTTTCCGCAGGAAGCCTCTACAAGTTTCGGGAGGCAATCCGTAAGGAGCTAAGCAATGAAGAAGAAGAAACAGGCGCACTCTCACACTGAAGGAGGAACCGTTATGGCGGGCAAAGGAGGAAAGGACGATAAAGGGAAGGGGAAAGAAAAAGGAAAGGATAAAAAGAAAAAGGGCGGTGACTCCGGCAGCTACTGGTCGGATACCGTCGCCATTATTCTCAAGCGAGATTGCGCCGAAGCCCTCTATGCCGCGCTCGTGATCGCGCTCGGAACGTTGCCGACTCCGAAGAAGAAGAAAAAGAAAGACAAGAAGAAGAAAGATAAAGGCAAGAAGGACAAGGGCAAGAAAGACAAAGGCAAAGATAAGGGCAAGTATGACTACGGCAAGGGCGGCAAGACGAAATATTAGATTCGATTTCGCTACGTCTTCCGTAGACCTGATCGACAGATTTCTTGAGCGCCAAACCTACCGGAAGGATTTCTGCTTTGAACTCCTGGATCTCGCCCGGCAGCCGAGTGTTTCGTGGGACACTCGGCGCTTGGCGATCTTGATGGCGGAGCACCAGATCCTCAAACTTCGACCCGACGATCTCGAGAATTTCGATCTCGTACTTTCCGAACTCAGGCTGAAGCAGCCGGGACTGCAACGCCCGCTCACGCCGGCGGTTCTCAAAGAGGGTTACTCGACCACCGAACTGCGTGGTTTCATCATTGAGTTTCGCCGCCGGCTCGCGCGACTCGATCGCGTGCATCGACAGGTTCGCGGCGCGAAGACCACGGCCGCGGCGCTACAGGAGTTTACCGAAGTCTCGCGGCGCGATTGCAAGCTGACGCTGGGCCGGTATCTTTTCGCGCCGGATGAGATCGCCGATCGCATACTCGCGCAAGTGAGAATCAGCGAAGGCGTGAACGACGTCGACGTCGATCAGCCGCGTTACCTCAACGCCGAGATCGCGCACGCCATGCGCCTGATGCCGGATTACGAGGCGCGGATTCTGCGCCGTCTTTGTGAAGGCAATCGCATCTACTGGGTCGGCGAAAAAACCACGCAGGCGATCAACTCGCTGGTGGAGTATCCGTTGACGACGGTCGTGCTGGTGATCAAGCCGCCCGGCAGTCACTTCGAGTTTGAATTGAAACGCGCCGGACGCAGAGGCGACAACCCGCTGAGCGTCGTTTTTACGCGCGGCAATAACCGGGTGCCCGCGTCGCATCGTCTTGACGGTGGCAGCATGCAATGGCTGTTGCGCTACGAAGCGCGCAACGGTTCGAAGCTGGGTTCGATCTACCGGCTGGTTCACGGCACGGAAGCGCCGTTGCCGGCGTACATCTCGCGCAGCAACGTTTACGCCGTGCCCACGCGCGGGAGCTCCGCGCCGGCGTTTCGTTATTTCACCGATCCGCAGATCTTTGGCAATGGCAGCTTTGGCCCGATGCGTGCGGCGATGAAGTCGGCTGTCGAAGCGTTGAAGAAAGAGGAAGGCCCGAACCTGCCCGAGCTTCCGGGCGACCTGCATCTGACGGCTGAGTTTCTCAGTCACGTGATTCCGGCGCAGGCGATTGTTAGCGGCACTAGCTCGTTCCGCGTCGACAAGCTTGCGATCTATCTCGCGCCGGATGGAGCGGAGACCTATTTCAAGCAGTACCGGCAGGTGGATTATAACCAGCACGACGCGAAACAGTTCGCCGACGAGCTGCTGGAGGAAGTACTGGGTGTTTACGAACCGCCGGCGGGCGCGTACAAGTCTTACGGCGAATATCTGCAAGCGGCCTTCTCAGTGGGCCCGAATCGCGGGCGCGCCGATGAGGTATTTCTCGCGCTGGTCAAGCAGATCGCCGTTTTTTGGGGAACGATGCTGGGCGCGCGCGGCCACTCGCGGGGCGAATCGTTCGTGGCGCGAAACGTCGGCGTGCGCAGCATCTGGGAACAGGGCGAGTGGCGAGTGAAGCTGGTCTTCATGGACCACGATGGACTTTCGCTGCCGGAAATGCACCACGGTCATTTCTACGCCGACACGGCGCTGCGAGGCATGTTGCTGGATGAGCGACACACGTGGGGTCGCGTTAACCCGGATCTTTATGCGACTACGCTGCTCGGCAGTCTCGAACGCATTTACCAGATCGACGCAGCGGTCGCGGAGCACGCGCGCACGCTGGCTGAAACGGAACTACAGGCTGCGTATCGCAAGACGCAGCAGGCGATGTCCACTAACGCAACGCTGCGCGCGTTCTTCAGCCAGACTTTTCTCAGCCGGCTTTCTGACTGGGACCAGTTTGCGAGCGGATATCTCGCGGGGCGGCCGCGCGGTTGGAAGACGCGGATGAAGAAGTTGTTTGCGGAAAAAGGTTACGAAGCGGATGCTTTCGACTACTACTTGAATGCTGTCGAGCAGCACAAAGCTTTTCTGGAAAGGAACGCGTTCTTGTTTGAGCAGTAGCTTATCTTCAAATCTAGTCGAGCGGTACGCCGGCGACGGAATTCTATTTCCGATTCGGGTTTTATCCCCGCTTCAGGCGGCGCAGTACCGCGACGCTCTCGAAACAGTCGCGCTACTGTCCGGCGAGAGCATCCTGCGCCGTTTCGACAACCTGCACCTGTTCTTTCCGTGGGCCTACAGGCTCAGCACCGAGCAGTCGCTACTGGACGCGATCGACAGTATTCTCGGACCAGACATCTTGATCGACGGCTCGCTCGTCTTCTACAAACCGCCGCACGATGAGGCGTACGCTTCGTGGCACCAGGACAGCGTCTACTCGGGCTGGCATCTCACGCCGTCTGTCTCGGCGTGGATCGCCCTCACGAAGAGCGAACGCAGCAACGGCTGCATGCGCGCGATTCCGGGTTCACACAAGGACGGTCTGCTGGAGCACGACAATGTGCTCGGCGATCCGAATCTCCTGAATCGTCGCGGCGAACGGCTGCGGATGGACGTCGACGAGTCGCAGGCGGTGGATCTGGTTTTAGAGCCCGGCGAGATGTCTTTGCATCACACGAACATTGTGCACGGATCGAATGCCAATACTTCCGACGTGCCGCGCATCGGCTTCATCGTGCGTTTCGTCACCAGTAAGACTACGGATCGAGGAAGGCCTGTGATACGTGTGCGCGGTGCTGCCGATTGCAGCCACTTGCGACTCGCGCCGCCGCCGGTTGAAGAGGACCTGAGCGTGGCGGTCGGTGCGTGGAGACAAGCCGTGGATTCAACTCCGCGGCAGGCGCAGAGCGTGGTTCGGTGATTGAAAGAACCCGGTAGACAGAGGCGCTGCCGCGTCGAGTCGCACTGGCCGTTCGAGTGCTTCGCGTTTGATAAACCGAGCTTGGGCCGGCGGGTTTTTGACAACTACGTTCTTTGAAATATCGATTCCGCGCGTGATGCCGGTCCGGCGCAGCAGTCGCGCCTGCTCCGGCGTGAGCTCGACGATCTCGCTAAAACCCGTGGCGCCGTCGTACGTTTCGCACATCAGCAGGTTCGCGCGAATGTCGAGCGCTTCGAGATACAGGTCGTCGTCGGTCAACAGGAAAAATTTGGCTTTGTCTTTG
>JBKPPP010000018.1:0-12962 GCA_046733615.1 Acidobacteriota bacterium | reverse complement strand
ACGTAGACGTCTTTGTTCAGGTAGCGTTTGCCCGCGACTTCTTTTCTCGTCCAGAACTCTTCCGTCCGGTTACCGTCGCGCCAGTAGAGATCGTTCAGGTGCACGGGCTCTGGCCCAAACAGGTAAGAGCAAACGAGTGCGACCATCGCCGGATTGCCGCCGCCGTTGTTGCGCATGTCGATAATCAGCGCCTGAGTACCGTTGATGAAATTCATCGCGGCCGCCACGGTGTCTGCGCCCAGCTCCTCGTCCATGAAGTTGAGAAACTCGAGGTAACCGATGTTTCCGGGCAGCCGTTCGACCTTTTTGAAGCCATGATTCATCCAGGTGAGATCGCGTTTGCGCTCTTCGCGTTCCGCAGCGGTCGGCTCACGTCTTGGACCGCTCATTTCGGGAAGCGGATTGTAGGAGTAACGCACGCGCAGATGCTTGTCTTTGCTGACGGCCTGAAGGTCGTTCGTCATCTTCGTCACAAACTCCTTCGAGCTGGTGATCTGGTCGTACTCTTTGTTCTTCACACGTTCGCGAATTGACTGTTCCATCTTCTTCGCAACTTCGGGGAAGACGTACGAGTCGTTGAGCCGTTTTAGAATCCCATCAATCGCCTGCGTGCGCGTGGCTGCGTCGAGAGTGGTGTCCGGAAGCTCCGGCTGCTGGCCGAGAGCAACCGTGGTGAGTTGCAGCGCGGCAAGGATGAAGGCTGCCAGAACGATGAGAGCCTTCGTGATGGTTGACTTGGGCATTGGATACTTCTCCTTTGATGATTTAGAAAATTTAAACTTGCAGACCGTGCAGCAGCAGGTCGGCGATCGCGGCGGCGCGTCGCTCGACCTCCTCACGCTCACCGAGTTCGCTGATACTCAGACTGTAAGGCAGCAGACTGTTTGTCGCTTCCAGCAACGCGCGCGCAGTCGTCAACTCGTCTTTGAATTGCAGCTCACCTGAAGCGCGGCCCTCGGCGAGCACTCCGGCAAAGATTTGCGCCTCTTCTTCAAAGTACTTCGCACGGCGCGCGAGCAAGCCGGGCCGCAACGCGGCGAGCAGATCGTTCAGACTCTGCGTGTAGTGCTGAATGCTGTCGAAGCGAAACAGCACGCGTGCAAGCAGCATCTGGCGTATGCGCTCGGGAGCGGTGACTTTCGAGCGCGCGATTACCGCCAGATGCTGCTGTTTCAGACGATCGACGATGCGATCGACGTGGGAGAGCACGACCTCTTCCTTGCTGTCGAAGTGGAGGTAGATGGTGCCCTTGCCGATGCCCGTCTCGACGGCGATGTCTTCAACCGTCATTTTCCGGTATCCGTAGCGCGCCAGGAGGCGGTCGGTAGCGTCCAGAATCGCCTCCCGCACGGCTTCTTTCGGTGCAATTGCGGCCATTTTCTGTGTTTTGACTGCTGACCAGAATCGAATTCCAGTCACCTAAGACGCTTTCGGCAGGGAAAAGTTTCAAAGAATTTGCGGAACGTCTGGGGTTAGTTGCGGAATTCCTGGCTGACCATCAGGCCGCGCATGCCGCCGTCCATGATGCCGATGCCGACGCGGCCGAACTGCGGGCGCAGGATGTTTTCACGATGGCCGGGTGAGTTCATCAGGCCCGTGTGGGCGACGGGCAGCGTCGGCGCGAGAGCGAGGTTCTCGCCGGCCGTGAGAAATTCGACGTGCGCCGCGCGCATGCGATCGAAAGGCGAGAGACCTTCCGGCGTGTCGTGCGCAAAGTAACCACGGGCGAACATGTCCGCCGAGTGCTTGCGCGCGACTTCAGTGAGCTCCGGATCCGCCGCGAGCGGACGCAACCCGGCAGCGGCTCGTTCCTGGTTCACCATCGCCAGCATTCGCTGCTCGAGATCCGGTCGCGGCCGTGTGCTCTCGACTTTGAACGGCAGCGTGACGCGCTCGTCTGAGTCGGGACGAATCGTCAGCAGGTTCAAAGTGCGACCGATAGCTTCACCGAAGACAGGTCGCAACTTGCCTTCGAGCCGTTCCGCGTAAACCGCCAGGCGATCGGCGACGATGCTGTCCCGCGTGCGTTCGCTCACGCCTTCGCTCAGCGGCACTGCCAGCAACAGCGCGGAGATTATTGCCGCGAAGATCAAACCGTTGGCGAGACCCGGAAGCAGACCGAGTGTTTGATTGAGCGGCCGCTCATGGATGTCTTTCGGTAAACGCCGGAGTAGTGCGTTGCCGATCACATGAACGGCGATCGAAACGAACAATGCAATCAGCACGAACGCGATCGGCTGGTCCCACACTTCCGACCAGAGATCCACACGCGGACCAAGCCAGCGCGCCACCGGCTGTGAGTAACGCAAGCCCGCGATCAAACTCAATCCCCAGCCGGCGAGATCGAGCACACCAACCACAAAGCCACGACGGTAGCCGTTGATCAAACTGAGAATGATCACTGCGATGAGCAGCAGATCGATCACGTTAAGCGGCATGATGAAAGATTACCATCCAACTCACTGAACCACACGTACGAACTTTCGCAGTTCAAATTCAGCAATGTTACTGAGTTTTTGGACTTGTAACTTGGATCATCGACAACACACTACGATCGCGTCGCGCAAAATTCTCCACACAAACAGCTCACTCGCAGATGGAACACGATCTGCATAGCGCGTCTCCAAGCTTCGTCTCCCCGGATGCGTACATAGAACCAGGGAGTTTTTTATGAGAACCATCAAGACTAATCGAGTCTTATCTCTCGCCTCGTTTCTAGTTTTGCTTCTCACCGCTACCGCTTTCGGTCAATCCGGCGGGTCCACTATCCGAGGCACAGTCAAAGATCCGCAGGGCAATGTCGTCGCCGGCGCGAGTGTCACGATCACCGATCCGGCAAAAAACTTTACCCGCACTCAAACCACAAATCAGGAAGGCAGCTACGTCTTCACGGCTGTTCCACCGGGAACTTACAAACTTGACGTTACGGCGCCAGGCTTCAAGACGGCCTCTGCTACAGGTGTCCAGGCACTCGTCGACACGCCAACCGTTCGAGACGTGCCGCTCGAGATCGGCGCGGTTTCAGAAACAGTAGACGTGACGTCGGCGGCCGAAGCGGCCATCAACACGAGCGACGCGAGTCTCGGAAATTCATTCGAGCGCAAGCGCATCGTCGAATTGCCGTTGAATGCCAACAACGTCGTCGGTCTGCTGTCGCTGCAACCGGGCGTCAGCCGCAGCGGTTTCGTCAACGGCGGCCGCGCCGATCAGTCGAACATCACGCTCGACGGCGTTGACGTAAACGAGCAGCAGGATGGTCTCGACGTTGTCACGGACGAGGCATTTGCGAGCGTGTTGCGCGTCACGCGCGATTCGCTTCAGGAATTTCGCGTGACCACCACCAATCCGAACGCCGAGCAAGGCCGCTCGTCAGGCGCGCAGGTTTCGCTCGTCACGCGCTCAGGATCGAATCAATGGCACGGCTCGTTGTTTGAAACTCACCGCAACACCGTCACCACTGCCAACGACTTCTTTAACAACGCCGCGGGTGTCGAGCGTCCGCAGTTGCTGCGAAACATCTTCGGTGGCTCAGTCGGCGGCCCGATAAAGAAAGATCGCGCGTTCTTCTTCTTCACGTACGAAGGCTTTCGCGAAGCCACTGCGACTTCGGTTGTGCGCGAAGTGCCCTTGCCGACATTGGGCCAGGGAATCGTTCGTTATCGCACCGACAGCGGCGCGAGCGATCCCGGTTGTCCGGCAGGCACGCCTTCCGGCGTGAACTGTCTGACGCCCGCTGAGATCATCGCAACCTACGCCAGCGTCGGCGCTGCTCCCGGCATCAACCCCGACGCACTCTCAGTGCTCGCCGCCGCGGCTCAACGTTACCCGGCAAATGACACGACGGTCGGCGACGGTTTGAACACGAGTGGTTTTCGTTTCAATGCTCGCACGCCAACCGAGCTGAACACTTACATCGCCAGGTTTGATTTCAACCTGACAAACCAGCAGACACTCTTTCTGCGCGGCAACTACCAGAACGATCTGGTAACACGCGCAGTCTATTTCAGTCCCGATTGCAGTGTTCCGGGCGACAACGTGCAGTGCTTCCCCGATACGCCGCCGTTGACGACCTGGAACCATCCGAAAGGACTGGCAGTCGGTCACGTCTGGACCATTACGCCGACGCTCGTCAACCGTCTCAGCTACGGCCTGACACGCGCGTCATTCACGCAGAACGGCGATTCGAGTGAAAACCGGGTCAACTTCCGTTTCATCTTCTCGCCGGCCGCATTCCAACGCACGCTGAACCGCACGACCCCGGTGCACAACTTCGTGGACGACCTCTCGTGGGTACACGGCAATCACACGTTCGGCTTCGGCGCGAACATTCGCCTGATCCGCAACAACCGCGTCTCGCAGGGCCCATCATTCGACGAAGCGATCGTCAACCCGTCGTTCTACAACTTCTCCGGCGCCGTCCTCCTCGATGGTTTTGAAGACATCGCCAGTGAGAACGATCTGCGCGACGCGCTGGCGTCGGTGATTGGGCGTTACTCGCAGTACAGCGCGAACCTCGTCTACGACGCGAGCGGTCAGCTTCAGCCGGTCGGAACTCCGAGCGCGCGCTCTTTCGCCACCGAGGAGTATGAAGGTTACTTCCAGGATTCGTGGCGCATGCGCCCGAACTTCACGTTGAACTACGGCGTTCGCTGGTCCACCTCGACGCCCGTCTACGAGCGAAACGGAATCCAGGTCGTGCCGAACGTCAACCTCACCGATTACTTCAATCAACGTGTGGCGAGCTCAAACGCCGGCACGCCTTTCACTGATCCGATCACGTTTGTGCTGGGCGGCAAAGGCAACAACGCGCCCGGTTACTACAAGCAGGATTGGAACAACTGGGCGCCATCGGTCTCGTTTGCGTGGTCGCCCAATCCACCTGACAACCTGTTCGGCAAGATCTTCGGACGCGACGGAAAGAGCGTGATTCGCGGCGGCTTCCGCACGACTTACGACCGCATCGGCAGCGCTCTCGCCGTGAATTTCGATCTCAACAACCTCGCGGGCTTCACTTCCGCCCGCAACATCAACGCGAACACGTTTGACGTTGTCCCAGGTCAACTCGGCCCGCTCTTCACCGGATTCAATCCCGACGTTCGCGCGCTGGATTTCCCCGGCTCAACCGGACCGCTTCCGCCGACGTTGCAGTTTCCATTGACGGTACCGGCTGATGAAGATCAACGCATCGAAACGTCGCTCGACCAGGGGATCACGACGCCTTACAACTACAGTTTCAACGTCTCGTATGGCCGCGAGCTGGGCAAGGGTTTGACGTTCGAAGCGAGCTACGTCGGCCGCTTCGCGCGCAAGCTGCTCGCCTCGCGCGACATCATGCAGTTGAACAACATTCGCGATCCGCAGTCGGGCTGGACGTTCTACCAGGCGATGCAAGCGCTGGTCGACGCGCGCTACCGCAACGCCGCAATCACCGACGTGCCCGACCTCGCATTCTTCAACAATCTCTTCCCGTTCATGCCTGAATGGTGGGGAGACACTTCGCTGACGCCGACACAGGCAGCGTACGCTTTTCTCGCGCCGACCGGTGTGGGCGGCCTCGACATCGTCGACTACACGTTCCTGCAACTGCTCTGGGACGACAGTCCGGGTTGCACGACTTGTCCGCGCGGTGGTGGTCCGGCGAAGTTCAACAACATGTTCTACCAGCCGCAATTCGGCGCGCTGTCGGCGTTCTCGACGATTGCCCACTCGAACTACAACTCGTTACAGCTCAGTTTGCGTCAGCGGCTGCGCGACGATTTGACGTTTGACGTCAACTACACCTACGGGCACTCGCTCGACAATGCTTCCGGCCTGCAAAACTCCACCAGCTACGGAACGGCGTTCATCGTCAATGCCCTGTTTCCGGATCAGAACTACGCCACTTCGGATTTCGATGCTCGACACATCATCAATGCGAACTGGGTCGTGGGTCTTCCGTTCGGACGCGGCAAACGATTCCTGACGAACTCCAGTGGTTTCGTGGAACAGGTGTTTGGCGGCTGGCAGAGCACGGGCATCTTCCGCTGGAATAGTGGTCTACCGATGCAAACGCCATTCGATTGCTGTGTGTGGGCCACCAACTGGAACGTGCAGTCGAACGGTGTTCGCGTGCGGCCGGTGCAGGCGTCGACGATCAAGAGCGATGCTTTCGGCACACCGAACGTGTTCAGCGATGCGACTGCTGTCTACCAGAGTTTCAGAAATGCCCGGCCGGGTGAAGACGGCGATCGCAACGTGTTGCGCGCGCCGAGTTACATCTCGCTCGACATGGGACTGTACAAGTCGTTCAAGCTGCCGTGGGAGGGTCACGCGCTGCAATTCCGTTGGGAGGTGTTCAATGTCACCAACACCCAGCGCTTTGACGGGCTGACCATCGCCGACTTGAGTTTGGGCCAGGATCCCCACCTTGGCGGGGAACCGAACGCAGACTTCGGCCGGTTCACTTCAACACAGGCGCCGCTGAATGAAACCAAAGCCGGACGCGTAATGCAGTTCGCGCTGCGGTACACGTTCTAAAACTCGCCCCACGGATCTGACAGACCCACGCGGATTGCATATCTGTGTGGGTCTGTTAATCTGTGGCGCGCAGATGCTGCAACTCCTCAATATTTCCAACATCGCGCTGATCGACGATTTGCGGGTTGAGTTTGACGCCGCGCTCAATCTGCTGACGGGTGAGACCGGATCGGGAAAGTCGATCATTGTCGATGCTTTGGGAGTGTTGATTGGCGGAAGATTTACGAACGATCTTTTGAAGTCAGGAACTGAGCGCGGATCGATCGAGGGGCTGTTTTCCGTCACTCTCAACCCCCAGCTCGAAGCGCTGCTCGAAAACTCGGGCTTTCAAAACGGCGACGAGCTGATCATCCGCCGCGAGCTTTCTCTGAGCGGCCGAAATAAAATCTTCATCAACAACCAGCTCGCGACGCAGTCGCTGCTGCGCGATCTGCGCCCATTTCTCGTCGACATTCACGGCCAGGGCGACCAGCAGACGCTCTTCGATCCGGAGACTCACCTTCAGTTGCTCGACACGTTTGGCGGTTACTCTCTGCTGCTGGCGGAAGTGTCTGAAACTTACGATCGGTTCAGTCGCGCGCAGCGTGAGTTGGCGACGTTGCGCCGCGACTCCGCCGAGAAGTTTCAGCTAGTCGACACGTTGCAGTTTCAGATTGGCGAACTCGAGCGAGCGCAGCTCTCTGTTGACGAAGACGAGCAGCTCGAAGAAGAGCGGCGGCGTTTGTCGAACGTCGAAAAGCTGACTGCTCTTTGCCAGTCGAGTTACAGCCGCATTTACGAAGACGACGACGCGGCGTTAGGCCGTGTGCGGCAGACGTTCAAGGAGATTGAAGAGCTCAGCGATTTTGATTCGAGCTTCCGGGAGTATCTAGAAGGACTCGAATCGGCGCGCGCCGTGCTCGAGGATCTGTCGTTCGCGTTGCGCGACTTCGCCGACAAACTCGAATTCTCGCCGGCGCGGCTCGCTTTGATTGAAGACCGGCTCGCGGAGCTTTCCCGGTTGAAGCGCAAGTACGGTGGTTCGCTCGAAGCGGCGCTCGCCCACCTCGCGCAGGCGCAGGATCGCCTGCGGCAGATCGAAACGTCTGACGAACGCGAGCAGCACCTGACAGCCGAATTGCAAACTGTACAGCAACAGTATCTCGAAGGCGCGCGCAAGCTGCACAAGCAGCGGGTGCGAGTTGGAAAGCTGCTCGAAAAGGCTGTCGAGCAAGGGATGGCTGAAGTGGCAATGGAGAGCGCGCGGTTCCAGGTGCAAGTGAACACGGATGAGACGGATTTCAAATCGAGCGGGATTGATGAGGTCGAATTCTATTTCTCGGCGAATGTCGGTGAAGACGTGAAGCCGCTGGCGCGTGTTGCTTCCGGCGGCGAGGCGTCGCGTTTGATGCTCGTGTTGAAGACGGTCGCGAACGCGTCTGAGTTTCCGCGCACGATCGTGTTCGACGAGATCGACACGGGAATCGGCGGGCGCGTGAGTGAAGCTGTCGGAATCAAACTGAAGAAACTCTCGCAGACGAATCAGGTTTTGTGCGTGACGCACCAGCCGCAGATCGCGCGTTTCGCCGACAGTCATCTCGTCGTGCAAAAAGAGGCGTCGCACGGCCGCACGTCGGTGCGCGTCGACAAACTCGATCGCGCGGGACGTGTCGAAGAACTCGCGCGCATGCTAACCGGCGCCGAAATCACCGACAGCGCCCGCCGCCACGCGCGCGAGCTGTTGAAGCAGCACTGACGCGCTCTCGAGTTACCGCGCTTAGCATTAACCCACGGATTAACACAGTTCGAGCCGTGAAAATTCGTGGCAGAACCGAGGGGTGGAAGAAATGAGTTCAGAACCAAACAAAGTCATCTACTCGATGGTCGGCGTCAGCAAGTTTTACGACAAGAAGCCGGTCCTCAAAGACATCTATCTCTCCTACTTCTACGGCGCGAAGATCGGCGTCATCGGCTTGAATGGATCGGGCAAGTCTTCCCTGCTGCGCATACTCGCGGGTGTCGATAAAGAGTTCAACGGCGAGACCGTGATCTCGCCCGGCTTCACCGTCGGCTATCTCGAACAGGAACCGCTGCTCGACGATGCGCGCACCGTGCGGGAGGTCGTCTCCGAAGCGGTGCAGGAGACTGTCGATCTGCTGAAGGAGTTTGACGAAATCAACGCGAAGTTCGGCGAGGAGATGAGCGACGACGAGATGGCCGCGCTGCTTGAACGGCAGGGCGAAGTGCAGGAAAAGCTCGACGCCCAGGACGCCTGGGACCTCGACTCGCGACTCGAAATGGCGATGGACGCATTGCGCTGTCCGCCGCCCGAGACGCCTGTGAAAGTGTTGTCAGGCGGCGAACGCCGCCGAGTAGCGCTCTGCCGGCTGTTGCTTCAAAAGCCGGACATCCTGTTGCTCGACGAACCGACCAACCATCTCGATGCCGAGTCAGTCGCGTGGCTCGAGCATCACTTGCAGAGCTACGCGGGAACGATCATCGCCGTCACACACGATCGCTATTTTCTCGACAACGTCGCCGGCTGGATCCTCGAGCTCGACCGCGGTCAGGGCATTCCGTGGAAGGGAAACTACACATCTTGGCTAGAACAGAAACAGGAGCGGCTGCGGCGCGAAGAGAAGTCGGAAAGCGAGCGGCAGAAGACGCTGCAACGCGAGCTCGAATGGATTCGCATGTCGCCGAAAGCGCGTCACGCGAAAGGCAAAGCGAGGATCAATTCGTACGAAGAGCTGTTGCGACAGGAGTCGGAGAAACGTCGCGAAGACCTCGAGATTCACATTCCACCGGGCCCGCGACTCGGCCACGTCGTGATCGAGGCCGATCACGTGAGCAAAGGTTACGGTGAGAACCTGCTGGTTGAAGATATGACTTTCGCGCTGCCGCCCGGCGGCATCGTCGGCGTGATCGGGCCAAACGGCGCCGGCAAGACGACGCTCTTTCGCATGATCACGGGCCAGGAGCAACCTGACAGGGGCGCGATCCGCATTGGAGAGACAGTGTCGCTGGCTTATGTCGATCAGAGCCGCGCACTCGACGCCGACAAAACGATCTGGCAGGAGATCAGCGGCGGTGAAGACCTGTTGAAGCTCGGCACGCGCGAAGTGAATTCGCGGGCTTACGTCGCGCGCTTCAACTTCTCGGGCTCCGATCAGCAGAAGAAGGTCGGAATGCTCTCGGGTGGGGAGCGCAACCGCGTGCATCTTGCGAAGATGCTGAAAGAAGGCGCGAACGTGCTGCTGCTCGACGAGCCGACGAACGATCTCGATGTCAACACGCTGCGCGCGTTGGAAGAGGCGCTGGAAAACTTCGCCGGCTGCGCGGTTGTTATTTCGCACGATCGCTGGTTTCTCGATCGCATCGCGACGCACATGCTCGCGTTCGAAGGCGACAGCAAGGTGGTCTGGTTCGAAGGTAACTACTCCGAGTATGAAGCAGATCGCAAAGCGCGTCTGGGCCCGGCGGCTGAGACGCCGCACCGCATCAAGTACCGCCAACTGACGAGGTAGGTTGAGAGTGTCCAAGACCGAAGACAAACTGAGTCGCGCATGGTTAGCTCGCGGTTTCACCCTGGTGGAGGACATCGTCTATATAGGTCTTGGGATTCTGCTGGCCGGATGCTCGATCATTTTGCTCGTCGGCGGCGTCGTCACCTTTGTGCAAAATCTGAGCGCGGGAACGCTGGCCGGAAACATTGTCGTTTTGTTGGATCGAATACTCTTGATTCTGCTCGTGGTTGAGTTGATGTACACGGTTCAGGTGTCGTTTCGAGAGCACGCGCTCATTCCGGAACCGTTTCTCCTGATCGGTTTGATCGCGGCAATACGGCGCGTGCTGGTCCTGACCGCGGAGTTTGCCCAGATTCACAATCTGCCTGAGCTGGAGTTCAAACACTTCATTATCGAGCTCGGCGTTTTGACCGTCCTAATCGTGGCTCTCGTGTTTTCGCTCTTTATCCTGCGGAAACAGGGAGTGAAAGCAGTCGCCGAACGAGCAACTTGAGCAAGCATTCATCTACCGCACGCAGCAGTTGAAAGCTAAACACCGACCCGCAAAAACAGCACTGCTCGCCGAAGAGAATCGCGGCCTATTGCTCGACATCGTTGTCTTCGTTCTAAACCTGTTCCTCATGCAGTCGCTGACGGCCTACGCGGTGGACCTGTTTCGTTTTGCCGACGCGGGTGACCCGCTCGCGAAGTTCGCGCTGCTCTCTGCTTGCGTGTTGATGTGGTTATTGCCGGGGGCGGCGGCGGTGTTGAAGCGTTGGCATTTTCACCAGCGATTGCAGGCGGAAAAGCGAACGTTGGATTTAGACTCGAAGTTGTCGGGTTGCCTGTTCAATCCAATCTTCTACTTCTGTCTGAACCTGGTTCTCGTTTCCGCGATCCTCGCCGGTGCGGGGCAGTTTCTGTTCGGCAATCTAGTGATGAAAAACGGCGCGCTGTTTGTACCGCTCGTCATCGCGGGTCTGATCGCCACAGTCTTTCAGACCTATCTCATCTATCGATACTTCTCGAAGCCGGAGAAACCTCCGCGCTACCCGTTTCTATGTCAGCCGGACGCCGAACGTGTCGGAGACATCTGCATCTTTCTCAACATGGTGCTCTTTCAGCTCGCCTGGAACATGCTGACGTTTGCGGATCTCGGCAGGCCGAGCGGCTTCGCGGAGTTTGCCGGACGTCTCTTTTTTCTCTGCTTCATCGCGCTGCTGATCTACTTTCCGCCGCGAATGTTCTATCTCGCCGAAGACATCGATCGTCCACGAACGTGGCTCACGATGCTGCTGGCAAACTCCCCGGTGATCGTGCGGGTGCTGATTGGTACGAATGAGTGGCGGTAAATCGGGGGTCTTGGCGTAATATATGCCGCATGCGAACCCTCCTTCTAATCTCCATCGCACTGTCAGTCTCCGTCGTTGTTGCCCAGGACCCGGAGCCGATCAGAAACTTCCTGCGCGTTAACGAAAACTTCTGCACCGGCGGGCAGCCGCGTCTCGAGCACCTCGAAAAGCTGAAGGCTGAGGGCATCAAGACCATCATCAACCTGCGCCAGCCAAGCGAACATCGCGCCGCCGAAGAGGAAGCGAAAGCGAAAGAGCTGGGACTGAAGTACTTCAACATTCCGGTCGCCTTCGGCAATCCCAACGAAGAGCAGATCGCGGAGTTTCTCAAGCTCACCGACGATCCGCAAAATCTTCCCATGTTCATTCACTGCACGGCCGCGATCAGGGTCGGTGCGTTCTGGATGATCCGGCGGGTGCTGCGCGACGGCTGGAGGGTCGAAGACGCGGAGAAAGAGGCGGAGAAGGTCGGGCTGCGCGACAGTCCGCACTGGAATGAATTCGCGCGCAAGTACATCGAGACACACCGGCAAGCCGCGCCGCCGGCACGGCCACAGAGTTCGCCGCAGTCAGCGATTTCTCTTCCTTCTGATCCTTTGAAATTCGGCGCCTTCCTCGCGCGGTTCGATCCCGCCGGCACTTTTACTCTCGAGGGCACTGGCTGGCCCAAGCTCAACGGCAACTGGAAAAGCAACGGCTCCGAAGTCGAGTTCGTGATGACTGGCGCGGGCGCGGGCGGTTGCGACGGGCCGGGCAAGTACAAAACAACCATCAACGGGACGCATGTGTCGTTCGATCTGATCTCTGACGACTGCCGGCCACGCCAGATGATTTTGGATCGCAGCACGTGGGCTCCCGCCGGTGAAGCAGTCGTCAAACCGAAACGCGAGTTCATTCGCACGTCGCACGCGCGTCCGTCGTCACGTCCGAAGCCGGCGAGTGCCGCCGGCAGTTGGCCTTCGTTCCGCGGCCCGAATGCGTCCGGCATAGCCGAGCACCAGAACCTGCCCGACTCGTGGAACGGCAAGACCGGCGAAAACATTCTGTGGCGCACGCCGATTCCCGGCCTGGCCCACTCGAGCCCGATCGTCTGGGGTAATCGCGTCTACGTTACGAGCGCAGTGAGCAGCGATCCGAAGGCGTCATTCCGGCCTGGGCTTTACGGCGACGGTGACGCGTCGAAGGATCGCTCGGTTCATCGCTGGATGGTCTACGCGCTCGACAAACACACCGGCAAAGTTGTTTGGGAGCGCGTCGCGTTTGAAGGCGAGCCGCGCGAGAAGCGGCACATTAAGGCGACGTACGCCAACTCCACACCCGCTACTGACGGGCGGATCGTTGTGGCTTGGTTTGGTTCGCAAGGTGTTTACGCCTACGACGTGGACGGCCGCCCGCTTTGGAAAGTGGATCTCGGCCGACTCGACTTCGGCGCCTACGACATTCCGACTTTCGAGTGGGGTTCGGCAAGCTCGCCGATCATCTGGAAGGATCTCGTGATCCTCCAGTGCGACACGCAAACCGATTCTTTCATCGTCGCCCTCAACGCCAACACCGGCGAGACTGTTTGGAAAACCGATCGCGACGAGATTCCGTCGTGGGGCACGCCAAC
>JBKPPP010000017.1:0-5770 GCA_046733615.1 Acidobacteriota bacterium | reverse complement strand
CCTTTAAGGTTAACTCGGCCAAGACTTTCTAACAGGGGTTCCATCGAAAGGAAGCGAATAGACGCTCGTGTTTCTCTGATGTGGTCAAGCCTGACAATCGCAGCCCGGTCCTCTATCGAGGTGCCCAACCAGATATGCTGGGGTGTCACTCTATTGTCAAATCGTTCGTTGACAAAATTA
Organism: Acidobacteriota bacterium; assembly: GCA_046733615.1. GTDB lineage: Bacteria > Acidobacteriota > Blastocatellia > Pyrinomonadales > Pyrinomonadaceae > PSRF01. The sequence continues at coordinate 5,590 of JBKPPP010000017.1, read as the reverse complement.
CGCAGAGAGCTACTTCTCTTCGTTAGCACCTGGAACGTGTGCCAGTTCGCCTGCTCCATTACATCAAAGACTGCCGCAATAAATTCCTTCGGCACATCCTTATTGAACAGGTCGCTCATCGAATTCACAAAGACGAACTTTGAACGCTTCCACTCCAGGGGTTTATTGAGGCGGTTGTACCAAAGACGCAAATCAAATCCTTGCTCGTAGGGGTGTCCGGGTACTCCTCGAAAACGCTCCGCGAAACGCTCGGCGTAACAATTGTCGCAACCTAGGCTAACCTTAGAGCAGCCGGTAACCGGATTCCAGGTCGCATCGGTCCATTCAATTGGTGTACTCTCAGACATTTGCTCTCCTCCTCCGCACCGTCAGTGAAGAGATGTCCAAATCGGTACTTCAGGTAATCTTAACATGTGGCTTAGCCGTATAGTCGGGACAATATAGTTGACTACAGCCTCTTCTAGTCATCGTCCCGAATTAGCTCCGGCATTAGAGTGTCGGGATCGCTGGAGTCATTTGAAGGTAGTTCATCATTTTGATTGAGGGCTTTCTTTTTCCCAGAAGAGCGGCGATCAACGCTGCTATTAACGACAATGCAGCAAGGCCCGCCACGTTCATGGCGTCGAGTCGGTGAGCCGCACGCTAGACGCGCCGGTTGGTCTGGGTATCTACATCTCGTGACTAGTGCTTTGGCGGATTAGCTAGATATGACGCAACTTTCGTTTGAGCGTTCAACATCTCACACAAATTCACTAGAAGGATCTTCTCAGTCCAGGATCTGACGCGACCCCGAGAAAAGGAATTCAGTGCCACAGTATCAATTGCCCCGATGCTGGACAAAAGAGCGAGACTCGTGAAAGTAAATGAGCGCACGAACGCAGGTGTAGGCGAGTTTCAAATCGAGATTGCATGATAAGTAAGGTTGCAGTGAATCGGGCGCGCAAAGCATTGCTTCTATGCCGAGGTGTGTTCACGCGGGTGCAATTGACACTTAACTGTGAAGAACTCCGTGATGGCTGATTGAAATGGATAGCACCCTGAATATGCGGCCTTGCTAGAAATTACATACGCCCCACCGGTTAGAGGGCCGATGGAATTGAACTGAGCCGCACACACCACACACGCAATTAACTCACCTTGCCCCGTCTCATAATCTGTTGGTTCGGGGTTCGAATCCCTGCGGGGGCACTAGTGGAATGGAACCTTCTACTTGATGACGATTACCGAATCGGTGTGACCTTGCCCGTCGTCTTCTGTCGCAGGGTTCGTGGGATCGAGCAGTCCTACGCCGTCCACCAGAAACCGATAGGTGTACTTCCCGGGGGCTAAATCAATCCGACAGACCCATCCGTCGCCTTCTCTTGCACAGTAATTCTTAGTCTGAATCCAATTGTTGAATGACCCGTAAACTGCCACGGCCTCCGCGTCAAGGTGCCCCGTCAGCTTGAAGGTTGTATTGCCGGTGACGCTGGGGACGGGAAGAGGCATCTTTTTCACGTGCACTTCTCCCTGCCCGCTGTTGAGCGTGAGACCGATGACGTTGCCTTGTTCGTTCCTAACGAAGGCGAGGTGAATATCCGGAATCTCGCTGTCGTAGAAGTGGGAGTTCGATTCGGCCACGGCGGGACGTGCCCTCAGGTATGAAGGCTTCACCCACAAAGAGTCGTCCTTGACGCTTACATAGATAACAAAATCGTGAGCAAACTTCGGGTCCAACTCATATCTGCCGACGTACTGCCGCAACAATCCAGGAGCCACTTTGACTCGAGCTCTCGCGATCGGCTTGCGGGACATTTCGGATCTGACGGACACACTGTCTCGCAGAGAAATTTTAGGTGCGGGTTTGATACCTACCAGCGCGATCAGGTGACTCGCAAGCGTTCCGCGCCAATTGAACATCGTGTGGTTCCCGTTAAATTCGCTGTAGTGGACAAAGTATCCTTTGCTCTGGAGGGTATCTCTCAAATTACGATTGGCCGTGAGTAGTGTGGGTGGAGTTAATCGCCCCGGCGGGCCACCGCCTGTGTTTTCCCAAAGCCCGGCTTCGAAGGAGAAGCGCAAAGGCAAACGCGGGCGCGCAGCAAACTGGCGCTTCAGCCATTCCCACTCTTTTTCAGCGTCCGGTTTCCACGAGAAAGAACCGGATTGGGAAAGCACGTTGCCGAAAACCTCAGGATGCCTAAGCCCAACGCAGGCGGCCGCGACACCACCCAGGCTTGCACCGCCGATGATCGTCTGCTCGGGGCGATCCGTCGCGTGGAAGTTGGTCCGCGCCCAGGGAACGATCTCCTGAACGAGAAAGTCGTCGTACTCTGACCGGCATGCCAACTCGCGGAACCGATCCGGATTATCTACCATCACTGCGACCAGCGGCGGGATCAGACCAGCAGCGATCAAATTGTCGAGAGTGGTCGCTACCCGCGCTGAATTGACGTAACCGCCGCCGTCAGAAAGCACGAGCAAACCGTAAGGTTTCTTATTGGCAGCGTAGTTGTGTGGCGTGTAAATCCAGATTGGTCGTTCATTGCCGAGGACTTTGCTAATGAAACGGTCGCGCTGAACTCGTCCCTTAAGAACGTTGGGCCGCGCAACGATCCAGGGTTGTGCCTCGGCAGGGGGCAGTTCGACCGCTGAATAGAAAATCACTTCATACGGGTTGAGCTCGTTAGCACGATCCGCAAATTGGAATGGATTAAGCGGGTCGGTTCGCAATGCGTTTGCGAATCGGGCAAGGCTGGTCCACTCTTTCGGGTCCGGGAGGTTCGGGGCAATTCGATAGACAAATCGCGAGCCCTTCTGAAGTTGAAATGTTTTGTACCACAAGTCAGTATCGAGCAACCGCATCATCGGTTTGTCGATAACAGGGATTTGGAATACGAAAACATTTTTCGTCTCTTCCGTGGCTCGCCAGAGGACGGTCACCAACAAATCGCGATCGTTCCCGGGCACTGCCTCGATCACAGGCGCGCCGCGTTCGCTGATTTCTTTCCAAAATTCATCAAGCGCATGCCGGTCACCCGCTTTGAGCCGATCCTGAAGAGCCGCGAGACGAGGACTCAACGGCCGATCGTCAAAGCCGGAAACCGAGGCGTAAACTAAACTCACGCCCAACATCAGCAATGTAGACACACGTAGTACCAACTCCGCCGCAATGCGAAGGCGCATGTGACCATTCTCCTTCGGATTATTTAATCGCTGTGGAGGCTGCTATGTTTGCGACCGATCAGAAACGAGCGCATCAATACGGCGATCGCGGCTAACTGCCATAAAACGCTGAAAAAGTTATGGTGCGGAATGTTTACTGCCCACAGTGAAACGCCACCCGCGAGACACGCAATGGCGATGTAAAAGCCCATCTTCAAAGGCTTCAAATCGAAAGGAAAACCGCGCTTGATTTCACAACAATTGACTTTGACCTGGTCGAAGTCGCCGAAGCTTTGCCTGGCTGCAAGCCTCGCATCGTCTGGAGTCATACCTGCCTCAATGTTGGCTTGCGTCCTCATTTGCAAGTGGAAGCGCAACTCCGTTTCGACATCGTCTGCGATTTCCTCGGGATGTTGCCAGATGTGAATAAAATCTACTGTGGCTTTGACTCGGGACATTGGGTTGTGTGCACTCTTAATTCGCTCGCAGAGCCTTCATGGTCGCGTTAGCGAGTCGCTCCCAATTCTGCTCTTCAATGGTTAGTTGTTTCCGACCCGCCCGCGTGAGTTTGTAGAACTTCGCGTGCTGATTGTTTTCGGAGACGTCCCACTCCGACTCGATCCATCCTCGGCGCTCAAGCCGGTACAGTCCCGGATACAACGAGCCTTCCTCGATCTTCAGCTCGTCGCCGGAGATCTGGGCGATGCGCTGACCGACGCCGTAGCCGTGCAGCGGCCCGAGAAACAGCGACTTCAAAATCAGCATGTCCAGCGTTCCCTGAAGTAAGCCCGCTTTCGCTTTACCCACCAAAGCGTACCTCCTAGATAATCTAGGGCCAGCATACCACGGACTACCCAGACTGTCTAGGGGCTCTGGATATCGTAAACTGAAGCCGGCAACGATGTCATGAACACGCCGGAATGTTTTCAAGAAGCTAACGCGTGCTTCGTACGAGAGGCTGTATGGCCCAATGCAGGCTAGTTTCGTGCGAGTGCAAAATAAGGTTAGTGAGAAGGCAAGCTAAGTCTATAGCCGATCAAGGTAAGGATCGGTGCACACCAGGAGATAATCGCTGAGATCAAGCAAGTCTCTGCCGCGCGAACAACCCGTGTACGTCGCTACAAAACAGGTTGCAGATTTACTCCAAAGGCTATTCGGAGAGATGCGGCGAGTTAGCTGACCGTGTAAACTCTCTCCCATGATCTCACCCGAAGAGCTTGTCGGTGAGGAATGGGCCGCGTGGTATCGTCTTTCACCAGTCGAGCGTTGGCGCGAATCGGAACGACTCTGGCAAATCTATTTCCACCTAGGTGGCTCGCTTGACACGCAACCCGATACTCAAAGTCCTTTCTTTGATCCGCGCGCACCGCGTACACGCTCTCTTAATGGGCGGCCAAGCATGCGTGTTCTACGGCGCAGCCGAGTTTAGCCGCGATACGGATCTCGCCATTCTTGCCAGTTCTGAGAACCTCGCCAGACTCAAAAGAGCAGTAGGAGATCTGCAAGCGCAAGTGATCGCAGTGCCGCCATTTGAAGCAAAGTACCTCCGCAAAGGACACGCCATACACTTTAGGTGCCAGCACCCTGAAGCTGTTGGAATGCCAGTCGATGTGATGACAAAGATGCGAGGTGTCGACCCCTTTCCCAAACTCTGGAGCCGACGAACGACTGTTGTGGTCGATGGCAACTCGTTGAATCTGATGTCGGTTCCCGATCTGGTCCAAGCTAAGAAAACACAGCGCGACAAGGATTGGCCAATGGTGCGGCGACTCATCGAGGTAAACTATTTCGAGAATCGCGAAAATCCCAGTCGTGAGCAAGTGCGTTTCTGGTTCCTCGAACTGCGGACTTCCGATCTGCTGATCGAACTAGCCCAATCAGAAGGACGAATACCGGCTCACCTGCGTCGTAAGCGTCCACTTCTGGAACTTGCCTTAACGGGCGGTAGCTCCTCACTGGCAGACGCGCTGCTTGCAGAAGAGCAGAAGGAACGTGAAGCTGACCGGCAATATTGGGCGCCCCTCAAAAAAGAGCTCGAAAGTCTCCGACACTCGCGAGTATCGCAAGTAAAGCGTTGAATGTTGTTTCAAAAGTTGGAAGTCAGCCAAGCAACGTCGAAACAAACCTTGATCTAACCGTCGCTCGGGTGTATGGTGCGGGCAGTTTATTTCACCGGGCTGAACCTTCACGAGCGTTCCTCCACACTCGCCAATCTCCAGCCGATATGAGTTTTGCATTGCAGCGCTGCTCGGCGCTTCTTCATGCAGAACACGACCCACCAGAAAGGAGTTTCTATGTATCAGATTTGCGTTCAAATCGGAGGCAAGAGACATTGCTTTCCGCTAGCCCAAATGATCGACAAAAGCGTGATCAAGCGACCACCGCCAAACAACCTGCCTCCCTTCGAGCTCGCTGTCGCGGTGTTGACTCTCGTCGAAGCCGTGCC
>JBKPPP010000016.1:0-10491 GCA_046733615.1 Acidobacteriota bacterium | reverse complement strand
ATGAGTAATGAGGAGAAGGCCACTGCGCGAACCGAGGCGCGCTTCCTGAGTAATTCCACCGCGCACCACACGATCACGATCGCAAACGAAGCCGGTACAAGCACTACCAGCGAGTATTTTGTCACGAGCCCCAGGCCGAGTGCGCCGCCGAGTAAGAGCGGCGCGCGCGTGCTCCTGGCCACGCCGTTGTTTAGAAAGATCTTCACTGCCATCGCAAAAACCAGCAGTGCAAGCGCCGCAGCAACGTCGTTCTGCACGACGACCGCGTTGCCGATGATGTTCGGCTCCGTCGCCAACAGAAACACCGCGATCAGCGCAGCTACTGGCCCAAACAACTGCCGCGTAAACCACCACACCGCCAGCAGCAACAACAGCGGCACAACCAACACCGGCAATCTTCCATACCACGCGATTCGCTCAAACTGCGCCGCGTTGCGCTCAAAGAACGCTTCCTCGATCTGCGTCATTCCATCCTGCGGATCCTGCGGCGTCGCAGCCTGCTGCCAACCGGGCGAATCAAACGGGAACTCGGGATGCACACTCCACACACCCAACCCGCTCAGCAGCTTTATCAGCGGCGGATGTTCCTGGTTCAATCGGTAGTCGTGAGTTAGAAGATAAGAATAGCCGGCCGGCATGTGCATCGAGTCGTCGATGAACAGACCTTTTCGCGAGAGCAACAGCAGCGACACGGATAGAAACGCCACGAGCATTCCCGTCAGCAGCGTTGCTTCCAACGATCGACTCATGCTGGTCATCTTTTAACTCACATACGAGTTAAACTGGACGTGTTCGGTTTCTAGTAAGCCACAAAAAGATGCAAAAGGCACAAATCGCAGACGAAACCAACGCGAGCACCGAGCACGTCGACGTGATCGTGATCGGCGCCGGGCTCTCGGGCATCGGCGGCGCCTGCCATTTGAAGATGAACTGCCCGGAGAAGAGCTTCGTCATACTCGAAGCGCGCGAGGCGATGGGCGGCACCTGGGATCTGTTTCGCTATCCCGGCGTGCGCTCCGACTCCGATATGTACACGCTCGGCTATCGCTTCCGGCCCTGGCGTGGATCGAAAACGATGGCCGACGGCCCGGCGATCCTCAGCTACATTCGCGAGACTGCGCGCGAGTTTGATGTAGATAAAACGATTCGTTACAACCATCGCGTGCGGCGTGCGTCGTGGTCATCACAGGAAGCACGCTGGATCGTCGAAGCCGAAGTCGGCCCGCAGAAAACGCCGGTCAAATTCACGTGCAGTTTTGTCTACCTTTGCACCGGCTATTACGATTACGACAACGGTTACACGCCCTACTGGCCCGGCATCGGGCGCTTCCAGGGAAAAATTGTCCACCCGCAGCAGTGGCCGAAGGATCTCGACTACGCAGGCAAGCGCATCGTCGTGATCGGCAGCGGCGCAACTGCCGTGACGCTCGTACCCGCACTCGCCGAGCAAGCGTCGCACGTAACGATGCTCCAGCGCTCGCCGAGCTACATCGTTTCGCGTCCCGCGGAAGACCGGCTGGCAAACTGGCTGCGTCGCTGGTTGCCGGACCACTCGGCGTACGCGCTGGCGCGTTGGAAAAACGTGCTGTCCGCGACGTTCTTCTACAATCTCGCGCGAAAGAGGCCCAACGTCTTCAAGTGGATGGTGGCGAAGGGTGTGCGCAAGCAGCTTCGCGAGCAATACGACTCGACGCATTTCACGCCACCGTACAATCCGTGGGACCAGCGCCTCTGCTTCGTGCCGGACGCGGACCTCTTTCGAGCGGTGCGCGAGCGGCGCGTCTCGATCGTGACCGACGAGATTGAGTCTTTCACCGAAAACGGTCTCTCGCTGAAGTCGGGCAAACAGCTCGACGCCGATATCATCGTGACTGCGACCGGATTAGTGTTGAAGCTGTTCAGCGGGATGGAATTGGTCGTGGATGGTGTGCCGGTGGATCTGCCGAAGAAGCTCGTCTATCGGGGAATGATGTTCAGCGACGTGCCGAATCTCGCCTTCGCGATCGGCTACACGAACGCGTCGTGGACTCTGAAGTGTGATCTGGCGGCGCACTACGTGTGCCGCCTGCTCAATCACATGGATCGCCTCGGCTACGCCGTCAGCACACCGCGTCTGAACGGACAAGACGTCGGCGATCAGCCGGTGATCGACTTCACATCCGGGTACGTCCTGCGCTCGTTGCACACGCTTCCGCGTCAGGGCTTAAAACCCCCTTGGCGCCTGCACCAAAACTACGTGAAAGATCTCTCGATGATGCGCTACGGCCGCCTCGACGACGGCGCGATGGAGTTCAAGCGGTAAGTCTCGTTAAAATAAAAACTGAAACACAATTCCCATTCACGGGTTTGCAAGATCATGACCTTGCCCCTACCGAAAGTCCGCACGAACTTACTAGTAGCAACTCTGTGCGTCGTCCTCATCCCGCACACTGAAGTGCTGGCGCAAACGAAAGGAGAGGGAAAGTCTCCGCTCTGCACCCGCGACATCGCGCTGGAGATGGTGAAGCAGCAAATCAACCTCACTAAGACATTCAGTAATACAAGCCGGCGCATCACCGTCCTGCTTCGAGCGGCGGATCTGTTGTGGCCGTACGAGCAGAGTCAGGCGCGCGCAATCTTTACCGACGCCTTCGAACTGGCTACGGCGTACGAAAAAGAGAAAGAGAAAGAGCAGAATGCGCCTCGCTCAGTAGTGCTACGGATGGAGATTCCCGATCAAAGATACGTTGTGATTGGCGCGGTCGCTAAACGCGATTCCGAGTGGGCAAAAGAGTTAACTGCGCGACTGCTCAAGTCGTACGCGTCCGATGGCGAGGCATCGCCAACGGGAGACTCGTCTGACGACGTCCTCACATCGGAAAGGTTGTTCTATGCCGCAACTCAGTTGGCTTCTACGCATCCCGACGCAGCTTGGGGACTTGCCCTCACCGCATTGAAGTACCCGTTGAGTACGATGATGACTCGCTATCTTTACCGGGTTGCCGAAACCAATCAGCACGCCGCCGATCAATTCTATGCTCAGGCGCTTTCGTCTCACGGCGCAAAACCCATGCGCGAGTTTTTACATTTGGCGGCATATCCGTTCGCCTCCGGCGAGTCTTTCGACACACCGATCTACGCCTCTTATGAAGTGCCGCCCAAGTTTGAGATCAACGCGTCGCTGCAACGTCGATTCGTGCAGATATTGCTAAAGCGAGCAGAACAGGCGTTGGAAACGCCACCGGATCCCGCGGATCAGTATCGAGCTCCGACCGGCGCAATACTGCCCGGCAAGGCGCATCTCTTGCAGACTTTGCTTCGACTCGAACCGCAGGTAAGAACCTCGCTGCCTGATTTATCCGTGCCGCTCGCTCAGGCACGCGAGAAACTCTTTGTATCGCTTTCACCAGAGACTCAGAAGCTCTTGGTACAACCCGGCCGTGAAATCTCAGTTGCGGAGAATCAAACCTTTGCGGAACAAATCGCAGCCGCAGAAAAGCTCACGGATGTTGATCGACGCGAGGATCTCATTGCTACGGTAGTCTTGAGTGAGGCGTCTGATCAGGAGAGTCTGCCGAATGTCATCGAGGCGATTGATAAGATCAGCGATTCAGATCTCCGCACACCGCTGCTTGAAGTCATCCACTTCCGCCGCGCCGCAGCCGCGGTCAAAGAGAAGAAATTTGATGAGGCCGAGAAACTCGCAGCCCAGGTTGAGGGACAGCAGCAACGCGCTTTTCTCTATGCGGAGATTGCCAAAGGACTACTCAACAGAAAAGAGACGCAGCTTCACGCGCGCGAACTTCTTGAGGAAGCAATAACCATCGCAAAGAAGGCCGGCAATACCATCTTTGCCGCCCGCACACTGCTAACAACTTCTAATCTCTACACGAAAATAGATCCGAATCGCTCGATTGAGGTTTTGGCGGAGGCGATCGATTGCATTAACCACGTCGATTCGCCGGATTTTTCCGCTGACGATCAGACTCTGGTGAAGATCGTTCAGCGAAGCGGCCGTTCAGGGCAATATGCGCTCCGGTTTCCCATGCCGGGTCTCGATCCGGAACGCGCGTTTCGCGAGATGGCCAGGATCAACTTCGACACGGCCTTGGCGCAAAGCAGCGGAATAACTGACAAGCTCCAGCGCGCATTGTCTACCCTTGCGTTAGCAGAGATCTGTCTTCAGCAGGCACCGCAACGGGCGAAAGAAAATCCTAAGAAGAGCGCGAAGCCTTAACCTCGCGGCGATCGAGTTACTGCAAGTGTGGCAACTTACAGAGGCGGAGTGGTGGTGACGCCAACTATTATCAAGTCGCCATCGCTGAAGCACTGATACCTTACGTAGATGCGTGAACCGACATCAACCTTTTGCTCCAAATCGGATGCGTAGGTTGAACGTGGGCCGGACCTCTTTATGAGTTGGGCCTCCTTCTCGGTGGCGTGACTGCGACGAGGTTCGGGCAGGTTATCGAAGTTGTCGATCTGGTAGAACACTCGTTGCGCGGTTTTGGCGACTACTGTGCCGGCTGAGGTACGAACCCACTTCGATTCAAGCATCTCGTGCTCAGCACGTTCGAGCTTGCGTACAGCCGCATAGCCAATCGCTACGCAACAGACGACAACAATCAGCGCGATCCAAAACCCACGTTTCTTTCTGAGATTTCTCACGATGGGAGAGAAGGTAACTTACCGATCTGCGATCGCTCATTTCGAGGTGCGGCGATCGGTGTAGGTCGGTTCGAACGTTCGCGTGGTGTGGTCGGTGACGCTCGAAACCGGTTCGGACAAAACGTGTCGCTGCGCGGCGGCCAGCTCGTTTGTGACTTGCCCTTCCGATAAAACGCTGTTCCCCGAGAACGCGGCGTTGCCGGATAACGTCGACCCACTCTCATCCCGTGCTCGCGTACTGCGGAACAGCAACGTGATCAGGATCGCTTCCAACACCACCAGCAACACAAACGGGAAGAGACTCAACAAAAGCACTTGCTCAACCTTCAACCCGACCACGACTCTCAGCATGCCGAGCAGCATCGTGATCACCGCCATCCCGAAGATGAAGGTGGCCACCATCCACGTCACCAGCAGATTTGGTCTCAACTCAGAGGATTTGGCTGCACTATCATCGCGGTTCAACTTCGCTCCGCAGTGATTGCAGTAACTCAATCCCTTGGTCAAAGCGCCGCCGCAGGTCGAACAGTACATCTTCCCTCACCTCCTGCAACCACTACGACACAGATTCCTACTAAGTTCAACCGGAGCATTAATCGCATGTCGGTGCAGTTCAAGTTTTTCAAGGACCCAGCGGGCGATTCGGTAGCAGACCGTCTCGAGGGCTACCGCTATCAACCGGAGTTGATAACCGAAGCGCAGGAGCAGACGCTGCTCGCGCACGTCCGCGAACTGCCCTTTCGCGAGTTTGAGTTTCACGGCTATACGGGCAAGCGGCGCGTCGTCTCGTTCGGGTGGCAGTACGACTTCTCCGGACGCGAACTGCGCAGGACCGACGACATCCCTGACTTCCTGCTGCCTGTACGCGCACTCGCCGCTTCGTTCGCGAATGTCGAGCCGGAAATGTTTCAGCACGCGCTGGTGATTGAGTATGGACCAGGCGTAGGCATCGGCTGGCACCGCGACAAGGCAGTCTTCGGCGAAGTAGTCGGCATCTCGCTGTTATCTCCCTGCGTGTTGCGCTTCCGCCGTAAGAGAGATCAGAGGTGGGAACGCGTGAACGTGTTCACTCAGCCGCGCTCCGGTTATCACCTCACCGGTCCGGCGCGATCGGAGTGGGAGCACAGCATTCTGCGCGTTGATGAGCTGCGGTATTCAGTTACTTTCCGCAACGTCCTCGACAAGCCCGGTAAAGGGAGTGAATTTAATTAATCTCAAGGATGGTCGGTGACTTTCAGCTCTTTCACCGGGACGCCGTCACTCCAGACGCCCATGAAGCGCTGCTGCCGCGTGTTGCCGAGCGCGTACTCGCGGTTTCGTCCGTAGAATGCCGCATCGCAGAGTCCGTCAAACAGTTTCCACGTGCCGTAAAAGTCGAGCGCGTTAACCATCATCGTCTCGAGCCGCTCACGACGGCTAGTCTGCGGAACCTGCGCGTCGACTCGTCGCGCCGGCAAACCACTGCCACCGCGATTAGTGCTCTCGCCCGGACCACCGCCGATTCCGTCACCGCTGTCGTAAGTTCTATCAAGCGCGGTCGGCGCACGATGGCCCGCCTGCAACGTCGGCGTGCCGTGCGAGTCAGACGCCAACATGATGAAATCCTTGTCGGTCGCGGCGACGCGGGTTGACTCGTAATAGATCCGCTTCGCATCGTCGTCGCGCACGAGCGTGTCCTGATCGCCAGCCAACGCCAGCAACAACGTTCCGGCAGGAATCTTTCGCATGTCGGCGAGCGGAATACTGATCGGCGACTCCGTGATGCCTGGCTCAACCGACATCACCGCGCGCACACGCGGCAACCCCGACTCGATCGCCAGCGCCGCGACACTCGCCGCCAGCAGTGCACCAACCGAATGCCCAACCGTCGCAAACTTACTGAGATCAGGTCTGACATGTCCCGGCTCAGTTTGCAGCCGCCCGATCGCGTCTTTGATCGCGTGCAGTGTGTTGGGCGTGAACTCTTTCGGAGCTGTCAGCAGGTTGGCCTGGTAACGCGGGTAGACGACGATGTTTCCGCGCCTCACGAGATGATCGATCCAGGCGCCGTAGTAAAGCGGATTCATCCCACCCCAGCCGTGCAGCAAAACTACGAGCGGCGCCAAAGCGGGCTTCGGTGTGTCGGGTTCAAAAATCCAGTATTCCTGGCCGCCGCGGCCGTAGCGATTCTTAATCGAACCCGCATGCGCATACCGACTCCCGCCCGGACCAGAAGCAGGTTGCGCTGGCGGCGTCGGGTTCGAACGATGCTGGGAAGAGGCAAGCGGCAGCGAGAACAGCAGTAAACTCAAAAACACCGCGGTTCCAACGATTCTGCTTCGCATTACCTCTTCCTCCCTTGCGGTCTTTTGACGCGCAACGCGGCGGAAAAGTTTAATCGCGCACCGCCAGCACTCGCAGATACTCGGAATCGACCGCGGTCGTGCCGTCAGTCGCCCGGTTGGCTTTCGACCACAGCTCTTCCATATCGCGGCGGAACGCGTCCCGTTTGCCTTCCTCGAGCGCATTCAAGGCCTTGTTAGTTGGACCGTAATAAACGAGGAACGTCTCCACCGCTTCGGTGGGCCCAAACGGAAATTTGAAGGTCACCTGCTGTGGCCTGACATCCAAAGTCGCAACGCCTTCGCCCAGACGCTGCCGAATATTCTCTTCGACACCCCACAACAACGGCGACGGCATGTTTGGCGGTGGTGGCACGTGCTTCGCGACGATCTTGAACATCTGACCGATGAAACCGGCCGGCGTCCAGTTGGCCATCGCGATGAACCCGCCGGGACGGCACACGCGCTTCAGCTCAGCAGCGGTCACTTCTGGACGCGGCGTAAACATCGCCCCAAACATCGTAATAACCGCGTCGAAACTGCCGTCAGCGTACGGCATGTTTTCCGCGTCGCCTTCCTCAAACTTAACGTTCAATCCCTCGCGTTTGGCATTCTCGCGCGCCTGCTCGATCAGGTTTGGCGCGATGTCGATGCCGGTCACGTCCGCACCCAGGCGGGCCGCCGGCAAAGCAAGATTTCCAGTGCCGCAGGCGACGTCGAGCACGCGCATCCCCGGCTTCAGGTCGAGTCCCCGAACAAATTCCTCCGCTCCCTCCGCATACGATTTGGCAATCTGGTGGAAATCGCCGGCCATCCACGTCGCGCGCAGCCGCGTTTTCAGTGCATCAACATCTGGGCTCAGTCCAGCGCTCATTATTAGCTCCTTTTAGAAATGGGCTCGTTTTGGGTATTTAGTCACTCCATATACTAACGCGCAATATTCCCCCGGACGCGTCTCACACTGTGGCACAGGTCATGCGAACAAGGGTCGCAGTCCCTATTTAGCGTAGCAAAAGAAGTCACATGCTGAACCGCTCGCGACATCTTCCGATACTCGTCGTAGCCTGGGCTATCGTGTGGAGCTTGTCGAGCACGGTCCAGGCCCAGAACTCAATCTCCGAATTACAAAAGATTCTTCAGGAAAAGGCGGAATTTCAGGAGACCGACTTCGCCGCGCTCGAACGCGGCGAGACAGTGGTCAAGCTTTCGCCAGTTCAGGACAAACGGGAGGTCGCAGTGTCCGGTCTTGTGAGTCTGCGAGCCGGCGCGGAGGAGTTTTTACGTTCCTACCGCGAAAGCCTGACGCGCAAGAGCAACGCGGCCGTGCTCGAAATCGGCAGTTTTGGCAGTGTTCCGGCGCTTGCCGACCTCGGCGATCTCACGCTCGAGGCAAAGGATCTCGAGGACTTGAAAGAGTGCGTCGTCGGCGACTGCCAGGTGAAACTCTCGGCCGCGATGATCGAACGTTTCCGCCGCGAGGTCGATTGGCAAGCCGCCGATTACGCCGCGCAGGCCACCGAACTCTTCCGCCGCATGCTGCTCGAATACGTTCAGGACTACAGCACACGCGGTGACGCCGCTCTTATCCAATACCACGACAAACGCGACGAAGTTCGGCTCGCTGACGAACAGCAAGCCCTCGCACACGTCTCCGGCTATCTGAACGACGTGCTCGCCGCCACGCAGTTGGCGCGGCGCAACTCAGAGCTGCAACTGCTCGAAGACATGATCGTCTGGTCGAAGATCAAGTTTGGGCTGAAGCCGGTAATCGCCATCAATCACATCAGGATCTACAAACGCGATCGCGAGTTTGGGCCGCAGGTTCTCATCGCTTCGAAACAGATCTACGCCAACCATTACTTCAACTCCTCCCTGGCGCTGACCGCATTCGTGACTGTTGCGGGTGCGAGTCCGATCTCTTACCTGGTTTACGAAAATCGCTCGCGCGCCGACGGGCTCGAAGGCCCGTTCGCGAAGATCAAGCGGCAGGTCGTCGAGAGCAAAGCAGTCGAGGGTTTGAAAGGCGTTCTGGAACATTCCCGACTGATGATCGAGGCGCAGAACCCGGGCCAGCAGACTGCGACGGCGCCAGCCAGTCATGCGCGAAACTGGAACCAGCGACTGTTCGGCGGAGTTCGCCCTTTGCTCTGGTTTTTGATAATCTCCGCCCTGATTGCCTTGTTCGCGTTGCGTACTCACGAAGGCAAGACGAGCCGCGCTGGAGTCAAACATCTCAAACCCGAGCAAGGCAGAACTAAACTTTAGGGGACATTCATGATGAAAAAACAGTTCATTACATGGCTGGCTGCTATCGGCGTGACCGCCTGCTTGTTATCTTTCGCCATTGCACAGAACGCGCCCAAGAACGCGGTGACGGTCGAACTTCAAGACGGAAACGGCCAGAGTGTCGGCACCGCGACGCTGACGCCGATCAGCAAGTCCCGCGGTGTTCGCATCAAGCTCGATCTGAAAAACCTGCCGCCCGGCGAGCACGGCATTCATTTCCATGAGGTGGCGAAGTGTGAAGGACCCAAGTTCGAAACTGCCGGCTCCCATTTCAACCCGGACAGCAAACAGCACGGCCTCAAGAATCCCAAAGGTCCGCACGCCGGGGACATGAAAAATTTCATGGTCAAGCCGGACGGCACCGCAAACATGACGATAACCGACACGCACGTGAACCTCGGAACAGACAAGTTTTCGCTCTACAGCAACGGCGGCACCGCGCTCGTGATTCACGCGGATAAAGACGATCTGAAAACCGATCCGTCAGGTAACTCGGGCGGTCGGATCGCCTGCGGCACAATCACAAAACCCTAGCTCGAACCAGATTAATCGCCACGAAGACACGAGGCACGGATGTTATTGAACATTCGGGCTTTCGTGTCTTCCTGTTTTTATGCTAAGAAGTGTCCACCATTCCAAAACGATGCACCTGATCGGGATAGATGTGGGCACCGGCGGATCGCGCGCCGTGGTGATCGACGCTGCCGGAATAATCGTCGCCTCCGCAACCGTCGAACACGAGCCATTCACGTCGCTTCGAACCGGCTGGGCTGAACAAGATCCGCGCGACTGGTGGCGCGCTTCCGCCGCGGCCGTTCGCGCCGCGATCGTCCAGGCCGGCCTCCGTAGCGACAGCATTAAAGCCGTCGGCCTGTCTGGACAGATGCACGGCGCCGTCCTGCTTGACGATAGCGGCGAAGTGCTTCGCCCGGCGATTATCTGGTGCGATCAAAGAAGCGCCACGCAGTGTGAAGAGTTAACTTCAGACATCGGCGCGGATCGTCTGATCGAATTAACCTGCAACCCGGCGCTCACGGGTTTCACACTCCCGAAGCTGCTCTGGGTGCGCGAGCACGAACCCGACATCTGGCAACGCGTCCGCTCCGTCCTTCTGCCCAAAGATTACGTTCGTTTCAAACTAACCGGCGACACCGCCACTGACGTGGCTGACGCTTCCGGAACACTGCTGCTGAACGTCGCCGAGCGCACGTGGTCGAGCGACATGCTCGACGCGGTC
>JBKPPP010000015.1:0-8288 GCA_046733615.1 Acidobacteriota bacterium | reverse complement strand
GATCGCCAGCGCGCGATTTTCCAAATCGTACTTTTCGACAACGCTCCTGGCGTACAGCCAGTCACCTTCATCTGCTACCACAAACTTCACTTCATCCTTGTCCGCTCGCAGGCGTTCCAGGTTTGACCACTCGTTTCTGTGTTCCTCGCCGGACGCCGGGCACTTCACGTCGAGAATCACTTTCGCGCGCGGGTCGAGGCCTGCGCTCGAAACGTAATTGCCGGTCTCGATCAGCACCTCAAACCCCTCGTCGCACAGTCGTGCAATCAACGCGAACGCTTCCTTCTGCGCGAGCGGCTCGCCGCCGGTCACTTCCACCAGCTCGCATCCGAACGCCCGCACCTGCGCCATCACCTCGTCGATCGACACATGGTCGCCGCCGGTAAACGTGTATTCGCTATCGCACCAGACACAGCGCATCGGACAGCCGGTCAGCCGCACAAAAGTGCACGGCCGCCCGGCGTGCGTGGATTCGCCCTGGATCGAGCGAAAAATTTCTGTGACGCGGAGCATGCGAGCGGAATCTAACTCAGCGTCTGTTCGGAGTCAAAACAGTGCTAGGATAACTCTCCCGTTATCGAGATTTCCCCAGTGAAACCCGAAAACCAGCAAATCGAACAGCTAGTGAACCACGGGGCCGGACGCTTGCTCGCGCGCGCTGCGGACAGCCGTTCGCTTGGCGTGGAGACATTGGCGCCGCGCATCATGGCGGCGGTGCAGAAGTATCTGCTGCGCGACGATCCGGCGACCCCGACAGCGGAGGTGACGAAATTCATAGACGAGATGCAGGCTGACGATCTCTGCCTGATCATAGCCTGCGAGCGCGGCGACGAGAACGCCTGGCACGATCTGGTGGAACGTTTCACAGCGACAGTCCGGTCCGCGGCGCGATCCGCGAGTTCAAACGAAGATGCGGCCGAGGATCTGGCGCAGTCGATCTGGGCCGAACTCTATGGACTGCGCGTTCGCGACGATGGCCGGCCCGCGAGCAAGCTGGCTTACTACTCGGGACGCGGCTCACTCGCGGGCTGGTTGCGCGCGGTGGTGGCGCAGCTTGCGGTTGACACGTTCCGCAAGCAGTCGAAGCTCGTGCAAACCGAAGAAGACGCCGATCTCGATCGGCTCGCACGCGATGCGCAGTTGACCGACGCACACTCTTTCGCGGCGACCAGTGGGCCGACGCCGGAGCAGTCGCTCTCGAATCGATTTGCGCAAACTGATCTGCAAGCAGCGTTGAGCAAGTCGGTCCAGCAGCTCGCCGCCGAAGATCGTCTGCTGGTCAAACTTTATTACTTCGACAATCTGCGACTGCGGGAAGCGGGCGCGGTTCTGGGCGTTCACGAAGCAACCGCCAGCCGGCGTTTGACGCGCATCCAAGCCGATTTGCGCAAACGCGTCAGTGAAATACTGGTTGATGAACGCGGTTGGACACACGCTGAAGCGGAACGTTCATTTGCGGAGGTGGCGCAGCACTTAGAGACTGATTTGGAGTCGCTGGTGCGAGAAGAGAGCTTTTGACTGCAAGGTATGCGGAACTTTACGTTCTTCCACTGGCAGCGTTCGTTTGAGATGAAACGGGAAACTAACAATAACGAGATCGATCTGTTGCTGCGCCGGCTGGGCCGCCGCGAGGACGCTGGTGCGCCTGAGGCGTCAATCGACGGTGAGCATCTCGACGCCGACGAGCTGAGTTCGTACGCACTGAATGCGCTGCCGGCCGCTTCGCGCGCACGCTACACCGCGCATCTCGCGGAGTGCTCCGTGTGTCGCAAGCTCGTCACTGAACTCAGTATCTCTTTGGGCGCTGCGACCGTGGCAGAACAGGCGAAGACAGCTCCCGTTCCCGGTGGTCTACGGAAGTTTTTGGCAAGTCTATTCTCGCCGATGGGGTTGCGTTATGTAGCGCCGGTGCTGGGTGCGGTTCTGGTGATGGTGGTCGGGTTCGTTGTGCTGCGGCAGCAACGACGGGCGGAGAAGAGTTCGCTGGTGGCCCAACTTCCGGAGCACCGAGTCAATGAGTCTGAGACTGCTCGCGACTCGGGAGCCAAGGCTGATGCTCCGAACGCCGCTGCCAATCACGACGAGACTTATCACAACACTCCGGGCAAACCGACTGAACCCAAACCGTCGGGCACGCCGGGCGCCGAAGCAACTCGGACCGGAGCCGGAGCTGCACCGCCGCCGGCGGCGAAGGAACCCGCCACGGATACTCCGGTGGTGGCCCAAAGACAAGTGCAAGAGCTTCCCGTGTTGCAGCCGAGCACCACGGCGAAACCCACGGGCGGCGGCGACGCGCAAAAGAAAGCAGATGAGACGGCTGCCAAAAAACAACCAGAAACCGTAACGGTCGAAGCTCGCAACAGCGAGGTGAAGGATCAGGCCCGCGAACCGGTGAAGACTGCCGGCAGAACAGAAAAATTCGAGAACGCGGACCGCATCACAATCGCCGGTGCGGCAGACAGGAAAAACGAACCTGCCAATAAGAACAAACCTACCGCCGCCGCGCCTGCAGCCGGTGTGGCAAGCGTTGTGTCGCGCGGCGATCTGGCCCGCCGTCGCGCAGAAAAGGAACGCGAAGCGGATCGAGACAAACGTGCGGCGAACGAAGAGGAATCGGAAGAAACTAAACGCCTAGCGAAAGATGAGAAAGTCGAGACGGAAACTCGCACCGTCGCGGGCCGTCGCTTTCATAAGCAGCGCGGCGTTTGGGTTGACACCGCTTACGACTCGGCAAAAGACGCGACCACGGTCCACCGCAACTCCGAACAGTTCAGAGGACTGGTCGCCGACGAGCCTGCCATTCGCACCATCGCCGAACAACTCGACGGCGAAATCCTCGTCGTCTGGAAAGGCCGCACCTATCGTATCCGGTAGTGAGAAGGATCCTCGAGGTGGTAAAGTTACACCACTGGAGGACCGCGTATGTACTGCCCTAGCTGCGGTAATGAAATCCCCGTCGAGCTGAAATACTGCAACCGCTGCGGCGCCAACCTGACGTTTACTCAGCAATCGCTGACTACCGTAGTCGCTAGTCCGGTCAGATTAATTGTTCCGAGCATCTTTCTCTTTCTAACAGTCGTCGGTGGGCTAGGTGTGATCTTCGGCGCGGCAACGGAGTTCGCGAGACAAGGGGTGACTGGGGCGGCACTCGTCTGGATGGTCCTCTTCAGCACTGCAACATTGCTCGGCTGCGTGGCTCTCTTCATTCGGTTCCTGACAAAGATGATGACGATGCAACGCGAAACGATCGCGCCGCCGCAACCAGCGCGGCAGCCGTCGCTCGAACAGCGCCCAAACATGCAGCAGCATCTACCGCCGCCACGCTTCGAGCCAGTGCCGAGCGTTACGGAAAACACAACCCGCACCTTTAGCCCCATCTACACTGAACCCGCGGATCGCGGAACTCGATAAACTTTGACGATGAAACTCGCCCACATTCTGCTGAGCATTACGATTCTTGCACCACTGACCAACACCGACGCCTTCGCGCAGACAGGCAGACCAGGTCCAACCGCGCGACCAACGCGCAACCGCGCCATCGCGAACATCGTTCGCGAGATCGACGCGCGCAACATCGAGCGCACCATTCGCCAGCTCGTCGCGTTCGGCACGCGCAACACGCTCTCCGAGCAGAACGATCCGAAGCGTGGAATCGGCGCCGCGCGTGACTGGCTCTACGCCGAGTTTCTGAAAGCGGCGGAAGCTTCCGGCGGCCGCATGACTGTCGAGAAGCAGAGCTACGAACAGGCGAAAGCGGAGCGTGTGCCGCAACCGACGATTGTTACCAACGTTGTCGCGACGTTGAAAGGCTCGCAGCCGGAAGCGACGAACCGAATTTACGTCGTCAGCGGTCACTACGATTCGATGTGCAGCAGGCCCACGGATGCGAAATGCGATGCACCCGGCGCGAACGACGATGCGTCCGGAACAGCAGCGGTGCTCGAGATGGCGCGCGTGATGGCGAAGTATGAGTTCGACGCGACGATCGTATTCATGGCCGTGGCGGGCGAAGAGCAGAGCCTGCTCGGCTCGACGCATTTTGCCGAACAAGCGAAGCAGAAGAACTGGAACGTCGACGCGATGTTCACCAACGACATCATCGGCAACACGCTCGGCGGCAACGGCGTTCGCGAACGCGGCGCGGTGCGTGTGTTCTCCGAAGGTGTCCCCTCGAACGAAACACCCGCGGAAGCGACGATCCGTCGCAGCGTCGGCGGTGAAAACGATTCGGCTTCACGACAACTTGCGCGCTTCATCAAGGAGACCGCGGAAGCAGCAGTGCCGCAGATGAAAATCATGCTGGTCTACCGGCGCGATCGTTACGGGCGCGGCGGCGATCACATTCCGTTTCTCGAACGCGGTTATCCGGCGGTGCGTTTTACGGAAGTCAATGAAGAGTTCCGGCACCAGCATCAGAACGTGCGCGTCGAAAACGGCGTGCAGTACGGTGACTTGCCGGAGTTTGTCGATTTCGCGTACGTGGCGAACGTGGCGCGCGTAAACGCGGCATCGCTGGCGATGCTGGCATACGCGCCGGCGCGGCCCAAAGGCGTCACGATCATCTCGCGCTTGTCGGACGACACGGAGTTGCGCTGGGAGGGGAACAACGAACCCGATCTCGCGGGCTACGAGATCGTCTGGCGCGATACGACGGCGCCGGTCTGGACGAACTCAAAGCCGGTCGGGAAAGTCATCAGTTTCACGCTCAAAGGGATGTCGAAAGACAACTTCTTCTTCGGCGTCCGGGCGGTTGATAACGACGGCAATCGCAGCCCGGTGACCTATCCCAGGCCGTTGCGCCAGCAGCAGCCGGCGGCCAACCCGACCACCAGCTCCAGCCCGTAAGGCCTGGCACCGACGTTCCGGCGGGCGGTTTCTTTTTTCAACCAATGGAGCGATCGACGCGTCTAACTGGTCATGAAATTCCGGAGCAAACCCATCCACCGCGTTAAATTTCTGGCGTGTTTACTGGCGATCGTCACGGCTGTGAGCAGCGCACCCCTGGTCTCTCTGGCTGATGCTGAGAAGGCGAGCAAGTCCCGGCGGCTCACTGAGGAGCAGCAGATCCTTCACGTGCTGAACCGGCTGGGATTCGGCGCTCGTCCGGGCGACGTCGAACGCGTGAAGTCGATGGGTTTGCAGAAGTACATCAACGAGCAGCTCAACCCGCAGAGCATTCCCGACACCGTTGCGGAAAACAAAGTGAGAAACCTCGACACGCTAGACATGTCGACGGCGGATCTCTACGCGAAGTTTCCGCAGCCGGGCCAGTTGCTACGGCAGCTACAGGCGAAAGGCATGCTGTCTGCCGACGCCCGGCCCGGCCAGCAGAACAACCAGCAGAACACCCAGCCGAATAATCAGCAGAACGGCCAGCCTGGCAATTCACCAAACGGCCAGCCCAACACACCGCCGGACCGGCAGGATGACAAAACTCGCCAGGCGATCATGGAGTACTACCGGCAGAACGGCCTGGAACGTCCGCAACGAATCATCACCGAGCTGCAGGCGTCGCGAATTCTCCGCGCCGTCTACAGCGAGCGGCAGCTTCAGGAAGTGATGGTCGACTTCTGGACCAACCACTTCAACATCTTCGCCAACAAAGGCGCCGATCGCTGGCTGCTGCCTGCGTACGACCGCGACATCATCCGGCCAAACGCGCTCGGCAAGTTTTCGACTTTGCTCGCGGCGACGGCGCAAAGCCCGGCGATGCTCTTTTACCTCGACAATTTCCAGAGCGTCAGTCCTGACGCGAATCGTGGCGGCGGCGGACTGCGCAGACTCGTCAATCCGCAAGCGCAGCAGCAACAACAACGACGCGGCATCAATGAAAACTATGCGCGCGAGTTGATGGAGCTGCACACGCTCGGTGTGGACGGTGGTTACACGCAGAAGGACGTGCAGGAAGTCGCGCGTTGCTTCACCGGCTGGACGATCTTCCAACCGCGGGGCGGAGCGGCGGCAGTGGCTGCCTTGAAACCTGAAAACGCGCGGCGAGATGAAATGCGCCGGCGAGACGAAATGGGCCGGCGAGACGAAATGGGCCGGCGCGATGAGATGGGCCGGCGCGACGAAATGGGTAGACCGGGCGAGATGGATCGTCGTGACGAGATGCGCCGCAACCAAATGAACCGGCGCAACGAAATGGCGGATCGCGTCCCCGGAACGTTCTTCTTCAACAGCCGCGCCCACGACGACGGGGAAAAGATCGTCCTGGGGCACAAGATTCCCTCCGGCGGCGGAATGAAAGACGGCCTGATGGTGCTCGACATCCTGGCCCATCATCCGTCCACCGCGAAATTCATCGCGACAAAACTCGTGCGCCACTTTGTTTCCGACACACCGCCGCCCGCGCTGGTTGAGCGCGTCGCGGCTGCGTTCACGAAGAGCGAAGGCGACATTCGCGAGACACTGAAAGCGATCTTCTTTTCTAACGAGTTCAATTCTCCCGAGGCATACCGCGCCAAGATCAAGCGGCCGTTTGAGCTGGTCGTGAGCGCGATTCGCGCAGTCGGCGCTGACACGAACGGCGGCCCGGGCACCCATCAATGGATCGCGCGCATGGGCGAACCGCTCTACGGCTACCAGGCGCCGACCGGCTACTCCGACTCAGCCGAAACATGGGTCAACACCGGCGGTCTGCTCGAGCGCATGAACTTCGGACTCGCTTTGGCCGGTAATCGCGTGCCCGGCACGAAAGTCGATCTTGGAAAACTGGCCGGACAAGACAAGGCGAAACTCGTCGATGAATCTTTGAAGATGATCGTCGCGGGCGACATCTCAGCGTCGACTCGAGAGACACTGATGAAACAGATTAATGACGCAAACGGAGCCGAAACCGCCGCGAAAGTAGTGGGACTGATACTCGGCACGCCGGAGTTTCAAAGACAGTAAGGGTGAAGTTATGAACCGCAGATTTTTCCTGAAATCGGGTAGTGTCGCACTCGCGAGCGTAGGCATGTCGCTGTCAGCGCCGTCGTTTTTGGAGCGCGCGGTGTTGGCCCAAACGCGCAATCGCATCGCCGGCGGCAAACGTAAGACTCTGATCGCTATCTTCCAGCGCGGCGCCGTCGACGGATTGAACATGGTCGTGCCGTTTGGCGAGTCGAGTTACTACGACGCTCGCCCCGCGATCGCGATCCCGAAACCCTCGTCGGGAAATCAGGAAGCGGCGATCGATCTCGACGGCTTCTTCGGACTGCACCCGTCGATGAGTCCGCTCAAGCCGCTGTGGGATTCAAAGCGGCTGGCCATCATTCATGCGGCTGGTTCACCCGACAACACGCGTTCGCATTTCGACGCGCAGGATTACATGGAATCCGCGACCCCCGGCGTGAAGTCGACAACCGACGGCTGGCTGAATCGTTACCTGCAAAGTAAGAAGGACGACCAGAGCTCGCTATTTCGCGCTGTCTCGATGACGCAGACGATGCCCCGCGTGCTGCAAGGACGTGCGCCGGCAGTCGCGATGACAAACCTGTCGAACTTCGCGATCCGTGCCGGCCGCTCTTCCGAGAATATTCAGGGCGGTTTCGAAGCGATCTATGCGCGCGCGGCGAACGAGACGGTAGCAGGCACCGGACGCGAGACGTTGGACGCGATCAACTATCTGAAGTCGGTGAACCCCGCGCAGTACAAGCCGGAGAACGGCGCCGAGTATCCGCGCAATCAGTTCGGCAACTCGCTCCTCCAAATCGCGCAGTTGATCAAAGCCGACGTCGGTTTGGAGATTGCTTTCACCGATCTCGGCGGCTGGGACACGCACGTGAACCAGGGCAACGCTCGCGGCCAGCTCGCCAATCTCTTGCAGCAGTTCAGCTCCGGTCTCGCCGCTTTCTACCAGGACCTGGGCCAGCGAATGGACGACGTCGTGATGTTAACGATGTCGGAGTTTGGTCGCACCGTCAAAGAGAACGGCAATCGCGGCACGGACCACGGTCATGCGAACGCGATGTTCGTCATGGGTAACGGCGTGCGCGGCGGTCGGGTTTACGGCAAGTGGCCCGGGCTGAAGAGCGATCAACTTTACGAAGGGCGCGACCTCGCGTTGACTACCGACTTCCGCGACGTGTTTGCCGAGATCGCGGTGCGCCACCTTGGGACCGCGGATTTGAAATCCGTTTTCCCCGGCTACTCGATCAGCGCGTCGCACTTCAAAGGATTCTGCCAAAGCGGTTGATGACGTAGAGTAACAACGCCGCCAGCACTGATACGATCACCGCCAGCGTCAACGCCTCGTTATCCCTGCCCGCCTGCACGGCGTCGTAAATCGCCACCGAAGCAGTCTG
>JBKPPP010000014.1:0-4419 GCA_046733615.1 Acidobacteriota bacterium | reverse complement strand
AAGCAGCTTGGCAAAACTGCGAACCAGCAACCCCGCTGAAATCAGCAGCACGAGTGCGATTGCGACTTCCGCCACGACGAACGTGCGGCGGAACCACTGTCGCGCTGCGCTCGCCGAATCAGTCCGTTCAGAATCTTTTAGTGAGGTGACGAGATTGGTCTTCGAGGCGGTCAGCGCCGGAACCAGACCGAAGATCACGCCGCAAACAAGCGACACGCCGAGGCTGAGCAACAGGATCCGGAGATCGAGCTGCACTCCGCTGAGGCGCGGCAGGTCTGTGGGCGCGAGTGCAAGTAAAGCCTTCGTGCCCCAAAACGCGAAGAGCACGCCGAACGCGCCGCCGAGCACGGCGATGAGCAAACTCTCGGTAAGCAGTTGGCGAACAATCCGGCCCCGGCCTGCGCCGAGTGCTGCACGCACGGCGATCTCGTGACCACGCGCAGTGGCGCGCGCCAGCAGCAGGTTCGCGACGTTTGCGCAGGCGATCAGTAGCACCGCCAGAACAGCGCACAGCAATACGAAGAGCGGACGGCGCACGTCGCTGACGTACTCGTCGGTTAACGAACGAACCTCGATGTTGAAGACGTCCGGGTCAGTCGAGCCCTGGCTCTTCGCGACGCCGCTCATAATGCTCTGGGCGTGCTCGACCGTCATGCCGGACTGCAAACGCGCCAACATCGTCAGGAACAGACTGCTGCGTCGCTCCGGCGATAGTTCGCGCTCCGTGAAAGCCATCGGCACCCACAGATCGACATTCGGATAGATCTCTTCGAGACGTTCCGGCGCGATGCCGGCGACTTGATAGTGAGCGCCGTTGAGCTGAATCGAGCTGTTGAGAATGGAAGTGTTGGAGCTGTAGAGTCGTTTCCACAACGCCGTGCTCAACACCGCTACGTGCTCGCTGCCGAGGCGGTCTTCTTCAGGATTGAAGAAGCGACCGGCAGCGGGATTAACGCCGAGTGTGGGAAAGAAAGTCGCGGTCACCCGACCGGCCTGCAAACGCTCCGGCATACTCACGCCGGTGAGATTGAAATTACGCGCCGTGAAGGCGGCGGTTGAAGCGAACGCGTCAGTCTGGCGGCTGTAGTCGAGGAAGTGGGACGCGGAGACCGGGGTACGCGGCAGGTTCAGTTTCGGCAGTTGGTTGTGAATGACGACGACGCGATCGGGATCGGTGACCGGCAGTTTGCGGAGCAACACCGCATCGACTACGGTAAACGTTGCGGTGGTGGCGGCAATGCCGAGTGCCAGCGTGAGCACCGCGACGATCGTGAACGCGGGCTTGCGCACCAGCATCCGCAAGCCGTAACGCACGTCTCGCCACAGTGAATTCAACACACTACACCTCCAAGACTTCTACTCGTAACGCAATGCTTCCAGCGGATCGACTTTCGTTGCGCGCCGTGCCGGCACGTAGCAAGCTACAAACGCCGCGACCAGCAAACAGATCGAGACAACGCTGAAGGTCAGCAGATCAGTCGCCTGTACGCCGAAGAGCAGCTTCGCCATGAATCGGGTCAGCGCCCACGAGCCGGCGAGCCCGATCACTATTCCCAACAGCGCGAGCTTCATTCCGTGCCTGACCACCAGCTTCAGAACGTCGCGGGCGCGCGCGCCGAGCGCCATGCGAATGCCGATCTCCTGCGTGCGCTGGCTGACGGCGAATGCCATCACGCCGTAGATTCCGATCGCGGCGAGCACCAGCGCCACGACCGCGAAGATCCCCAGCATCACCGAGGAGAACGAGTACATCGCCACTGAACTCGAACGCACTTCCTGCATCGTGCGCACGTCGAACACCGGCTGATCTTTGTCAATCGACCAGACTTGTTGCCGCAGCGCCGCCGCGAGCGAGCCGGGTTCGACTGTCGTTCGCGCGACGACGACCATCGAGTTCCAGGAGTCCTGCGCATGCGGCAGGTAGTATTCAGGTTCGACAGGGATAGTCAGGTCGTGCTTCACGTCCTGAATGACGCCGACGATCTGCATCCAATGCGCTCGCTCGGGTGGACCGTAAAAACGAATGCGCTTGCCGATCGGGTCTTCGCCGGGCCAGTGCTTGCGCGCCAGCGTTTCGTTGACGACAACGACGGGAGGCGCGCCGGCCTTGTCTTGTTCGGTAAAGCCGCGGCCCTTGACGAGGCGAATGCCCATCGTGCTGAAGTAATCGGGCGTGCAGACGCGGTAACGGCCCTCGTTCTCCTGGCCCGGCGGAGGCTCCGGCACGCCTTCGACCAAATAACTGTCGGAAGAGTTGGCGCCCGCGAGTGGAAGAAAATTGACGGCTGCGGCGGATTCGACGCCGGGATAAGCCTTCACGCGTTCAATCAGCTCGTGGTAGAACGCGGCGCTTTGCGGCTCCTCTTTGTACTTCGCCACCGGCAACACCAGGTTCATCGTCAGCACGTTGTCGGAATTGAAGCCGGGATTGGTTCTGAGCAGCGATAGGAAGCTGCGGGCGAGGAGTCCGGCGCCGACGAGTAAGACCAGCGAGATTGCGACTTCGAGCACGACCAGCGAGCTGCGCAGTCGATGCGAGCTTCCCGACGATTGGCGCGCTCCTTCTTTCAGTGATTCGTTGAGATTGGGTTTCGAAACTTGCAATGCCGGCGCGAGGCCGAAGACGAGCCCGCACAAGACCGAAAGCGCGAGCGTGAAGCCGAGAACTGGGAGATCGATTCCGAGTTGATACCAGCCGGGCGCAAACTTCGCGGCATCGGCTGGATTCGCGGCGCGCAGTGCGTCGATGGCCCAGAATCCGATCAGGATTCCCAACAAGCCGCCGATCAGCGCGACGACGACGCTTTCAGTCAGCAACTGCCGCACGATGCGCCAGCGGCTCGCGCCCAGCGCGGCGCGCAACGCAATCTCTTTCTGGCGTCCAGTCGCGCGTGCGAGCATCAGGTTCGCGACGTTCGCACAGGCGATCAGCAGCACGAAACCAACGGCGCCCATCAGCACCCACAACGCCGTGTCGTAAGTGCGCACCGTGTCGGCGACGATCGGAAAAACAGTGGCACCCCAGCCGGTATTTGTTTCCGGATACTGCTGCTCGAGCCGGGCAGTGATTGCGTCGGTGTCGGCCTGCGCGCCGGCAATCGAGACACCGGGCTTCAGCCGTCCGACGACGTAGTAGCTGTGATTGCCGCGGCTCTTCATCACCTCGGATGTCAGCGCGATCGGAGCGTAGATCTCGCCGCCTTTCGGATAGTTGAAGCGTTCCGGCATCACGCCGACGATCGTGCGAGTGACGGAGTTGACCGTGATCGTTTTATTCAAGACGTTGGGATCGCCGCCGAAACGCCGTTGCCAGAGACTGTGCGCGATGATCGCGACGGCATCTTTGCCGGGCTGGTTCTCTTCGGGCGAGAAGTTGCGGCCCATGATCGGCTTCATGCCGAGCGCATCGAGAAAGTTCGCGCTTACCTGGAAGCCCTGCACGCGTTCCGGAGTTTCGCCGCCGGTGAGATTGGCGTTCCACCAGCGATAGATGGCGAGTTGTTCGAAGGAATGATTCTGCGCCTGCCAATCGAGGTAGTTCGCCATCGTCACTTCGTTGTGCAGCACGCCGTGACTCGGCATTTTGTCCCAGACGGCGACGACGCGATCGAGCTGGGGGAATGGGAGGGGTTTCAGCAGCAGCGCGTTAATGGCGCTGAAGATGGCGGTGTTCGCGCCGATGCCCAGGCCGAGCGTGACAACGGCGATGATGGTGAAGCCGGGTCGTCTTAAGAGATTTCGCAGTGCGTACCTAACGTCGCTTCGAAGATTCTCCATAGTTGGCTCCTGACAAGGATCTATTCGGCGACGAGAACCATCAGCGCAGCGTCGTCGTCGAAGTTACCGGAACAGAAACGCGTGACTTCGTTCAGAATGATCGTGCGCAGCTCCGCGGAGTCGTGCCCGTGGAAAGACCGCAGACACTGCTTCAAACGCTCGTCGCCAAACTCTTCACCCGCGGCGTTGCGCGCTTCGGTGACACCGTCGGTAAACAGCAACAGCTTGTCGCCCTGATTCAGTTCGACTTCCTGCTGCGTGTAGCGGGATTCGCAAAACGCGCCGATGACGCAGCCGCCTTCGTCGAGTTGCAAACACTCGCCGTCGCGCCGCATCAGCAGTGGTGGATTGTGACCGGCGTTGCTGAACGTCAGCGTGCGCCTGTCGAGATCGAGTTCGCCGTAGAAGCAACTGACAAACTTTCGCAGCGGAGTGTTGCCACACATGAACTGGTTAAGCTTCGTGCAGAGCTCGCTGGGCGAAATGTTTTCCGCGGTCAATGACTTCAACGCCGCCTGCATGTTCGACATCAGCAACGCCGCCGGAAAGCCTTTGCCTGCGACGTCAGCCACGCACAGCGCAGCGTGCGACTCGCTCAACTTGAACGCCGCGAGGTAGTCGCCACTCACCCCGCGCGCCGGC
>JBKPPP010000013.1:0-5742 GCA_046733615.1 Acidobacteriota bacterium | reverse complement strand
TACCCGTCAGACTCACTCACTTCAAACGAGAGATCGCTCTCCTCGATCCAGGTGGCGTCTTTGTTAATTCGCAGGATCGCGTCTTTGTTCGCGACCTGCTTCATCATCACGACAATCTTCATCTATTCCTCATACCTCTTGAACAGCAGCGCCGCATTCGTGCCGCCAAAACCAAAACTGTTGGAAAGCACGTAATCGACGCGCGCCTCGCGCGGCTCGTTCGGCACGTAATCGAGATCGCACTCCGGATCCGGATTGACGTAATTGATCGTCGGCGGCAGCACGTTGCGGTGCAGCACCAGCGCGCAGAACACACCTTCGATCCCGCCCGCCGCGCCGAGCAGATGCCCGGTCATCGACTTCGTCGAGCTGACGGCCAGCTTGTAAGCGTGATCGCCAAACGTGTTTTTGATCGCCAGCGTCTCGAACTTGTCGTTGTACGGCGTGGACGTGCCGTGCGCATTGATGTATCCGACCTGATCCGGCCTGACTCCAGCATCCTTCAACGTGCGCTGCATCACGCGCCGCGCTCCCGAGCCTGTCTCATCCGGCATCGTCAAATGAAACGCATCCGCGCACGCGCCATAACCGACGACTTCGGCGTAGATCCGCGCGCCCCGTTTCTTCGCCGACTCGAGCTCTTCGAGAATCATGATTCCCGCGCCTTCGCCGATCACAAACCCGTCGCGATCCCTTTCGAACGGCCGCGACGCATGCACCGGGTCGTCGTTGTTAGTCGAGAGCGCGCGCATGGCGGAAAACCCGGCCACGCTCATCGGCGTGATCGCCGACTCCGCGCCGCCGCAGATCATGATGTCGGCATCGCCGCGTTGAATGATCTTGAAACTATCGCCGATCGCGTGCGCGCCGGCGGAACAGGCCGTCGCGGTCGCGGAGTTTGGTCCCTTCGCGCCGAAACGAATCGACACCTGGCCGGCGGCGAGATTCACGATCGCGGAGACGATGAAGAATGGCGAGACACGATCCGGGCCGTCGTCGAGCAGTTTCGAGTGCTCGCGTTCGATGGCCCAGAAATCGCCGATGCCGCTGGAGATGTAAGTGCCTGTGTTTTCCGAGATGGTGTCGGGAAACTTGCCTTCAGGCGTGAGCTGGATGCCGCTGTCAGCCACGGCCTCGATCGACGCGGCAATCGCGTAATGAATAAAGGCGCCCATCTTGCGCGCCTCTTTCTTCGCGATGAATGTCAGCGGGTCGAAGTTTTTGACTTCGCAGGCAAACTTTACGGAAAACCGCTCGGCGTCGAATTTCTTGATGTAGTCCGCGCCACTGACGCTGTTCATCAGCGCGGTCCACGTATCCGCGACAGTATTGCCAACAGGTGTCACGAGGCCGAGGCCTGTAATCACGACACGTCGTGTCAAAGTTCGAACTCCCTTCGGGAAGAGACAGCTAAGTGATGAGCAATCAGCGTCGCGCCGTTCACTCATCACTGATTGCTACTTCTTGTGCTGGTCGATGTAGTTGTACGCGTCCCGCACGCTTTGAATCTTCTCTGCGTCTTCGTCAGGGATCTCAATGCCAAACTCTTCCTCGAAACGCATCACGAGCTCAACCGTGTCCAGCGAATCGGCGCCGAGGTCGTCGATAAACCTGGCGTTTGGCGTGACCTCGTTTTCATCGACACCAAGCTCATCGACGATAATCTGCTTAACCTTGTTCTCGATCTCTTGATCGGGCATCTCTTTTGCTCCTCTGTGAGTTGATTAGACTAATTCATCCCTGACCAGCAAGCGCGGCGCGCGTCGCCTCCAAGCTTGCCGAGTCTTCCACATTAAGACATTTCGCGTCGCGATTCGTCTGCCGGATCAGCCCGGACAAAACCTTTCCCGGACCGAGCTCGACAAACGTTCCGACGTCCTCGCCGAGCAACAACTGCATCGACTCCAGCCAACGGACCGGAGCCGCCACTTGTCTGAAAAGCGCGTCGCGCAACTGATCCGGCGCCGTCGTCATCTGCGCATCGACGTTTGTCACTACAGCCACGCGCGGCTCAGCAAAACTCAAACGCTCGAGATGCGGCGCCAGTTTCTCCTGCGCCGGTTTCATCAGCGCGCAATGAAACGGCGCGCTCACGTTCAACTTGATAACTCGCTTGGCGACGCCTTTCAGCAACTCGATCGCGCGATCGACCGCTTCGGCGTTTCCGGCGATCACGACCTGTCCCGGCGAATTCGAGTTGGCAATCGAGCAAACCTGACCTCCACTCGCCTGCCGGCACGCATCTTCAATCGCCGTCAACTCGCCGCCGAGCACCGCGGCCATCGCGCCCGTTCCGACGGGCACCGCTTCCTGCATGTATTCTCCGCGCGCGCGAACGGTCTTCACCGCGTCGGACAACTCGAGCACGCCCGCGGCCACGAGCGCCGAGTATTCACCCAAACTGTGACCCGCGACAAACCGCGGCTCAGGCAGTCCCGCTTCACGCGACGCACGAAACGCGGCAATCGACGTCGTCAGAATCGCCGGCTGCGTGTTTTCAGTTAGCTGCAACTGTTCCGCCGGGCCTTCGAAACAGAGTTTCGAGATCGGAAAACCCAGCGCGTCGTCCGCTTCTTCAAAGACCTGCCGCGCAACGGCAAACTTCTCCGCGAGATCTTTCCCCATCCCGGGACTCTGCGATCCCTGTCCCGGGAAAACGTAAGCTATTGGCGATCGGCGATTGTCGATTTTCGATTGCTCCTTTTCCACGGGGCAGCCAGACCTATTTCGGGTTCAAAGCACCGCTCAAACCGGAACCCCATCAACAATCGACACTCGACACTCGACAATGACCGTCACCATCGCATCAACACCGCGCCCCAGGTGACACCGCCACCAAACGACGCCATCAACACCAGATCGCCGGGGTTCACGCGCCCAGCCTCGACACATTCGTCGAGCGCGATCGGAATCGACGCCGAAGACGTGTTGCCGTGTACGGCGATGTTTGAATAGACATTAGCCATGTCGACATTCAAACGGTCTGCGACGGCTTCAGTGATGCGTTGATTCGCCTGGTGCGGAATAAAAAGATCGATATCTTCCGACTTGCTGCCGCCGGTCTCCAGCACTTCGCGCGAGATCTCAGCCATCGAGCGAACGGCGACTTTGAAAAGCTCGTTGCCCTTCATCTTGAAGAAGTGATCGCCGTTGGCGAGTGTTTCCGCGGTGGGCCGCCGGCGCGTGCCGCCGCCCGGCGAATAAAGCTGCTCTTCATAACGGCCGTCAGACCTGATCTTGCTGGCGAGAATTCCACGATTGCCGTCGACCGGCCCCAAAACCGCCGCGCCGGCACCGTCGCCAAACAGCACGCACGTCTGGCGGTCGGTGTAATCGACGTACTGCGTCAGGATTTCAGCGCCAACTACGACAGCGTGCCGAATCTGGCCCGTCCGGATCATCGAATCAGCCAGCGAGACGCCGTACAGGAATCCCGAGCAGGCTGCGACGATATCCATGGCGGCGGCGTTGTTCGCGCCGAG
Source organism: Acidobacteriota bacterium (assembly GCA_046733615.1). Taxonomy (GTDB): domain Bacteria; phylum Acidobacteriota; class Blastocatellia; order Pyrinomonadales; family Pyrinomonadaceae; genus PSRF01. The sequence continues at coordinate 2,260 of JBKPPP010000013.1, read as the reverse complement.
CTCGGCCTGAATGATGCAACCGGTGGATGGCAGTATTTGATCGGGAGTGACTGTGGCGCAGAGCAGGAGATCGATATCTGAAGGGTCGAGTCGCGCGCGTTCGATCGCCTGGCGCGCTGCGCGAACTGCGAATTGCGACGTGTATTCGCCGGGCGCTGCTTTGCGACGCTGTTTGATGCCGGTGCGCGTCGTGATCCACTCGTCCGAGGTGTCAACGATCTTCTCCAGCTCGTCGTTGGTCAGAATGCCTTCGGGGTACGAGTGGCCTGTACCCAGAATTCCAGCGCGTTGATTAGCCATTGTTCCTCAGAATATCAAACTCCAATCGCATTCAGCCACGGCGTGTCATCGATCTCCGGGGCCGACTTGATTCCATTTTCAATCCGCTCGGCAGTGCGATTCTCAGAAAACTCTTTCACACTTCGGATCGCGTTGCGAATCGCGCGCGCATTTGAGCGTCCGTGACCGATCACCACGATCTGCCTGACGCCCAGCAGCGGCGCGCCGCCATACTCCGTGTAATCCAACCGTTTCTTGATGCTGCGAAACGCCGGCTTCGCGAGCACCGCGCCCGCTTTCGTCACCGCTGTCTGCGTCAGCTCGCGCTTCAGCATCGAGAGCATTGCTTCCGTCAGTCCTTCTGAAAGCTTCAGCATGACGTTGCCGGTAAAACCGTCCGTGACGATGACGTCGACCATGCCGGAAAACAGGTCGCGGCCCTCGACGTTTCCCACGAAGTTGATACTGCTCAACTGTCGCAACAGCGGAAACGCTTCTTTCGTCAGCTCGTTTCCCTTCGCTTCTTCCTCGCCGATGCTCATCAGCCCGACTGTCGGTTTGCTCGTTCCCAACACCGAGCGCGAGTAAGCATCGCCCATGATCGCAAACTGCGCGAGATGATGCGGCTTGCACTCGGAGTTGGCGCCAACGTCGAGCAGCAACGTCGGTTTCGCGGCTTTCGTCGGGATCATCGCCGCGAGTGCCGGGCGATCGACACCGGGCAGCGTGCCGAGCACCATCTTCGCGGTGGCCATCGCGGCGCCTGTGTTTCCCGCGGAGACAAAACCATCGCCGCGGCCGTCAACCACCAGCTTCGTGCCGATTCTCAAAGAGCTTTTCTTCTTGCGCCTGACTGAAGTCGCGACGGGATCGTCCATCGCGATCACTTCAGCAGCGTCAACCAACTCGATCCCTCGATCACCGTCGCCGCGCCAGCCGCAGCGTCGCAGCTCAGGTTCAACTTTGTGGGCCTGGCCCACCAGGATAACTCCGACACCGAAATCGCGTGTCGCTGCGAGCGCGCCGTCAATCTCCACGTGCGGCGCATGGTCACTTCCCATCGCGTCGAGAACGACTTTGCCCGTCAGCGGGGCTTCATTCTGCGCCTGAGTTCGCAAGACCTTTTATGTTTGTTCGACTTGCACCACTTCGCGACCTTTGTAATGGCCGCACTTGGGGCATACGCGGTGGGGCATGCGGGGTTCGCGGCAGTTGGGACAAAGCGTGGTCTGCGGCACACGCAAAGCGTCGTGCGCGCGCCGTTTATCTCGACGAGCCTTGGAATGTCGTCGCTTCGGATTTGGCATAATTACTCCTGCTAAATGTTAATGGTAAGTGGTCAATGGTAACCGCGGATCCCCGATTTACCATTCACTACTTACCACCGGTTAAGTTCTTCAGCGCTGCCCAGCGTGGATCAACTTCGTTTTCGCTACAGGCACAGTCGCCCGCGTTTTTGTCGATGCCGCAGTCAGGACAAATTCCCTTGCAGTCTTCTCGGCAGAGCATGCGTGTCGGCACTGCCAGCAGAATCTGCTCTTTCACGATCTCGTCGACGTCGATCGCCTCGCCGTCGAAAACGGAGACCGACATCTCGTTTTCGGTCAGCTCCGCCGCCTGGCTCGATTCGTACTCCGAACCCGGCATGTATTCGAGCGCGAAATCGGCGCTGACCGGCAGCTCGACCGGTTTCAGACAGCGATCGCACTCGACCTGGGCGCGTGTCTCGATGTGTCCGTTGACAAAGACCTCAGCCCCGGAAAGTCGGACTTTTCCGGTGACTTTCGCGGGTTCGACCAGACTGACGCGATCGTCCAAAGAACCCAGTTCATCAGGCTGGTACACGTGAGCGAAATCACTCCGACCGTGCTCCAGGTTTACCAGCTCGATCCGCATCACACTCGGCACAGCCTTGAACAGCAGAATTGGGGGCTATGCGCACAAAAGGGCCATTATAGCGACGCTTGCGGGTCTGTCAACG
>JBKPPP010000012.1:0-8008 GCA_046733615.1 Acidobacteriota bacterium | reverse complement strand
AGATCGCGACCGGTAAGCAAACCCGCGACTGAAACGTCGCCGCCGAAGTAACCATTCTCGACCGGCTCGACGATCAGTTGCGTTTCGAAATGCGAGTTGAACTTCCGGACCAGCTTTCCGAGTACCGGCGCGAAGAGCGTGCCGGTGAGAATCGTGCCCGATCTATTTTTCAACTTCGCGCTTCCTTCGCGTTCGACTCGTCGCGTCAGTTTCGCAAACTCCTTCATGAACGAACGGACCATACCGACGCCATCTTCGATCTGCGGGTAGTCGCCGTAGTGGGAGGTCGCCGGAATCGAGCGCCCCGCGCGCAGGTATATCTCGTCGCCGAGCAGCGCGAAGTTTGTTCCGAGGCGTGAGTGCAGCTCCGCTTGAATCGCGACGGCTTGATCGATCACTTCGCGACAAAACTCAGGCGTCACTGCGGTGAGCCGCGTATCGGTATTGTAGCGGGTTAGACCAAGCGGCACGATCGCGACGCTCGTCACGCGCGGATACTCCGCCGCGAGATCGAAGATCGTTTTGCGCAACACCTCGCCGTCGTTAATGCGCGGACAAAGCACCACTTGCGCGTGCACTTCGATTCCGGCGTCGAGCAGGCGCGCGAGCTTCGTCGAGATGTCGGCGCGCTGTTTGTCGATACCGAGCAGGTAAGCGCGAACGTCGAGATCCGTCGCGTGAACTGAAACGTACTGCGGCGACAACCGCTGCTCGACGATGCGTCGCATCTCGTCTTCCGTGATCGACGTGAGCGTCGTGTAGTTGCCGTAGAGAAAGGAGAGACGGATGTCTTCGTCCTTGATGAAGAGCGACGGGCGTGCGTCGGCAGGATTGCCGTTACAGAAACAGAAGATACATGCGTTCGCGCACTGCCGCGGAACGATCTGTTCAAACGCGAGACCGAAATCCTCGCCTTCGCCGCGCTCGAGTTCGAGCTCCCAGTCTTGGCCGTTCTTCTTCCGCACTTCGAGCACTAGCTCGGTTTCGCCGGAGGTGTGAAAACGGAAGTCGAGATAGTCGCGCACCGTGCGGCCGTTGACCTTGATGATCCGATCACCGGCTTCGAGTTCCATTTCCGCGCCGAGACTCTCGGGCGTGACTTGGGCGATCTCGACGCCGCGGCGGCGAATGTTTGTGACTGCTGGTGTGACGGCAAACTCGTACATGTTAGTGCGCTGTTACGCGGCCTGGCGAAACGGCGAATATAACAGAACTGACCCGCAAAGACGCAAAGCGCCCGCGTGCGCGGCGGCCGGAAGCGGGAACTCGGGTGGGATTGGCAGTGTAGTCGTTATATAATGCGACACCATCGCGTGCCGCTCTACTTTGACAACCATTCCCAGTAACCTGTTTAAGCTAATGCCCCGGCTTATGAGAAAAGTAATCTCCACCACTGTTTTCGCGTGTTTCGTTCTAACTTACGCAAGCTCCGCTTCGGCACAGGAGACGGCCGGCGCCATGCCGGTCCGGCCCGCGCTCAACGACACGTCCGCGGCCGTCAAAGCCGCTGCGCCCGTGCTGACCGAGATCTATCGCGTCGGCGTCGGCGACGTTCTGGACATTCGCCTGATCAGTTCGCCCAACAACAGATCGACGCTTTTCACGGTCATGCCCGGCGGTTCGATCGACCTGCCAATCGCGGGCGGAGCGCTCGCTGTCTCCGGGCTGACGCCCGATGAGATTCAGACGCGCATCGCCGCCGAACTGAAACGACGTGCGGTCGAAGACAATGCGAAGGTGTCCGTCGGCGTGCGCCAGTACGTGAGCCATCCGGTCGTGGTCACGGGCCTCGTGGTCAATCCCGGCACCCGTTTTCTAAGGCGCGAGGCGGTGCCGCTTTACGTGGTGCTCGCCGAATCGCAGTTGCGAAACGACGGCGGGCGCGTCTCGATCATGCGCGCGGGCACGGAAGGCCAGACGCTCGATCTGAGCAGTTCTGAAACTCTCAATACGACCGTGCAATCGGGCGACGTGATTACCGTGTCGGCCCGGCCGCAGGAGTTTTATTACATCGGAGGCCGCGTCAACTATCCCGGGCAGAAATCCTTTCAGAACGGAATCACCTTGCTTCAGGCAATCCTGGCCGCGGGCGGGACCACGCGACAGGAAAACCGCGTCGAGATCTCGCGCGAAGGCGCCGAGGGCAAGCTGGTGACGATTCGCTATAATCTGAAACAGATCAAAGCCGGATCAGCTGAAGACCCCAAACTCCAACCCGGCGATCGCATCGAGATTTCCAAGTAAATCGCACAACAAACATCCGCGATTTTATTGACAATCGAGGCCCTGTTTGTTAGTAGAAGGGCAATGAATAATAAAGTTAAGCCTGCACTCATTGGCGGCGTTCTACTCGGCTTACTATCGGTAATTCCGTTCGTCAATGCGCTGAACATCTGTTGCTGTGCCTGGGCCATCCTGGGGGGCATGTTGGCGTCGTATCTTTACGTCAAGAATTCGGCTACGCCGGCGACGGCCGGGGACGGCGCCGTGCTCGGCGCAATCGCCGGCGCTATCGGCGCAGTGATTTCGCTGATCCTCGGCATTCCCATCTCGTATGCGATGGGCCCGACGATGCGAAACCTGTTTTTGAGTCTCGTCGAGAATCTCGACCGGCAGCAGGCGGAACTGTTACGTACCCAGTTGGAAGCCAGTGGCGACTCCATCGTTCCAGTGATCATCAACGCAGTGATCCTGGCTGTCCTGCTCTTCGTGTTTGCACTGATTGGCGGCTTGATCGGCGTTGCGCTTTTTGAGAAGCGTAAGGGCCCGCTGCCACCGCCTCCACCAACGCCCGGAGGACCAGGCAACTACGCCCCGCCTCCATCGATGTCCGGAGGCCCAGGCAACTACGCCCCGAAAGGCGGCTGAGTTCTATTCCTATTTCTTATCTAAGCTGGAATCTTTCAAAACTAGTTCTCAGGAGAAACTGAATGTCTCAAGACTGGACTCCCCCGCCCGCCTCGGGCGCGACCACCGCCGTTCCGAACTACCTGGTTCACGCGATCATCTCGCTGTTCTGCTGTTTGCCACTCGGCATTGTCGCCGTTATCTTCGCGGCCCAGGTCAACGGCAAAGTCGCCGCCGGCGATATCGCCGGCGCAACCGACAGCGCGAAGAAAGCAAAGATGTTCGCCTACATCGCGATCGGTCTCGGACTGGCCGGCATCATCTGCTACGTGCTGTTCTTCCTGATCATGGGGATCGGTCTGGGCCTCAGTAGTAGCGGTAGCAACTTCTGACAAAGTTCAAAGCTAAACGGATTCAAGCTGGAGACGTAAACGACGATGACCAGATATTGCACTAAATGCGGCGCGATCAACGACGACACAGCGCAGTTCTGTAGCAACTGCCAGACGCCTCTAACCCCTGTCAGCACTGGCTATCAACCGATGCAGTCGGTCAACCAGGGCGCGATGACGGACTGGAAAGCTCTCGGGGCCGACAAGAAGATCGTTGCCGGTATTTGCGCGATCCTTGTCGGCTGGCTCGGCGTTCACAAGTTCATCCTGGGCTACACGACCGAGGGCATCATTCAACTGGTGCTCGGCATTCTCACGTGCGGCCTCACCAACATCGTCAGCATCGTCGAAGGCGTCATCTACCTGACGAAGTCCGACGAGGAGTTTGTGAGAACGTACATCCAGAACAAGAAGGGCTGGTTTTAGTAGAAACGAATCCCACCGATGCAGTCGGTGCTTGATTGTGTATGCCGACTGAATTCATGTACCGGCGCTCAACCGTTGTCGGAATCTGGTTACTGCTAATCGCCGGATCCGTTTACCTGTACGTGTTTGAACCCGGAAAGTCGGGCTTCTTTCCGCCGTGCATGTTTCGACTGCTCACGGGCCTGACCTGCCCGGGCTGCGGCACGACGAGAGCGCTTCACGAGATCGTGCACGGCCATTTCGCCGCCGCGTTTGCACTGAACCCGCTCCTGCTCATCGCGCTACCGTTCATGGCTTTTGCATTTCTGCGTTACAGCGCCGGCGCGATGGGTGGAGTTGTGCCGCGAAAGAACGCGCTGCCCGCGCCGTATATCTACATGATCTTCTTTGTCGTGCTGGGATTCTGGATCTTTCGCAACATGCCGTTCTATCCGTTCGTTTCGTAGAGGCTCACTATGCGCACCTTTGTTTTGGTTTTGACATTGGTTTTAATTTTCGCCCAACTTGGATTCGCGACAAGCGCCTCGCAGAAACCAGCGACACCAAAACGCCCGGTTCACACGTTCTCAATCGTCGCGCGCGATCCCGCGACCGGCGAGCTGGGCGTCGCCGTTCAGTCTCACTGGTTCTCCGTCGGCTCGATCGTCGCCTGGGCTGAAGCCGGCGTCGGCGCCGTCGCGACGCAGTCGTTTGTCGATCCGAGCTACGGCAAGAACGGTCTGGAGCTGATGCGCGCGGGCAAGAGCGCGCCCGATACGTTGAAAGAGCTGCTGGAGAAAGACGAAGGACGCGAAGTCAGGCAAGTCGCGATGATCGATGCGCAGGGACGTGTCGATGCCTGGACGGGCAAGAACGACATTCAGGCTGCGGGCCATATCGTCGGCAAAGATTTTTCAGTGCAAGCGAACCTGATGCTGAACGACAAGGTGTGGCCGGCGATGGCCCACGCGTTTGAAGGCACGAAAGGCGATCTCGCCGAGCGAATGCTGGCCGCGCTCGATGCGGCGCAGGCCGCGGGCGGCGACATTCGCGGGCGCCAGTCAGCAGCGTTGATTGTCGTGACTGGAAAACCGACCGGCCAGGCTTGGAAGGATCGGACTTTCGATCTGCGTGTCGACGATAGTCCCGAGCCACTGAAAGAGCTGCGCCGGCTCGTGAGATTGCAGCGCGCGTACAACCACATGAACGCCGGCGATCTCGCTGTTGAGAAGAAGGACAATGAAGGCGCGCTGCGGGAGTACGGCGCCGCCGAGCAGCTCGTCCCGGACAGCGCCGAGATGATCTACTGGCACGCCGTCGCGCTGGTCAACATGGGACGCGTGGACGAGTCGCTGCCCCTGTTTCGCAAGGTTTTTTCGATGGATCGCAACTGGATCGAGCTCACGCCGCGGCTCCCGAAGTCGGGTCTGCTGCCGGACGACCCCAAGCTAATTCAGCGAATCGTGGCGGTCGGGGGCAGTGGCCCCGCAAAACATCCTTGACGCCCGCCGAACGTTCAGCTTATAAGGGAACCACTGGTAAGCCCCATTCCTCATCGCCCCGAAGACGGACTCAAGTTCTAAGGACAGGATTAGGAATGCCCACTCTTACCCCCGGACAGTGGTATCTCCGTTTCACGTGCGAAGAATGTGAGACGAAGCAAATCCTTTTTGCCGACCTCACCGGCGGCGAAGCCAAGATCAGGGCGACATACGTGGTGGAGTGTGCGAACTGTCTGCACAAAGGCGCGTACGACGCCGACCGCATCGAGCGCTATCAGCACCCGCTCGACGCGGAGGAAGAATGAATTATGGCAGTTGTTTTATCCGTGAGATCCGTGGCGGTTTAGTCGCTCGACGACGAGCGTCAGTCCCATGATGAAGTAAACGATGGTGACGACTTCCGAGTCGCCCCAGTTGTAGTGAACCAAACCACTCGCGAAGAATCCCGCCAGCCCGCCAAGCGCGCCGAGCGCAAGCCCGCCGCCGTTCGGATCGCGAATCAGTTTCAGCAGCATTCGCGCGTACACGCCGAGTAAAACTAACCAGACGATCAGCGCCGGTATACCGCGCTCGACTGCGAGTTGCAGGATGTTTGAATGCAGGTGACCGATTGGCTGGCGGCCGTTATCAAACAAACCCCACTCGCGCCAGTGGCCCTTGATCGAATCCATGCCGACGCCAACGAGCAGGTGTCGCGGGTTACTGACCAGCAGTTGAAACGACTCGCGCCAAACCATCTCGCGCCAGCTTGTCGACTGATCTTTCGTGTCGAAGAAACCGACGTTCCTTTTCTGCTGTAACAGGATTGCGCCGCCGAGGACCAGGGGCAGCGCGCAGGCGGTGGCGATCACGAGCGTGCGACGCGAGGCCGAAAGCGCCAGCATCAGCACGGCCGAAACGGCGAACCCGATCCACGAGGCGCGCGTCACCGTGAGCGCGAGCGCAAAAAGGAGTCCGCTGACCGCGAGCAGCAACAAAAGCCCGAGCCGGCTGCGCTTCTCCACGAGACCGAAAAACAGTCCCAACGCCAGCGATGCGATCAGTTGCAGCACCTCCGCGTACGTGACCCAGTGGCCGTAAAACCCGGTCGCACGCCAGTCACGCCCGCGAGACCAGCCACTGATGCCCAACTGTTCCAACGCAGTGTTTCCGGGCAACAACTTTCCGCGCGGCACCTCCAGCTCCGGTATCCATTCGACGCGATAGATCCGCACCTTCGCGATCGCCGCGCCTCCCGCGAGTGCGGCCGCCAGTTCATCCGGATTCCCGATTCGCCGCCCGTCCACTTCCCAAACCGTATCGCCGCCGGCGATCGGCGTGGGTTGCGTGACTGTCTTCGTCTTGAAGACTGCCTTCGCCAGCGGGCTTTCCGCCCTCACGCCCTCCACCTTCACGCCGCGCCCCAACGCCAACTGGCCCGCAGTCCAAAACACGTTAACCATACACGAGCCGATCAGCGTCAGCGCCAGCGCATTTGCAAGCCGCACCGTGCGAATGTTCTGGGCCACCAGGTAAACGATCGTGAAGAGACTCGCCGCGCGCATCTTTCCGATCGACACGTACGGGCTGTAAGAAAACACGCTCGACACGCCGCTCAGAATGAAAAACGCAAGCAGCAGATAATCGATCCGACTGCGAAACAAAACCGGGCGCGGATAGAAAGCGAATCGCAACAGCCAAAACAGCATTCCGAGGAGCCAGGCGGTTTGCGTTGCCGCGATCGAGTGAGGTGCGCAGAGCGCGACGAGGAAGATGCAGCCGACGACGGCGCGTTCGCACCAGCCAGACAAGCCGCGATTCGGAATCTGCATCGTCTGCATTAGAATGTTCGTGGTCTACTATATTCCATTCAAAGGTAAATTCATGCGTCGAATTATCGTTGCGTTGGTCTTTTGTGTGCTGGCAACTCCGGTCTGGTCTCAGTCGCCCCAACCGGCTTCACCCGCCGCCGCTGAAGTGAAGGCGGTGCAGGAAGACGCGCGCGTGAAGGCGGCTTTCGATCACATCGACAAGGATCGCGACGCGATTCTGCGTGAGTGGATCGCCATCACCGAGATCAACGCGCCTTCGAAACAGGAGCAGGAGCGCGCGAAGTACATCGAAAGTCTGCTGCGCAAATTCAATCTCGACATTCGCTACGACTCTGCCGGCAACCTGATCGCCACCCGCAAGGGAACCGCCGGCAAACCCGTCACTGTTTTCGACGCACACATGGACACCGTCTTCCAGCCCGGTTTGAAGATCAAAGCGACCGTTCGTGAAGGACGTGTTTACGCCCCGGGCGTCGGCGACGATACGCGCAACATCGAAGCGTTACTCGCCACGATTCGCGCGCTCGATGCCGCGAAGATCGAGACCAAAGGCGATCTCGTGTTTCTGTTTACGACCGACGAAGAAGCGGGGATGAGCGGCGCCAAGCAGTACACGAAAGAGAACAAGGGCAAGGTTGATTACTACGTCGCGCTCGATGGCGGCTACGAAGGATTCACATATGCCGGCATCGGCATCAACTGGTATCGGCACCATTTCATCGGGCCCGGCGGCCACACGCGTTCACGCACGCCGCCTTACTCCGCGTCGCTGCCCCTCGCGCGCGCCATCACTCGCATTTACCAGTTGCCCGTTCCCACAACGCCGTCTTCGAACCTGAATATCGGGATGCTCGGCGGTTCGGAGGTTCCGAACGCGAAGGCTGCCGATGCGTGGTTTACAGTTGACTTGCGCTCGACCAGTAACGAGGTGGTCGCCGATCTCGAGAAGAAGATCGCCGCAATTCTCGACGAGGAGGCGAAGCATGAGGGAATGACCGTCAAAACCGATCTGATCTCTTCGTCGCCGGCGGCGGTGCTGCCGGGCAATCGC
>JBKPPP010000011.1:0-3752 GCA_046733615.1 Acidobacteriota bacterium | reverse complement strand
TGCCAGTTAGAGCCGCGCAAGACACGACCATATTACTGAAAAACGGATGTGAGTGCCGATAGAGCCGGTGGCGGAAGACAGGTTCGCGATATTTGGTTGCGGCGTCGGCAGTGTCACGCGGCTTCGTCATCCTCCGCCTTTAGCGTCATACGTGACAGCCACCGCATCACGTGGTAAGCATAGATGTATGTCTCGGCTCTGGAATGTAGACGATCAGGCAGCACGGCTCGCCGAACTTACGAGTGACGATCCCGATCTGAAGGAAGCTCCATTACGCCGCGATGTGCGTTCGCTTGGCCGTTTGCTTGGTGAAGTGCTCAAGGAACAGGTTGGCGACAAGTTGTTTTCAGCCGTTGAAGAGTTGCGCCTGTTGTTGATTGAGCATCGAGAGTTGCATGCACAACCAGGACACGACGTTGAGAATGTGCGACGTTTGATCGAACGCGCGGAAACAATTGTCAGTCGTTTGGATGTTACTGAAGCGCACCAGATGGCGAAAGCATTCGCGATCTATTTCGAACTGACAAACCTCGCTGAAACCAATCATCGCAAACGCCGTCGCCGGGCTGCCCAGGCATCGCCCGAGTTGCTCGCCCAACCAGGATCTTTTCTCGGAACCCTGCGCCGGATGCGTGACGCCGGCATCACTCTACAGCAAGTCCTTCAGTGGCTGGTGAAGATCGAAATCATACTTGTCTTCACTGCTCATCCCACCGAAGTTGCAAGACGCACGGTGTTATTCAAGCGACAACGTATTGCTGCCGAACTCGAACAATTAGATCGTGTGCCACTGACGGAGAGAGAGTCAAAAAAATACCAACAGTCGATCATTGCAGAGATAACCGCCCTCTGGCAGACCGATGAAGTGCGACGCCGTCATCCGACAGTTCGCGACGAAATCAGGATGGGCCTCGATTACTATCCTAGTGTTTTGTTTGAGACGTTGCCGGCGGTGTATGACGAGTTGGCCGACGATTTCCGTGAAACCTATGGTGAAGACTTACCGCCGAACGTTTTGCCTCGAGTGTTGCGATTCGGTTCGTGGATCGGCGGCGACCGGGATGGCAATCCTCTGGTCACGCCCGATTGCACACGAGATGCTTTGCAGACAGCTCGCGAAACAATTCTCGGCTACTACATCGAGCGAGTGAACGATCTGATTTGGCAACTTAGTCCTTCGACGTATCAGGTTCCAGTCTCAACGCAACTCGAAGCCGCACTCAACCATTACGCGGCCACCGTGTCGGCCCCGCAGCTGAATCCGGAGAGACATCCGTCGCAAGAAGTCTACCGCTGTTTTCTGGATTATGTGTTAGCCCGTCTAGTCCTCGCTCGAGACGAGCCTCACAATACGAGCGCTTACCAGAAGGCCGCTGAGTTCCGCGAGGATCTGAGCCTCGCGCGCCAAAGTCTCTCTGCGAATGCTGGGGAACGTCTCGCGAGTTTTTTCTTCGATCCCTTACTGCGCCAGGTAGATACTTTCGGCTTCCACTTACACACGTTGGACGTTAGAGAACACGCGAGCGTACACAAACGTGCATTGCTTGAGTTTTCAAATGTTGTTGAAGCGAACGAGGCTGCTCTTTCGCCTGAACCCTCCAGAGAAACTGTAACTCTGCTTGAATCACTGCGGACCGTCAGTCAGTTGAAGCTCGACTATCCCCCTGAAGCGATTCGCAGTTACGTCATTAGCGGAGCACAGTCGGTCTCTGATATCACGGGGCTAGTGTCGTTGGCGGAGTTAAGCGGTGTACAGGTGGCCGCGGCAAATACATCCGATCCGGGCATCATCCCTGTCCCGCTGTTCGAATCGATTGAGGATTTGCGTAACTGTCCGGCGATTTGCCGGAATTTGTGGACCAGCTCAGATTACGCTCGTTTGCTTGACTCGTGGGAGCGACGCCAGGAAGTGATGCTTGGGTATTCCGATTCAAATAAGGATGGCGGCATGCTTACCAGCACCTGGGAGATATTCAAGGCTCATCGCGCGCTCCATCGAGTCGCTGCCGAGTGCAACGTCAAGCTCACATTGTTTCATGGCCGAGGCGGGACCGTCGGCCGTGGTGGTGGACCAACTCATAACGCGATTCTTGCGCAACCGCGGGGTGCCTTCAGCGGGCAGATAAAGATCACTGAGCAAGGCGAAGTCATGAATTGGAAGTACTCGGATCGGGTGCTCGCGGAAAGGAACCTCGAGTTGATGATTGCAGCTTCGCTGGAAGCGCTGTCGCGTGCGGGTGATGTCGAAGATTTAGACCGGGAGAGCGAAGCGGCGCTGGAGACAATGTCTCACGATGCTTTTGAGTTTTATAGAGAAATGATTGCCGAGAACGAAGCAATACTGACCTACTTCGAGCAGGCAACTCCAGTTAAGGAATTGGAACACATGATGATCGGTTCTCGACCCACGCGACGCGGCGCCCGATATGGTCTCGATGATCTGCGTGCAATTCCCTGGGTGTTTGGCTGGATGCAAAGTCGTCATGTTGTGCCCGCATGGTTTGGGGTCGGTTTTGCTTTAGAACGCTTCTCCAAAGAGAGTTCAAACAATGCGGTGCTGCTGGAAAACTTGATGAGCCAGTTTCCCCTCTTCAGTGAACTTATCGCAAACGTTGAGCTGGGATTGGCGAAAGCTGACCTTTCGATCGCGCGTATGTATGCAGGGCTGGTTTCTGATGCAGGGCTGAGGGAGCAAGTGTTTGGCATGCTGTTCGAGGAGTTTGAGCGGACGAAATGGGCGGTGCTGCGTTTGACTGGACAGACAACGTTACTTGAAAGGAATCCGGTGTTGGCCCGCTCAATTCGCTTGCGGAATCCGTACGTCGATCCGTTGAGTTTGATTCAAGTTGAGTTGCTGCGCCGGAAACGCCGAGATGAAGATAACGACGACCTGAACTACGCCCTCGCGGCGACTATCAACGGGATTGCGGCGGGGCTAAGGAATACCGGGTGAGGATGCCAGTTGGCCTTGAGCTATCCTGAAACCGTGATTTACAACGCATCACTCATAAATTCTGCAGACTAACACTCGTTCATTGCTTCAGCGAGAGTCCAAGCTCGCATCAGAACATGAAAACTATTCAGCTCCTGATCACTTTACTTATTCTTCTAAATCTTATTCCTCAAACTGAACCAGCCAAGAAGCACATTTACCACTCCGGCTGGATCGATCTGAATAGGAACGGTCGTATGGATGTTTATGAGAATCCTAAAATCGATATCGAGAGACGCATCACGGATCTACTTTCGCAGATGAACCTTGAAGAGAAAACGTGCCAGACTGCGACGCTTTATGGCTACAATCGTGTGCTCAAGGACGAACTTCCAACCTCGGATTGGAAGAACCAGATCTGGAAGGATGGCATCGCCAACATCGACGAACACCTCAACGGTTGGGGGCCCGGCTCGAAGAGTGTCTACGCAACGGATCTCGAGAGACACGTTGGGGCCATGAATGCAGTACAACGGTTTTTCATCGAGGAGACTCGTCTGGGGATTCCTGTTGACTTCACGAACGAAGGACTCCGCGGTGTCGCGTTTCCAGTTGCGACGAGCTTTCCCTCGCAGTCTGGTCTCGGACACACCTGGGACACAGAACTTGTGCGCGAAGTCGGACGGATCACCGCTCGCGAGGCGCGGGCACTGGGATACACAAACATCTATGCCCCTACTCTCGATGTGGCGCGAGATCAGCGTTGGGGAAGAGTTGAAGACACGTATGGTGAAGATCCATACCTTGCCTCAAGGCTCGG
>JBKPPP010000010.1:0-13448 GCA_046733615.1 Acidobacteriota bacterium | reverse complement strand
CACGCTAGTCGCCAGCGGAAACCCGACGCAGATCTGCGGCGCGCGCGCTTACGGGTTCTTCGCGTCGAGCGGCGGCACCACAGCGCTGACCGGCAGCAACGGCTTGCTTTCACCAAACGACGGCAGCTTGTGTCCGGCGATCAGTCCGATCCTGCCGGGCGCGATTGGCCCACGCTTCATTCTGTCAGGCGCGCCGGTGCCGAGCGGCACGACCAACGCCGCGGGCCAGTTCATCGCGTTTCGCCCGCTCAACGGCTTGCAGCGGATTTTCCCCGTCACCGACCGCACGACTTTCAACTCTTTTCGCCTCGATCACCTGATCACCGCGAACCATCAATTCAGTTTCCGCTTCGGCTACAACCCGAGCGAGATCACTGGCATTCAGGTCGAGTCGCAGAACCAGTCGCTCGGGCAGAACGATTTCTCCCGCACCGGCATTCAGAAGCTGCGCGACTTCTCCGCCGTCACGACGCTGACGTCGACGCTTTCGAACCGCGCGATCAACGAAGCGCGCTTCAACTTCGGCGAGCGACGTGCAACTTTCAAATCGCAGAACGGCGACGCGGTTGCGTCCAACATCTCCGGCACCGCGTTCATCGGCCGCGAGCTCTTCTCGCCCGTGCTGCGCACGGAAACGCGTTACGAGTTCACCGACAACCTCAACCTCGTCGTCGGCAATCACAATTTCAAATTCGGCGGCGACTACGCCTTCGTCAACATTCCCGAAGCAATCTTCGAGCTGAACTTCGCCGGTCTGTTCAACTTCGGCGGACTCTCAGCGGCGACACTGAACCCGGCTTTCGCAGGCGCACCGGATTTCACACCCGTGCAGCAGTACGGGCTCGGTTTCCCGTCGAATTTCATTCAGGGTTTCGGCAATCCCGTCAGCAGCATCAGCAACAAGCCGATGGCGTTCTTCGCGCAGGATTCGTGGAAAGTGCGTCCCAACCTGACGCTCAACTACGGCGTCCGTTACGACTACGAACTCACAGAACAGGTGCCGACGCTGCCGTTGCGCGATCCGCTCTCGGGCATCAATCTTTCGGCGGCCGACATTCTGGCCGCACAGGACGCGATGGGCGTGCAGCAAGGCTTCCCGCGCGACAAGAATAACTGGGCGCCGCGTCTCGCGATCGCGTGGGATCCGGCAAGCAATGGCAAGACAGTCATTCGCGCCGCGTTCGGAATGTTCTACGACCATCCCCTGCTCGCGATCGCGTTCAACTCCGACATCGCCGACGCAGTGCAACAGCAGCAGGGCATCCTGACGCCGGGTAGTCCGGCGCAGACCGCGCTGCTGAACGCGGTGCAGGTGTTTCAGGGAACGGTCTGCCCTCCGGGTGGTCCAGTCACGCCCATCTGTCCGGCCGGCGTCGTGACGCCGGGAGTCGCCGCTGGCGCGCAGTATCAATTCGGCCGACAGCGATTCAACGATCAGACGTTCCCCGGTTTTGGCCCGGTGCTGCCGTTCACGCTGCACGTGCAGAAGAACTTCGAATACGCCTACGCGAACCAGGGCAACTTTACAGTCGAGCGCGAGCTGACCAAAGATATGACACTCTCGGGCAGCTACATCTTCGTCGGCGCGCATCATCTGCCGCACCCGCTCGACGTCAACGCGCCGCGCACCGATCTCCAGATTCAAAACTTCTTCCGGCTTGCGGGCCGCAACCCGGTTAGCACGACTGAAGCAGTCGCCTTTTCTATTCCGACTTCGGGCACTCCGTGTCCATTCGGCGTGCCGCTTCAGTGCTTCACTCTGACGACGCCGACGGGCGCGCCCGCATTTCCGAACGCGGGACAAACGTTCGCGATCATCATTCCCGGCATGATCACGGCGCCGTTGAGCAATCTCGGCAGCCGCATCGTCAATGCCGGCGTCGCAAACTTCTTCCGGCCGAACGCGCCAAACTACTTCCTGGCCCAGGCGCTGTCCGGCGGGCTGGTAACTCCCGCGGTGCTGAACGGCGCGCTCGCCGGTTCGCTGCGCACGCCCGGCGTGATCTCCCCGTTTGGCTCGATCAACGCGCAAACTTCCGACGGCAACTCCACCTACAACGCGCTGAACGTCGATGTGAAGAAACGCTTCTCGCATCACTTCCAGTTTCTCGCTTCGTACACCTGGTCCCACTCGATCGACGATTCGTCAGACCTGCAAACGTTGCTGCTGCCGCAGGACAACCGCAACTTCGGCGCGGAGCGTGCGGACTCGCTCTTCGATCAGCGGCACCGTTT
This sequence comes from Acidobacteriota bacterium, assembly GCA_046733615.1. Lineage (GTDB taxonomy): Bacteria > Acidobacteriota > Blastocatellia > Pyrinomonadales > Pyrinomonadaceae > PSRF01. The sequence goes on along the minus strand of JBKPPP010000010.1, from coordinate 11,213 downwards.
CGTTTTCAGCGGCGTGATCGCTTCGCCGAGCAGTTGGGCGCAACAGGGCGGTTTCCATCGCGCGCTGTCGAACTTCACGATCGCGCCGATCTTCGAAATCTCCTCGGGCCGGCCGTTCAACATTCTGAGCAACCAGGACACCAACAACGACCAGTCGAACCAGACGGACCGCCCGTCGGTTCTGGCGGACGGCACGTTGTGCGTGCCCGGCACGGCGGGTTGCGTCGGCTTGATCACCAACGGCGTGTTCACCAGCGGGAGTCTGGGTCGCAACTTCGGCATCACGCACCGTTTCGTTTCGCTCGATCTGCGGCTGGCGCGGCTGGTCCCACTCGGCGAGCGCGTGCGGCTGGAACTGATCGCCGAAGGGTTCAACCTGTTCAATCGGTTCAACGAGGCGGCAGCTTCGCCGTTTATCGACGACGTGCGGGCGTTCAATCAACGGGCGGACAACGGCCGGTATTTCAGCCGTCCGACCGCGGCGTTTGACGCGCGGCAGTTTCAGTTTGGTCTGAAATTGAATTTCTAAAACGGCCGGCGGTTTTCCGCGCGGAAAGGCAAACTCGGCACGATTTAGCGGCATCCGAAGGGTTGGTTCAAAGAACGATCGGGATCAGAGCTTTCAAACCAACCCTCTCCCGCATACAATCGTGCGCATTATGAGTAGATTTACGCCTTTCGTCCGACTTTGCAGTTTCGCATTCATCTTCGTGTTGATGCTGGCGACGGCTGAGGCCCAATCCACACGGCCCAGACGTGTTTCCCGCCCCTCGCAAAAAACCACCGGAACGGTCGATAAGTCATCCGACCCGCTGCTTCGTCCTGAACCGACTTCGACACCAACAACGTCGCGCCGCAACACGAATTCAAACGATTCGCTGCTGGACGTGCAGCCGGTGAAGCCGGTGGCGAACACCGTAGGCTCGACCGATAACACCGTCAGCTCGCCGGCGAACACCGTAGCCGCGGCCGACACTAAGCACGCCTATCTCTTACTCGAACAGAAACAGTTTGCAGCCGCCGCGAAGGAAGCGAAAGCTCTTGTTTCGCAGCATCCGAACGATCCCGAGGCGTGGAAGATTGCGGGGTTCGCGGAGTTGAACCTGAAGCAGTACGCCGACGCGACGAAGGATCTCGAGAAGGCGATCGAGTTGCAGCGACAGTCGAAACAGGAAGATCCAAACACGGAGAGCGCGCTGGCGCAGGCTTACGTGCTTTCGGAAAAGTACCAGCAGGCGTTGCCGCTGCTCGTGGCGGCTACCGAGCGCGAAGCGAATAAGTCTGACGCGTTGATGATGTACTACCGGGGCATTTCGGAGTACAAGACAGGCAAGACTGCCGACGCCGAAAAGAGCTTCAACACCGTCGTCAAACTCAATCCCAAAGATTCGTTGTCGCTCTTCTATCTCGCACAGATCGCGCTGGCCCGAAACGATCTCGACGGCGCAATCGTGTCGCTGAACCGCGCGACCGTGAACGATGCTCGTCTGACCGGCGCGTGGACGCTTTTGACTTCCGCTTACTTGCGCCGCGCGGCGACAAGCACGGACCAGGCGAAAGCGGATGCGGATTACCTCAACGCCGTGCGTGCGGGCGAAGGCCTGATCAAACTCCGAACTGACGCTGAGGCGATCACGCTCTTCGGCCAGGCGCTGATCGGTTCAAAGCAGTATGCGCGAGCAGCGTCGGCGCTCGAGCGTGCGACGACCGCGCCGGATGCTACCGGCGTGACGTTCTACCTTTTGGGCGTGGCGCATTCACGCGCCGCCAACTTCCCCAAAGCGATTGCGGCCCTCGACGCGGCGGCGAAAAAATCGCCTGACGACGTGAACGTCTATCGTGAGCTCGGCTACGCTTACGAAGTGACGAAACAGTATGCCAAGGCGCTCGCCGCGTACCAGCGCGGCGCGACGCTCGCGCCAAACGATCCGGATTTGAAAGAGTCGATTGAACGCGTAAAACCCTTTGCGAAGTAGCCGCTGAAACCGGCGGTGACTCGACGTGCAAATCGTGGCCGACGATAAGTTGACGGGTTTGGCAGCGACTGCTCGCGCTTTCGCCACCTATTCGCTGGTGCCGTATCTCGGGATTGTCTTTTGTCCGGGAGCGGTGCTGGTCGGAACGGTCGGAGTGATCAAATCCTACGGTTTGCGGGGAACCGCGGCGGGCCGCACGGCGTGTTACCTGAGCGCCTTTGCGGGCATCGCGGTTCTGGTAGCGCAGTTGCTGCTTTGGTGGATTTTGTATCAAGTGCCGGTTTGGGCCCTCGAACACTAACAAGATTTTTGCCGACAGAAGTCAAAGGAGACTTACCCATGCGCATCGTTTTCACCCTGCTCCTACTGGGAGCGTTGTCTATCGGCGCTCTCGCCCAGCGTCCCCGCACGACTGATCCGGAGCCGGCCGCTAAGACTCCTTCGACGACGACTACCGCAACGCCCGCCGCGACGCGGCCCGCGCCCAAAAACGTCAAAGCTAAGTACGAAGGCGGCTACTTCGGCTATAACAAAACGATGCAAGGCACGCTGAACTTTGACGACGTCAACAACCGCCTGCTCTTCAAAGACGGTAAGACGCCGAAAGAGATCTCGATGCCGTACGAGTCGCTGACGTCGGCTTTTCTCGATACGAAGAAAGTTCAGCCGGGTGCCGCGACTGTCGCCAGCAACGTGCCGACGATCTATTCGCTGCCGGCCCGTTTCATCAAGACAAAGGTTCACTACCTGACGCTGCAATACAGCGATCCCGATTCGCACGTAAGCGGCGTGATGAGTTTCAAGATCGACAAAGACGTGCTCGAGTCAGTGTTGAAGACACTCGCGGAGAAGGCGGGAATGGTTCAGCGCGGCGACATCTACGTCAAAAAGCGCGAGGACGACTCGAGCAAATTGAATCCGTAGTTAAGGGAGAGGGTTTCGATCCGTGTTTATCCGTGCCATCCGTGTCCTTGGTTTTGGTCCGCCAGCGGCAGTACAAAGGGAATACGGATTACATGGATAAACACGGATGAGTTCCTAAACAACCTACGGGAACGATTTCCTCACTTCGGCGTCTAATGGAAACCATCATTGGGTTTCCGGAAGGAGGTCCCTCCATGCGCTCGCTCGGCCTGAGAATCGCAACCGCTCTAATCACCTTCGCATTCGGCGTCTGGTTTGCCAGTCTGTGGATCTGGCCGGCTGTAAATCCCTTTATTCCGCCTGTAGCCACGAACAATTCGGCGCCGGCCGCCAACGCCACGCTCGAAATGGTCTTCGTGCTGGACACGACCGGCTCAATGGGCGGGCTGCTCGACGCCGCAAAACAGCGAATCTGGGGCATCGTGAACGGCGTTATGCAGACACCCTCACACCCAGCCGTGCGAATCGGCCTCGTTGCCTATCGCGATCGCGGCGACTTGTACGTCACCAAGCTCCTGCCGCTGACGGACGATCTCGACAGGGTCTACACAACGCTGATGGATTACAACGCCGACGGCGGTGGCGATGAGGCAGAAGACGTGCGAACCGCGCTGGCGGAGGGTGTTGGCAAAGCGGGCTGGTCGAAAGCGTCGTCAAACGTCGCGCAGATCGTTTTCCTCGTGGGCGACGCGCCTCCCCAGCCTTACCGAGACGTTCCCAACACCATGGACACCGCCGCGAAAGCGGTCGCGCAGGGCATTATCGTCAACACGATCCAGTGTGGAAACCTGCCGGAAACGACGCCCGTTTGGAAAGCCATCGCGCACCGCGGCCAGGGGCAATACTTTCTCATCCCGCAGAACGGCGGCGTCGTGGCGATCTCGACCCCGTACGACGGAGAGCTCAGCAACCTGGCTACCGAGCTTGGCGGCACGTACCTGGCCTACGGCTTCGGCAATTTTGCCGATGCCGAACAGCAGCGAATGGCGGCAAAGGCGTCGGCCATGGCCGTAGAGAGCCGAGTCGTGGCTACTGAGCCGACCTACGCCCTAGCCGAGCGCTCCTACAACAAGGTCATTAACAAAAAGGCCTACATCGGCGATCTGCTGCAAGAGATTGAGAACGGCTCAACAAAACTCGAAGACGTAAAAGCAGAGGATCTGCCGGAAAACCTGCAAAAGCTTTCACCGGTCGAACGCCAACAGGAGATCGATAAGCAGCTCGACCACCGGCGTGAGTTGCGAGCAAGGATAATGGAGCTCGCAAAACAGAAAAACGCCTACGTCGCCGAGCAGAGAAAGACCAGCGGTCAGGACGGTTTCGACGGAGTCGTCACAAAAGCCCTCACCGAACAGTTGGCTCGAAAAGGCATCAGGTAATTCACTCGCTAAGCGCGGGAAGAGCTGAGATAGACCCACTTCGCGAAGAATTTTTCCAGGCTCTTCCCGTTCGCTTCGTCCATCGCTGCCGCAAAGTCGCTCGTCACGACTGACTTCCCAAAGTATCGCCGCGTAAAGATCCGCAAACCGTTCCAGAACGCACGTTGACCCATTTCTTCACGCAGCAGGTGCAGCACGTACGCGCCCTTGTCGTAGACCAGCGTACGATCGTCGCGAGTCGGGCTGAGCCAATCGGGAAACACGAGCGACTTGTCGTGGCCGGCCGCGAGCACCTTCTCGTAATTCGCGCGATACTGATTGATCTCTCGCATGTAAGCATCGCGGCCAAAGCGATGTTCGAGGTACGCAGCGGCCATGAAAGTCGCGATGCCTTCGTTGAGCCAGAAATGATTCCAGTCGCGGCAGGTCACCATGTTGCCCCACCACTGATGCGCAAACTCGTGCGCGCCCAGCCACTGATCCTCCTCGAACTCCAGCACCTGCTTTCCATACGCCTCCTTCAACGCGGTGAAGCTGCTCATTTCCTGTTCGACACCGCCAGCCGCGAGCACCTGCGTGTACGTTTCGTCGGCGTATTTCACCCCCGCTTTGCTTTCGAAGAACTCGAGCATGTCGGGCGTGTCGCGAAAGATGCGGCGCACTTCGCTTTCTGAGTAGTTGGTCGCGAAGTATTGCAACTCGACGTGGCCTCGCTTCTCTTTCACGACCTTGAAAGGACCGGCAGCGAAGCCGAAGACGTAAGTCGGGATGGGATTTTTTTGCATCCACCGCCAGAGGCGTTTCTTGCCGGGCAGCTCGCGCTGTGAAGCGAGGCGGCCGTTGGCGATTGGGGTTAAATCGGAAGGGAGGATGAGTTCCAACTTTAAAGTCGCCTTGTCGGCCGGATCGTCAACACAAACCATCCACTGGCTCGTCGAGAAAATTGTGTAGACCTGTTGGCGATCGGGAAAGAAGCGAATGCCCCGGCGCGGCGTTCCGTGGTATTTGATCTCAATTTCCCTTTGGGTTTTTGTTCCCGTCAGCGAAACTCTGAGTTTATGGTCGCGGACGGAAAACTGAAGCGGCTTCTCGTTTTCCAGAACCGAATCGATGACCAGTTCGCCGCAGTCAAACTCGACCTCGCCTGAGGTCGAAAGTAAACGGATGAGCACGGATCCTTTCAGCGATTTCGCGGCGATGTCAGGTTCGAGTGTGGCGGAGTAGTGGATTACATCCGCACCCGAACCGCGCGCCGAACAACTCAGCAACAAGACCAGCGCGAGACACGTAAACAACTTTTCTGACATACTCCGCATTTTATGACAGTTCTCCAGACAGAGAGATTAATCATTCGCCCTTTTACCCTCGACGATGCCGAGTTCATTTTGACTCTGCTAAACGAGCCGTCGTTTTTGCGGCACATCGGCGACAAAAAGGTGCGCAGCATCGATGACGCGCAACAGTACCTGCGGACTGGCCCGATGGCCAGCTACGAGCTAAACGCCTTTGGCCCGTGCGCCGTCGAGCTCATTGAAACACACACGCCGATCGGCATGTCCGGGTTGCTAAAACGCGCGGAGCTGCCGCAACCAGATATCGGTTTCGCTTTCCTGCCCGATTTTTGCGGCAGGGGGCTGGCTTTCGAAGCAGCAACGGCCGTCCTCGACGATGCGCGACGGCGGCTGAAGCTCACGCGAGTGCTGGCGATCGTGAATCCCGATAATCAATCCTCCATAAAGCTGCTGCAACGGCTGGGATTCAAATTCGAACGTCTCGTAAAACTCGCAAAAGATCGCGACGAAGTGAAACTGTTCTCGCTCGACCCCCTATGATCTCGCTACAGCACGTGAACAAAAACTACGAAACGCCCGCGGGAAAGTTTTCCGCCTTGCGCGACGTCGACGTCGAGATTCGCGCGGGCGAGTTTGTCGGCGTTGTCGGCAAGTCCGGCAGCGGCAAATCGACGCTGCTCAACATGGTCGCCGGCATCGATCGGCCGTCGTCCGGCACCGTGACGGTCGCCGGAACCGCGATTCACGAGATGTCAGAAAACCGGCTCGCCGCGTGGCGTGGTCGAAACGTTGGCTTCGTCTTTCAATTCTTTCAACTGCTGCCGACGCTCACCGCCGCGGAGAACGTCATGCTGCCGATGGATTTCTGCAAAACGTTTCCGCTGCGTGAACGGCGCGGGCGTGCGCTCGCGCTCCTGGAGCGCGTAGGTGTTACGCCGCACGCTGACAAGTTGCCGAGCACACTGTCGGGCGGCGAGCAGCAGCGCGTCGCGATCGCGCGCGCTTTGGCGAATGAGCCGCCGTTGCTTGTTGCCGACGAACCGACCGGCAATCTCGATTCGCTCACCGCCGGTAGCATACTCGATCTGTTTCGCGCGCTCGCGAATCAAGGCGTCACGGTTGTGATCGCCACTCACGAAGCCGACATTGCTCGCGTTAGCGATCGCAAGCTTCAGATCGCCGACGGCGTAATCGCGAGCGGCTCATGACACTTACAACGCCCTGGCGCAAAGCCCTTCGCGATTTCTGGCACGAGCGCGCGCGCACCGTTCTCGTGGTGGTGGCGATCGCGCTCGGCATCTCTGCGTTTGCTTCAGTTCTTTCTTCGTACGCGATCCTCACGCGCGAGCTCGACCGCGGCTATCTCGCTACGAATCCCGCATCCGCCACGTTGCGCGTCGATTCAATCGACGACAATCTCGTCGCCGCGGTGCTGCAAGATCGCGAAGTCAGTGCCGCCGAGCCGCGGCGCGTTGTGAGCGGCCAAATCAAATCCGGGCCAATACAATGGCGCAACCTGGTTCTGTTCGTCGTGAAAGACTACGGCGACATTCGCGTCAGCAAACTGGAACCGGAGCGCGGCAAGTGGCCGCCCGACACCGGCGAGATTCTGATCGAGCGCGATGCTTTTCAGGTCCTGGGTGGGAATATCGGCGATGCGGTGGTGGTGAAGACGGCGAACGGTGTCGAACAGCCGCTCGCGATCGCCGGAAGCGTTCACGACGTGGGCCAGGCGCAGGCGCGCATGGAGAACATCGTCTACGGCTACATCAATCTCGCGACACTGGCCCAGCTCGGCGAGCAGCCGTATCTCGATCGACTAAACATTCTCGTCGCCGATCGCCAATTTGACGAGAGCCACATTCGCCAGGTCGCCGCGCAAGTGAAGACGTTGATTGAAGCGCGCGGTCACGAAGTCTGGCGTGTCGACGTGCCGCCGCCGGGTAAACATCCGCACTCGGAGCTGATGGGAATGCTGCTGCTCGCGATGTCGAGCTTCGGTATCTTCGTGCTGCTGTTGAGCGGGATTCTCGTAGTCAACCTGCTGACGGCGATGATGGCGTCGCAGGTGCGGCAGATCGGCATGATGAAAGCGATTGGCGGCACTCGTTGGCAGATCGCGCGAATCTATTTCAGCCAGGCGCTTTTTCTCGGGATCGCGGCGGTGATCGTTTCGCTGCCACTCGGTCTGCTCGGCAGCCGCGCGTTGTGCCGGTACATGGCTTACTTTCTCAACTTCGACATCAATAGTTTTGCGGTTCCGCTCTGGGTTTACTTGCTGGTCGCGCTGGTCGGCATCGTTGCGCCGGTTGCGGCAGCGGCGTATCCGGTTTGGCGAGGCTCGGGGGCGCCGGTTCGCGTCGCCCTGGCGGATTTCGGTTTGTCGCAGACGAACTTCGGGCGCAGTTCTTTCGATCGCGCAGTGGGCCGAATCGGCGGCACGTTCCGGCCGTTGCTGCTGGCGATTCGTAACAGCTTTCGGCGTCGCGCGCGGCTCGCGCTCACACTGCTCACGCTCGCGGCCGGCGGTCTGTTTTTTCTCGCTGCGCTCAACGTTCGCGCGTCGATGATCAATACACTCGATCGCATGTTTGCCGCGCGCAAGTTTGATCTGACCGTGACGCTGCGCGAGCTATACGACAATGAAAAACTGCAACGCGCGCTGCGTCACACGCCGGGAGTGCGGCGTGCTGAAGGCTGGCTGGCAGCGGAAGCTTCGCTCGGCGCGGATCGGTTTACTGTGATCGGGCTTCCGGCGGAGACGCAGTTGCTGGAGCCGCAGATTATCGAGGGCCGCAATCTCGCGCCCGGCGACGTGAACGCGATCGTCGTCAACAACACACTGGCGGGACGATCTTCACAGTTGCGCGCCGGACAGACAGTGAGTTTGCAGATCGGCGGCGTCGAAGCAAACTGGCGCGTCGTCGGGCTCGCGCGTGAGGCGTTCTCGCCCGCCATCGGTTATGTTCCGCTCGCCGCGCTTCAGCACCAGGACACGAGCATGGTTAACAGTGTGCGTTTATCGCTGGACCAGACTGACGACGACTCGATCCAAGCCGTGAAAGCCGATCTCGATCGCAGTCTCGAGCAGGAAGGAGTGCGTGCGCGATCCAGCAGCACGAAGGCTGAAACGCGCTTCGCTTTCGACCAGCACATGCTGATGATCTACGTCTTCTTGATCGCGATGTCGGCGATTGTCGGCGGCGTGGGCGGGCTTGGCTTGATGACGACGATGAGTCTCAACATTCTCGAGCGCCGGCGCGAGATGGGAGTGTTGCGGGCGATCGGCGCGACGCCGCGGATCGTCTGGCTGATGGTGATCGCCGAGGGTTTAGTGATCGGCGTGCTGAGCTGGGCGATCGCGGCGCTGCTCGCATGGCCGCTCAGCAAACTCATCGGCAACTTCATGGTTGGGATGCTGTTCCATGGCGGATTGGATTTTACGTTTGAGCCGATGGGATTGGTGATCTGGTTGGTTGTGACCATCTCCCTGAGTGCGGTCGCGAGTTTTCTGCCCGCGTGGCGAGCGTCACGAGCCACGGTGAGAGAAGCATTGGCTTATGAATGATCAGCCGGTGCGGTGCAGTATGAAGTCGACGATGCGGCGCAGCATTTCCGTGGGCCGATCGATCTGGTCGAGAGCTGCGCACGCGGCGCTGTGAGCTTTCAAAGCCTTTTCGCGGCTCTCTTCTAATCCATACAGCGCCGGGTAGGTCGCCTTGCTCGACTTCACATCTTTCCCGGGAGTCTTACCCAGTTCGTCGGCACTTGCCGTTACATCGAGCAGATCATCGGTTATCTGGAACAGTAAGCCCACGTGGAATCCGTAGTCGGTAACGGCTGCGAGATCTTTCTCACCGGCGCGGCCGATAATCGCTCCGCAACGCGCGGCGCCGACAATCAACGCGCCCGTCTTCAACCGGTGAATCTCTTCCAACTGCGCGCCATTGACCTGGCGCGCTTCGGCTTCCATGTCGAGCGCCTGCCCGGCGACCATTCCGTCGGGCGTCGCCGCCGCGCGGGCGAGCTCTGAAACGAGCGCCACGCGAGTCTCAGCGTCGAGACGATCGTCGCCGGCGATTGTTTGAAAGGCGAGAGTCTGAAGCGCATCGCCCGCGAGAATCGCCGTCGCTTCGTCGAACCGCACGTGACAAGTCGGCCGCCCGCGACGCAGATCGTCGTCATCCATTGCCGGCAGGTCGTCGTGGATCAGCGAGTACGTGTGAATCATTTCAAACGCGCACGCGGTGCTGATGAGCTGATCGACTTCCGCGCCGAACGCCTGTCCGGTCGCGAGCAGCAACGCCGGCCGGAAACGCTTGCCGCCCGCAAAAACGCTCCAGCGAATTGCCTGGTGCACTTTCTCCGGCGACGCTCCTGACGGCGGCAACAAACGATTCAATTCGAGCTCGACACGCGTGCGGCTTGCAGCCAATAGGCCGTCGAGCACGGGCGTGTTTTGCACCAGCACATCAGAACCCATTCTCGTTCTCATCCGTTTGCTTCGACTCGGTGAAAGCGCTCGCCACCGGACGCCCCTGATTGTCGCGCAACAAAACCTCGATGCGCCGCTCGGCCTGGCTCAGTCGCTCCTGGCACTCGCGCGACAACCGCACGCCCTGCTCGAAAAGCTCCAAACTCTTTTCGAGCGGCAAGTCGCCGCTTTCGAGTTGCTGAACAATCTGTTCGAGCGCTTCCAGCGACGCTTCAAATGTGCGCGGCTGTTCCTGCCTTTCGGTCATCTCTTTTTCTTTCGGGGCTTGGCTGAATTCTTGAACAACGGAAGAACATAGTCAGCACCGCCAACCGCCGGCATCTCTTTCATCACGCTATCCACCACGCCCTGGATCAGGTAGCTGTCTTTGTAGCCAATCACCTTCCAGCGATCCGCGTCGCGGCGCATCGTCAATTCGATCCGCTGATCGGCCGCGCCGGTAGTCGCCTTCGCCGTATCGCCCTCAGTCGTGATCGACATCCACGAAGGGACCGCGAAAACTAAAAAGACAAACGGCTTTCCCTCATACTTCGAAAAGAAGAACTTGAGCTGCTTCGCCACGCCGGCGCGTATCGTTGGCTGCAAACTCGGAACCAACGAGGCGACAGTCTTTTCAATCTGCTGCCGAGTTGCGGGAGCCAGTGCGGCGCCGTAACGACGCGCGGTGCTCTCGTTGACGTCCGCAACCATGTTCTTCGCCACCTCGGCAACGTCTATGCGCCTGGCGAGTTCTTCTGTGTCTTCACGTTGGGCCGCATCGACGAGCAGGGTAACTGAATAGGCCGGAGTCGATTGATAGTGCCGCCACCAGAAGAAGACGCCCATGCACGCGACCACGACCGCCAGCACGACAAACAACGCGAACACGCCAAGCACCCTGAGCCAGCGCCGTCCGGGTTTCCGGGTGTCTGCCCCACGCCGGCCTTGGGCCGGCGGACCATCTTGATCCAGGTTGATTACGATTCGATTGGACACCAATTAAACAGATTCGATTTGTTCGACGCGTGTATTCAACCGGCCTTTCGCCAAACGCACGTTCACTTCATCCCCAACACTCACTGCCGCCGCGTCGCGCACCAGTTTGCCAGACGCATCCTGCGCGATCGCGTACCCGCGTTGCAACACGCCGAGCGGCGACAACGCATCG
>JBKPPP010000009.1:0-15596 GCA_046733615.1 Acidobacteriota bacterium | reverse complement strand
GTACAAACTCTTCGAGTACGCCGGCGATCCAAACGCCGAGCGTGTGCTGGTGATGATGGGCTCGGGTTGTGAGACCGCGGAAGAGACCGTCGAAGATCTACGCGGGCGCGGTGAAAAAGTGGGCCTGCTGAAGGTCAGACTCTACCGGCCATTCTCGATCGCTCACTTCATCGACTCGCTTCCCGCTTCAACCAGATCGATTGCCGTGCTCGATCGCACGAAAGAGCCGGGCAGCACGGGCGAACCGTTGTACCAGGACGTGGTGACTGCTCTTGCCGAAACAACAACCAGATTCACGCGAGGCATTCGCGTCGTGGGCGGCCGTTACGGTTTGTCGTCGAAAGAATTCACGCCGGCGATGGTCAAGGCTGTCTTTGACGAGCTGAGGCGGCCGCAACCTAAGAACCATTTCTCGATCGGAATCGACGACGACGTTACCTTCACGAGTATTCCGTTCGATCAGTCGTTCAGCACAGAACCGGACGACCAGGTACGCGCAGTCTTTTGGGGCCTGGGAGCGGACGGCACTGTCAGCGCCAACAAGAACAGCATCAAGATCATCGGCGAGCAAACCGAAAACTACGCGCAGGGCTACTTTGTTTACGACTCGAAAAAGTCCGGCGCGATGACTGTCTCTCACCTGCGGTTTGGTCCGCGTCCGATCAAAAGCACCTACCTGATCCGCCGCGCAAACTTCGTCGCCGTGCACCAGTTTTCGTTTTTCCATCGTTACGACGTACTGGAAACGGCGACGAAAGGCGCGACGCTGTTGATTAACAGCCCGTACGAAGCGTCGGAACTGTGGGACCAGCTTCCGCAAGCCGTGCAGAAAGTGATCATTGAAAAACAACTGAAGGTTTACGCTATCGATGCCGCTGCCGTCGCGAGGAGCAGTCAGCTTGGCAATCGCATCAATACGATCATGCAGACATGCTTCTTCGCGTTAAGCGGCGTGCTACCGCGCGATGAAGCGATCGCGAAGATCAAAGAGTTCATTCGGAAAACTTACGGAAAACGAGGCGAGCCGGTCGTGCGGCAAAACTTCGCGGCGGTGGATACGGCGCTGGCTCACCTGCGCGAGGTCACGGTTCCCGTCGAAGCGAATGGCGCCGTTGAAGATACCGTAGGCATGCCGGCCGAAGCGCCGGAATTTGTGCGGCACGTTACGGCTGAGATGATCGCCGGACGCGGCGACCTGTTGCCGGTCAGCGCATTTCCGGAGGATGGGACTTATCCCGTCGGCACCACGCGTTGGGAGAAGCGGAACATCGCTCAGGACGTGCCGGTCTGGCAACCTGATCTGTGTATCGAGTGTGGCAAGTGCGTTATGGTTTGCCCCCACTCCGCGATTCGCGCGAAGGTCTGTTCCGAAAGTGATCTGGCGGAAGCGCCGGCTGGTTTCGAGTCGATACCGGCGAAGTGGCGCGAGTTTCCCGGGAAGCTCTACACGATTCAAGTCGCGGCCGAAGATTGCACTGGCTGCCAGCTCTGCGTTGAAGTCTGTCCGGCAAAGTCAAAGACCGACACGTCGTTCAAGGCGCTGAATATGCAGCCGCACTTACCGCTGCGAGACAGCCAGCGCGTGAAGTGGGACTACTTCCTGACGCTTCCCGACCTGCACAAGAATGGATTGGTCGGGTTCAACTCAGTCAAGAACGTACAACTGTTGCAACCGCTGTTCGAGTTTTCCGGCGCGTGCGCGGGTTGCGGGGAAACGCCTTACATCAAACTGCTAACGCAGCTCTTCGGCGACCGCGCCATCATCGCGAACGCCACCGGCTGTTCGAGCATCTACGGCGGCAATCTACCCACGACTCCGTACACAACGAATGCTGAAGGGCGCGGTCCGGCATGGAGTAATTCGCTCTTCGAAGACAACGCGGAGTTCGGGCTGGGCATGCGACTCGCTCTGAATCATCAGAAAGCGTACGCAAAAAACCTGGTCGAACAGTTGCGCCAGCGGATTGGAGAATCCTTGGCGGACGGTCTTCTGAATACCGACCAGTCAAGCAACGACGGCATCGACGCTCAGCGCGAACTGGTTGCGGCTCTGAAAGCGCGGATGGATCTGCTTGATGAACCTGAGATCCGCGATCTTCTCAGCGTGGTTGACTCGCTCGTCGAGAAAAGTGTCTGGATCGTCGGCGGTGACGGCTGGGCTTATGACATCGGCTACGGCGGCCTTGATCACGTGCTCGCAAGCGGCCAGAACGTGAACATTCTCGTGCTCGATACGGAAGTTTATTCAAACACTGGCGGGCAGGCTTCGAAAGCTACTCCGCTCGGCGCGGTGGCGAAGTTTGCCACAAGCGGCAAGGTAAGCGCGAAGAAGGACCTGGCGATGACGGCGATGCGTTACGGCGACGTGTACATCGCGCAAGTGGCGATGGGCGCGAATGACACGCACACGATCAAGGCGTTTCTCGAAGCAGAGGCGCATGCTGGTCCTTCACTGATCATCGCGTATAGCCAGTGTATCGCGCACGGCATCGACATGGCGAAGGGCATGCATCAGCAAAAGCTTGCGGTGGAGTCGGGCTACTGGCCGTTATTCCGCTACAACCCGCGCCTTGTTGAAGAGAATAAACAGCCGTTCCAACTCGATTCGAGCGACCCGAAGATCTCGCTTCAGGACTACATCTACACTGAAGGACGATATCGCATGCTCCAGCAGAGCGAGCCGGCGGTGGCGCAGTTTCTGCTGGGCCAGGCGCAGAAGGCAGTCGAACGTCGCTGGCAACAGTACAAACAACTCGCCGAACCAAAACAGGCGTAGCTCGCCTGCACAACTCAACTGCCTTATGCCGTGTCAACTCTTCGGCGCGACATAACTCTTACGAGACTTCACTACCAGTTTGCCCTGCGACTTCTCTACTCCGTCCGCCAGATCGATCTTCAGTTTCCGCACAGTTCCGTCGCGCTTCTTGTTGCTCGAAGTGAAAGAGAAACTGTAACGCGTGCGGAGGTGCGTGATCAGCGTATCGAACGTCTGGTCGAGCTCCTCAGGTTTGTCCCGCAAAACTTCGCCGCCGGTTTCGTCGGCGAGCTTTTGAATGTCCAGGTAATGAACACCGCTGACTCTGCTGATACGCGTGGCCCAACGCATCATGCCGTTCTCCGCCACCTGTTCAGGCGTCTTCGGAATTATGGCGGAGACTACGCTGCCCGACTCGAAGACGGAATGCGCGGCGGCGGTGTGTGAAGGCCCGTTGAGGCAGTCCCAGTTTCTGGTCACACCGGTGATCACGATGATCACTCGACGGCCAGTCGGATTCCCGGCCTTCATCATGTAGTCGGCCGCTTCGTCGAAAGCGGTATTCAAACAATGGTTGGCGCGTTCGTCATGCGCCGGCACCCAATTCACGGCGCGATCCAGCAAGCGGCGATCGCGCGTGAACCCCTGTTGCAGGTCTGGGGTGTCGGCGTAAGTCATCACCGCGACTTCATCGGCCGGCTTCAGGCGTGCGAGAGCATCCTTCGCCGCTGATCGCACTTCGTCACCGAACGGATCCAGACAGCCACCGCGATCGATCAGCAGTAGAACAGACAGCGGCAGACTATCCTGACTGAAATGCGTGATTGTCTGTTTGGTACCGTCCTCCGAGACAAGGAAGTCTGTCTGTTTCAGATTCCCAACCACCCGCGCCGTGTTTTTCTGAAGCACGAGAGCATCGATCGTGACCAGGTCGACGTCTGTCTTGATTACGTCGGCGACTTTGATGTTGGCTTCAGCAGGACTCGGAGTAACCGTTCGCTCGCGTGTTTGGGGTAATGCGGGAGAGAACAGGTACAGGACGAGCACCAGCATTGGAACGACGAACAGGAGAGAAAGCTTTGAGTTTGTCGGGTTGAGTTTCATAAGCACCTCCTCAGGTTAGGACGTTCGCTGACCGCTGACTGTTAGCGATGCGGGAGAGCGACGGCTTGGGGAGAGTGCTGAAACTAATCAGGGAGAGAGGCTACGAATGGGCGGAATAATAGATCCGTTTTCCTCCGAAGGCGAGGATTTTCCTGCTGCTGCGCCGAAGAATTTCAAGGATTAATCGCGCAGGAGCAGTCGCGGGCGGTTTTGAAGACCTCGGGATTGGCGAGCGGAGGGCGTATGTTTCGCTCGAAACAAAAACGAGTGAGCCCTTCCGGTCCTTTCGGCGTGCTGTCGCTGTACACGCGTTGGAAGGAACTATGGATAGTCCCTTCCGGAGTAACTTCAACCAACAGGTAACCGTAACGGATTTCCGTTCGATACTGCTCAGCGCCTGCCGTGCCGATGACCCATCCCGGCAGACCATGACCGTTGTGTTCCGGCGTGTCATAGACAAACTCTTCATAGTAGTGTGAGTGACTGGCCATGACATAGACCTTCTTGCCTTTGGATTGCGTGAGCGCGAGTCGGGCGTAGGCTCTTTTGCCGTTGCAGAAAGAAGCGCAATTTCGATCCATCGCGTGGTCCCTGGCAACACTCTCGGGCAGAGCGGCGTGCATTCCGACGATGATCGTTTTCACTTTTGGATCTGCTTCGTCTCTCTTCAAAACAAGATCGAGCCAAGTCAACTGCTCTTCGGTGAATCCCGGATCGTCGGTGTCGTAGATCTTCGCATTGTCGAGATAGATGATGTCTGCCCCCTTAAAGAGGAAATGAAAATAGGTCTCGCCGTCGGTCGAAGCGATGCCTTTGGCGCGATCCGTGGCCCGTTGTTTTTGAATCGTGGGCTGCGTCAGCCATTCCTTGAACTGTTCGCGAAACTGATCGCGTGTCTTGGGGGGAATCAATTCGTGATTACCGATACCCAGGTAAAAAGGGAGGCCGATGTTTTTGAACGGGCGGATCTGAGAGTTGATGTAGTCAGGCCAGGCAGCGGCCTGATACTTCTGCTGCGCCGGAGTTGGTGGTTGATTTCTCGGGAAAGCGTCCGGCGGACACTTGAATGACGGATCTTTGAGCATGCCCATGTCGCAATCCGGCCGGTAGATCGCGCGCAGGTCGCCGAGGTGCCAGTAGAATTCGACGGGCGCGTTTGACCTGTTGTCTGCGATGGCTTGCGCAATCTTGGGCATGATCAGGTCGCCGCAGTCGCGCGAATCGCCCGAGACGGCGAAGTACCAGCTTCTATCTTGCGCAACGGGTGCGGGACTGGCTTGAGAGCCGCTGAACCAGAATACGGTCCACAGCGTGATGACAACGATCAGGAACAGCGCGAGTTTGAGTTTGTTTTGGGGCATTGGGGCGCAGATTAAGGTTCACCGGCGCCGAAGTCAATGGAGATAGTTGCTTTAAAATGGGAGGCGGCGGGGGTCTGCTCACCGCACCGCCGCATGTGATGAGACTTGCCTTAGGAGTACCTGTGCAAATCGACGGGAGTTTAGAATTCACCCATCCGGAACGCATCAGGGAATCCACTCAGGCTGAGTGTTAACACTCAACGGTCGTGTAAGTCAGAAAGGCGCGTTATACTTTGCATCTCCGATGGGAATCCGCAAGAGACTCTTAACCCTGTCGATAGGAATCTCCGTTCCGTTGATTGTGGCGGGAGTGTTGATGTTGTGGGCGCTCTGGCGCGAAAGCAAAAGCGAACTCACTCACTCAATCGAAGAACAATCGCAGTTAGCCGCCATCGCCTTTGAAAAATGGATCGACGGTCAGCGTCAACCACTGTCGACGTTGGCAACGATCGCGGCCGAGCATCCCCATGGTCCGTTGCCCTTTGCGGGACGTCTGTCTTACATCGTCGATACGCGGCCGTATTGGATCGATCTGTGGATACTCGACGACGCGGGCGCCACGCGCGCCTCACATGCGCCAAACGAGAAGAACCTTCCCAGCGAACTCCTCCAGACACTTACGACCGAGATGCGCCGGCGCAAGTCATGGGCGCTGGTGACCAACTGGACGCATGGAGAAGGTTACCCGTTGCTTGCCCTGGCTGTTCCGGTGACAACCGGCGGAATGATTGTTGCCCGCATAAACGGCGCCGCCGTGTCTGAACTCTTTCGTGGCATTCAGCTACCGCAGGGAGCAGTAATCGGAATTTTCGATTCACAGCGGCGAGTCCTTTACCGCAGCTCCGCGGAGAATACATATTTGGGCACCGATCGCAGCGACTCCCCGCTCTTCGCTCCGCTCAGCAAGCAAACGAAAGCCGTTGTCGAAACGACGAGCCCTTACGATGGAGTTGAGCGTATCTACGGCTTGGTTGTGGTTGGCTCGGCGGACTGTGTGGTGGCGACGGGCGTTCCGAGTTCGACTCTTTACAGTCCGGCACGCCGGCAGATTGGTCGTTACCTCATCTTCAGCTCTGTGGCACTTCTTTTTGCGATTGCAGCCGCAACTGTTATTGCGCGCAGTATTGCTCACCCGATTCTCCAACTAAGCAGCGCCGCGGAGGAGTTTGGTCGTGGAGAACTGAAAGCTCGTGCAAACGTGAAGGATCGAAGCGAACTCGAGCAGCTAGGCGCCGCGTTCGACCAAATGGCAGAGCGTATCGAAACACGCACGCTACATTTAGCCGAGCTCGATCGCGTGAAGTCCGAGTTTGTCGGCAGCGTGTCGCACGAGCTGCGAACCCCGCTGACCACGATAAAAACGTTGACGCGCGTTCTCTTGAGAGGCGGCGAGAGTCAGGAAGAACGTCGCGAATACCTCGAAACGATTGGAGCGGAGTGTGACCGCCAGATCGATCTGGTGCTCAATCTTCTCGATCTCTCTCGAATCGAAGCCGGAGCGTTCGCCCTTTGCCCCACCAAAGTCGACGCTGCCGAAATCGTGAAGAACTGCGCGTTAATCGAACGTCACGCTGCCGGCGCGCGCTTGCACGACCTTCTGGTTGATCTGCCTGCTCAGGAACTCTTCGCAGTGGCTGACGCGAATGCGCTGCGGCGTGTTCTCTGTAGCCTGGTGGAGAACTCCATCAAGTACACGCCTGACGGCGGCGCAATCAAACTCTCGGCGAAAGCGGAAGGTGAAGAGGTCGTAATCAGAATCAGTGACACGGGATGCGGCATTGAAGCCCCTGACGTTCCGCACATCTTCGAAAAGTTCTACCGCGGGCGGCCTTCAACACCGCGCAAAGACGGAGCGAACGGTGATTCGTCTCCGTCAGAAGCACCCGGCATCGGTCTGGGACTATACCTGGCGCGAACGATCGTTGAGGAATTTGGCGGCCGGATCCGTGTAGAGTCTAGTAGTAACCGCGGCACGACGCTGGCCGTGCACCTGCCGATATTTCGAGCAGACAAAGAGATGGAGGAGCGTGAGTTTGTCGAAGCGTCTGCTCATCGTTGACGACGAGCCGAATTTGCTCCGGGCGGTAGCCGCCTGTTTACGCGGCGAGGGTTACGACGTCGATACTGCGCGCAGCGGTGAAGAGGCTCTGGTGCACATCGCGCAACGGCTGCCGGACCTGATCGTGAGTGACATTCGCATGCCGCGGATGGATGGTTACGCGTTTGCCCGTCAGCTCCGCGGCAATCCCCGCACAGATTTGATCCCCATCATCTTTCTCACCGCGAAGGACGAAAGCTCCGAACGTATCGCCGGCATTCGCTCTGGCGTGGACGCGTATCTTACAAAACCTTTCGAACCCGACGAGCTGATTGCGGTCATTGAAAACATTCTGGCGCGCGTCGAGCGCACGCACGCCGAGATAGCTCGTCTAATCGGTTCGAATACCCGCGAACGCGTAACTTTCACTGATGAGGAGTTGACTGAGGCAGAACAGCGAGTTGCCGCCGCCGTTGCCTCCGGCCTGAGCAATAAGGATATCGCCGCGGAGCTCAGCATCAGCGTCCGCACCGTCGAGAACCACATCAGCCATATTCTGGCGAAAAAGAATTTCGACAACCGAGTTGAGATCGCGCGCTATGTCCTCGCGCAACGCAATTAAGATTCAAAAATCTGGACAATAATCCAAAAACAATAATGCGGCCGGCAACTTCACCGGCAAAGCGTTAGCTACAGAGCTCCGCGCGGCGAGATTATTTTGTAGGTGTTTCCACTCATTGAGCTTCTCATCCGCCTTGCACCGAAATTCACTCGGCGGTGAATGAGTGAAAACGCGGATCTCCCTCACTTCCCTGCCGCTCAATCGGGAACGTGCCTTGCTCCCGTTGAAGAGTCCAACGCAATCAGCACGCGTTCTACCCGGACGTTCAGAACCACAATTCAATATCGGTGTTGACGGCCTTAGCCATGGCTGAAGGGCCGGAGTGACACTCTATTCACCTTTCAGGGAGGAACAGAAGAATGACAAAGCTTCTTTCAAGGATTATCGCTGTCACCGCCTTTGTCGCCTTACTTGTGGTACCGATCTCGGCTCAGACGAGTACCACAGGTTCAATCGCCGGAGCCGTTACGGATCAAGCCGGGGCATTCGTGGCTGGAGCCGAAGTGGTCATCAAGAATAATGGCACCTCGGCCGAAAACACCGTCACCACTACCGATAACGGCACCTTCAACGTCCCGAGTCTCGCCACGGGTGTTTACACGGTGACGATCAAGGCAACCGGCTTCAAGCAGATGGTCGTCACGGAGGTGAAGGTCGACGTCGCGAAAGCCTCGACCGTCAACGTGCAGCTCGAAATCGGCGCGCCGACTGAAACTGTCACTGTCGTCGGCGCCGGTGAGTTACTGCAAACGCAAAGCGCGAACGTGGCCAGCACGATCACCGGTCGGCAGATCACGGATCTGCCGTACGCTTCGAGAAATGCTCTCGACATCGTGCTGTTTCTGCCGGGAACCGCAACCGTCGGACGTCCGCGCCAGTCGTCGGTAAATGGCTTACCGAAAGGCGCGCTCAACATTACGTTGGACGGTGTTCAGGTGCAGGACCCGCTTTTGAAAAACAGCGATGGGTTTTTCACTTACATTCAACCAAAGACCGACGCGATCGAAGAAGTAACGCTCTCCACTGCGACTCCGGGTGCTGAAAGCGCGGGCGCCGGTGCGGTCCAGATCAAGTTTGCCACGCGCCAGGGCACGTCGGACTTTCACGGCAGCGCATACATCTACCACCGCAACTCCTGGTTCAATTCAAACTACTGGTTCAATAATCGAGACTTGCCGGAAGATCCGGTCGACCACAAAGCGCCGCGCGCTCGCGTGCTCTTGACACAACCCGGCTTCAGGTTGGGCGGTCCGATTTTGATCCCCGGCATATTGAAGAGCAGAGACAAAGCGTTCTTCTTCGTGAACTACGAGGAATATCGGCTGCCCGAAGCAACCGCGCGACAGCGAACCATCTTTGCCCAGTCAGTCCTTGGCGGTAACTTCACGTACATTCCGACCGGCTCAACAACTCCTGTCGTTCGAAATCTTTTCTCACTCGCCGCGGCGGCTGACTGCGATCCTGACACGGCCGGAGTCCAACCGTGTCCGTCTACGGTCGATCCGACGGTGGGTGGTCTGCTGAACGCGATTCAAGCGTCGACTAGCGAAGGCGGAGTAATTCCTACCAGCGATCCGAACCTGAACCAGTTCAGCTTCATCAACAAAGGCGGGCAGACGCGTCGTTTCCCGACTGTGAACCTGACCTGGAACATCACCAACAATCATCAGTTGACCAACGTCTGGAATTATCAACAGTTCACGTCGGTTGTCGATTTCCTGAATAACGCCGATCCGCGTTTCCCTGGTTTTCCGAATTTCGGCAGCCAGTCGTCGAATCGATTTTCAAACTCGACCGCGCTGATCTCCAAGATTGGTAGCTCGATCAGCAACGAGGCGCGTTTTGCGATTGTAGGTGGAACAGTCGTTTTCTTCCCGGAAACCAGTCTCGCGCAGTTTGAAAACCAGGGTGGTTTCAATCTCGGCATCAATGCCGGCGGTATTTCAGCCGCTACCTCGGTTACCGCGCCGCAGCGTCGCAACGGTCCCGTGCAAACATTCAGCGACACACTGAACTGGACCAAGGGCAATCACACGTGGAGCTTCGGTGGGAACTATACCAGGACGAGCCTGTACAGCCTGTTTCCGAATGGCGGCATCGTCAGAGGTATTACTTTCGGAATCGATCAGACCAGCCAGGGCGGCGATCCGGTGAACGCGATCTTCAACTCGACCAACTTCCCCGGCGCGAACGCAACGCAATTAGGCAACGCCAGAGGCATCTATGCCACGCTCGTCGGCCGCATGACAGCCGTCAGCGGAACAGCCGTAGCCGACGAAAACCTCAACTACACGCTAAATGGAAACTCCACCGAACGGGCAGGTCAGAATTCATGGGCCGTCTTCGCCCAGGATCAATGGCGCTTCCGTCCTAACATAACGTTGAACTTCGGCTTGCGTTACGAGCTGCAAGGGCCGTACTTCGCGAAGAACAACGCGTACACCGTTCCGCTGAGCTTTGAGAATATCTTCGGCTGCTCCGGAGCATTCAACTTCTTCAAGCCGGGGAATTGCACTAACCCGATCACGCGGTTCCGCAGACTCGAGCCCGGCTCCAACGCCTACAACACAGACAAGAACAACTTCGCGCCAAACTTTGGCATCGCCTACAGTCCCGACTTCAAGAGCGGCTTCCTTCACCGCGTCTTCGGCGATTCCGGCCAGAGCGTGATCCGCGCAGGTTTCTCAATCGCTTACACGCAGGATGGCACAAACGTCGGCTCCACAGGTCTGGGCACAAATCCCGGTCAGTCGTTCAGCGTTGCCGTGAACACTGCCAATGGCACCTTGCCCATCGGCAGCCTGTTTAGAACGCCGGGAGCGATCCCGACGCCAACAATCACGGCGCCAACGTTCCCGTTCACACCAGGCACCAACGATCAGGCCGTCGCTTTCAGTCCGGATCTACAGATTGGCTACGTGCAATCGTGGACCTTCGGAATTCAACGCGAAATCATGAAAGACACCGTGTTTGAAGTCCGTTACGTCGGCAATCGCGCCAAAAAGCTGACTCGGTTGTGGTCTCTCAACGAGGTCAACACGATCGAGAACGGTTTCGCGGCCGAGTTTAAGCTGGCCCAGGCAAACCTTCTGGCGAACAACGCCAGCGGTGTTGCCGCTCGCCGCGGCAGCTTTGCGTACTTCGGAACGGACAGTGGCACGTCGCCGCTCCCGATCTTTCTTGCGTACCTGAACGGCAGCACTAACATTAACAACGTCGCTGCCTATGCGGGCGCGAACTGGAGATCGACTGCAATCACCAACAACCTCGTTCCGGTTGCGCCGAGTGTAACCGCGGCCGCCGGTGTTCTTTCCGGTAATGCGGGCTTGCGCTCGAACGCGCTTTCAGTCGGACTCCCGGCCAACTTCTTCGTTATCAATCCCGGTGTTCCTGCCGGTGCGTTCTTGATCGACAACAGCGCCGCCTCAACGTACGACGCGCTTCAAGTCGAGCTGCGTCGCAGGATGTCGGCGGGCTTGTTGATCCAGGCAAACTATACGTTCGCACATTCGCTGAGCGACGCCTTCGCCAGTAGCTCGATCGCGCAGTCGAACTTCACGACGATTCGCAATCCACGACTGAACTACGGATTGTCACCTTTCGACATTCGGCACGCTTTCAAGGGCGACTTCATTTACGAGTTGCCTTTCGGCAGAGGTCAAAGATGGGGCAGTGACATCGGCACGAAGACGAACTGGCTGCTCGGAGGTTGGGGACTGAACGGCACCTTCCGCCTGCAAAGCGGCTCACCGATCAACTTCGGCAACGTACAGCTCGTAAACATGGACCGCGGCGACTTGCAGAAGATGATCGAGATCCATAAGAACCCGACCACCGTCACCTGGCTGCCCGACGACGTGATCCTCAACACCATCAGGGCATTCAGCATCAGCCCGACTTCGGCGACCGGTTACTCGGGTACACCGCCGGATCTGACGAAGCCGTTCATCGCGCCGGCTGGCTTTGGCAATTGCCAGGCAAGCTTCAACGGCGAATGCGGCATTACGAATCTGGTGGTCTACGGACCGCGATTCACCAGGGTCGATGCGAGTCTCGTCAAGAAGATCAGCTTCTCTGAGAACACGAACGTGGAGTTTCGCGTCGAGGCGCTGAACGTAATCAATAACCAAAACTTCAAAATTGGCAGCTTCGCCGCGGACACGGTTAACCTGGCGGGCACCTACGCCTCTCCGACTTTCGGACAAACGACGGTTGCTTACCAGGATACGTCGACCACGACAGATCCCGGTGGCAGACTGCTTCAGTTTGTCCTTCGTTTTAACTTCTGAGCTGTATCTCACCCCCGACAGGGAGAAGGGCCGCAGTCTGGCCCTTCTCTTTTTTTGCGTTACGGGTCGGGCGAGTCTAAGAAAACAGAGGGTCGCTGACGAGATGCCCGGAAGAGAGGCAGTCGGCGGAGACGGGAACAACAAAATGCGTCCGGGCATGGCTCTGATTGAGTCCGGCTCGACGCAGTAGATCGATAAAACGCGGATCGCCGCGTAACGCATCGAGTACCGGATCGATGGCCATGTAATTCAGGTTCTCATCGTACTCGTCGAACGCTCTCTGCAACCATTCAAATCCGTGATCGACTTCGTCCAGCACAAAGTAAACAGTCGCGACGAGGTAAGGCGCCACCCACTGCGTGGTCTTTCTGTTTACTTCAGCCAGGATGGCTTGCGCGATGTCGCGCCTGCCGAGCTTGGCGTACACACGCGCCCGCAAAGCAGTTATCCACGGCGAACAATCGCGATCGGTCGCCTTCTCCAGTTGGCCCAGCGCCTCGATCAATTGACCAGCCTGTTCGTGGGCTAACGCTGCGCTCCAGTAAGCCAGCCAGAAGTTCTCATCGATCGCCAGAGCCTTGCGCGCATGTTTTAAGGCCTTGTGCGGCTGCCGTGCAAAGAAATAGGTAAAACTGATCAGCACGCTGATCATCGGGGAGAGTGGGTCCAATTCCCTGGCCCGGCAAAACTCTGCAATCGCTGCTGCTAATCGACCCTGCGTCATGAGATAGCAACCGTACCATTGGTGCGCCGCCAGGTTGTTAGGGGCCAGCTCCAGTGCGCGTTTGAATCGCGTTTCCGCCTCCTGCGGCAGGCGATCGTAGTTTGCCGCTACGACTGCGAGCAGCGTATGCGCCTCAACCAGGTTTTCATCCAGCTCCAACGCTTTTTCGGCAGCCGCTTTTACCTGCATCAGCGATTCCGCCGGCGTGAGATGAACATTCGGAACGTGGTAATACGCGTCCGCTAGTCCCGCATACGCAAGCGCATATTTCGGATCTTCCGCAATCGCCTTGCGCAGGTATTCAACCGCGGTTCTGAATCCTTCGGCCGTAAACCTGCTCGCGTGAAAACGCCCTCGGAGATAGAGTTGATGCGCGTTTGAATTAACCGTGTGGCGCTTGGAGATCGCCGACTGCTCGGCGCCGCGCAGCGTAACTTCCAGAGCGTTAACGACTGCCAGCGCGATGTCGCCCTTCACGTCTGACGTTTCGGAAATTTTGCGATCGTATCGCTCCGACCAAACCTGGTAGCCATTCGTCGCGCTTACCAGTTGCACCGTGATCCGCATCTTGTTCTTAGATCGTCTGATGCTTCCCTCGAGCACGACCTCGACGTTCAGAGTTCTGCCGATCTCGCGAATGTCGGCGCTTTTGCCCCTGAACGAAAAGGCGGAAGTGGGTGCTGCAACTCTGAGATTTTCAATGCGACTCAATGCGTGGACAAGCTCCTCGGCTAAGCCGACACAGAGATACTCATTGGCCGGATCCGGCGTCAGATTGGTGAACGGCAACACAGCGACCGAGGAGGTCGCTTCCGGTAAGATTTTAGGCGAAACGGCAGATACCGCGCCCGAAGGAAAAAAGATTGTCGCCGCTTCCTCCGCAGCGCCACCGGCGAGCAGAGTTCCGTCAATACGACAGAACTTCAGCGTATTCTCATCAAAGACCCGCTCACATTTCGGACACCGTTTCATCGCACTACGCCCTTCAGGTACACCTTCTACCTGTAACGCGAAAAATCAGGCGGTAGTGGTCAAATCATTTTGGCAGAATACGAATCGGAATGGGCACGACATGTTCACTGCCGTCAATCGCGCGCAGAGTCATTTGCCAGTCACCGCTGGCCATGTCAGCGGGTAGTCTCACACTGAGGTCGTTGAGCCATTCAGCTTTTTCATCCAACTCAGTCACGTCCAATTCCACGACCTCGCCTAACTTCACCAACAACACCTTCAGCTTATCCGCGCCGGCCACCGGAAAGATGCCGTTCATTACAATCAGATCGCCCGGCGCGGCAGTGAACTTTTTAGCTCGATCGGGCCCCGGCCACAGTTGCACCCAGGTAGTCTTCTCGAGTCTGAGAGCCTGCACGTACGGCGGCAAAGGCTTCTCGAGTAATTGAATAGTTGTAGGTGTCGACCACTTCGATGACCGTCCATCGCGCCAGGTTCGTGCCTGCATCTGCACTTCGCCGGGCGAGAGGAAAGCCGGCACTTCCACTCGCTGGCGCTGTTCGCCCGGCAAAGTCACGATGAATTCCCGTCCCGCCTGTTTGAAAGAGACTTCCGTTTGTTCAGAGTGTTTCAGCGCGGCGGGCGTCGAAGACGACAAGTCGATCCACTGTCCGGGAGCAACCGATCTCAGCCATTCCGACATAAACTCCGGCGGCAACGGCTCATTAGTCACTACAAATTCGACCGGCTGCGTGAACTGGTTTTTCCCGAATTTCCTGTTTCCGATTCGGATCCTCACCACGCCCTCGGGAAAGTCCTGAGGTACGATGAAACCCGTGCCCCCCGCTGAGCCCCCGGGTTCGTACCTTTTGACCACGCGTCCCTCTCCATTCGACAACTCGATCAGATCGTAAAGATGAAAATTCTCGCACTCGATGTTGACAAAAGTTCCCGGTGGCCCACTCGCCGGCGTTATTTGCTTAATGACCGGCAGGAGCCATTCGGTGATTGTGATTGTTACCGGAGCAGTGCGAAAACCATTTCGTTCGACGACGATCTGCGCCGGACCAGGCACAACTTCCTCCGGCACGCTCACCTCGAGAGTCTGCGCTCCATTCAAACGATCGTTTGTGACGGAGGAGCCGCCGCCAGTCCGGGCGGGTATTTCGACTCCATTTTGTATGAAGAATGCTTTTTTGGCGGATTCAGGCTCATCAGGTCCGAGCCGGAAACCTTTGAGCTCGATCACTGAATTGACCGAACCCGAATGTGGCTCACAGTCGTTGAGGACTGGAGCTAAACGTTTCGCGTCATTCGTCTGCGCAGCAATCGGGCTCGCCGCCGGTGCGGTACAAGTCAGAAGAGTGAATAGAATGAGGAAACGTATAACGATCATTGCTAATTCTGCACGGCGATCTGGTACTGCTCCAGTTTGCCATTCGGTAATTCGTAGGTCCACGCGCGGAGTGTCTGTTTGTCGAAACGCAATATGTAAACTCGCAGCGTCATTCCACCACGCAATCCCTGGCGAACCTGCGTGAACTGTTTGGGTGGGCCGAGCGGCCCCAAACCAGTCGCAAAGTCTTGCAACGCCTGGTCGCTGAAATAGGCGTTCGCATTGTCGCTGAAGAGCGAACGATCGATCGTACCGTGCTGTAGTCCGTCAAAAATCTTTTTCGCCTGCTCGAGTTTCTCGGGTGTCGCTGGATCATTCTGATCGAAGAGCAATGGAACAACGCCGTGCGCAATATC
>JBKPPP010000008.1:0-8680 GCA_046733615.1 Acidobacteriota bacterium | reverse complement strand
TTTACGCGGTGGCGAGTGTCAGAAAATTTTCGAACAGGATGCGGCCGTCGCGCGACTCGTTCGGGTGTTCCCAACGCGTGCGGCTCTTGTTCCAGTCCTCAAACGACTTCTCGAGGTGAAACTGGACCGTGTATATGAGCTGCCCTTCGCTGCGCTTCACCATCATCTGGTTGCGGCAGAGATACGATGTCGCGAGCAACGTGAAGCCGTCGGGAATGCGATCGAGCTGGAGACCGTGGTTCTGCCAGACGTGCAGAATACGCGCGCCTCTCGCATCTTCCGATGTCTCGCAAACGGCGATGTTCCTGAAAATCGGATCTTCGGGTTCGGTGATCCGCACGTAGCGATACTGGTACTCGTGTGGACGGTCCAAACGCTGTTGGTGCTGCTCGAGCTTATCGAGCGTGACGACGCGCGCGCCGAAACTGAGACCGACGAGTTGATGGCCGCCGCAGATTGCGAGCACGGGAATCTTCGTAGTGCGGATAAATTCGCCAAAACTGTCGAGAATAGATTGCTCGTAGTAATCAAAGTCGCGGAGCGTGCCGCTCAGGACGATCGCGTCCGGTGCAAACCCCGCCGCTGCCGGCGCGATTTCGGAAACGTGTGCGACGCGTGTCTCCGGCTGCTTCACGAGGCGCGAGACGTTGTTGAGAATGTTTTCGATCGCCATGCCGGCGATCATTCGTTCGCGCCTGAGCTCGGCGGCGAGTGTGCCGCCCCATTCTTCGCGTGCGACCGTCGAGAGATCGTTCTCGTCGCGCAGCAGGTTGTCGACCACCAGCACGCGCGCGACATCGATCGTCTGCTCGACGGGCTCATACCGGCAAAACGTCTGCTGGTTGAAAGGAAAAGGCAAAGAAGCTGAGACCTCAGCTTGTTTGATTGCGGGGGAAACTTCAAGCAGGTCCTGGGTCATATTTGATCTAATCGGTGTCGTCGTTAATTTGAGATATTTTACTGTCGTCTCGTGCTCAGCTTGAACTCCGGAATCCTTGTGCCGGCGCCCGCCGCCGCGATCTCGGCGCGAATGTCAGCAAGTAGCAGGCCACTCACCCTTCCCTTGAACTTCGGGGTTTTTCCTTTGGTCTCCTGCTCGACCAGCAGCCACATTCTATACCACGATGACTCTAATTCATCCGCTATTTGGGAGATCTTCGTTATATCGTACGGCACTGCTACATCCCTGCAGGCCAGCCGCGCGAAGACCGAGAGATAGCGCGCGGTCGCGAGATCCGGACAGAGCAGGCGCTTGCGTCCGAGCTTTAGTTCGACGCCGAGCAATGTATGCTCGATGACAATGCGCTTCGGCGGCTTTTCGATCTCGAAGTGGTACGAGCGCGTCCGCAGCTTGAGGATCCGGTCGCGATAGATTCGCGGCAGCCACGTTTCCCCAAGTTGTTCACGGATCAATTCGGCGAAGCTTTCCGCAGTCACACACTATCTCTGAGTGAATAATTGAGATTCGATTCGCGTCTGAAACGCGTTGATGATGCGGCCCGGAAACACGCCGAGATAGAGCACGCCCAGCACCGTCAACGCCAGCGTCACCGCCACAGTCGCCGGAATTCGCGGCGGCGTCCAGGCGGTCGTCCGTTCGCCGAAGAACATCACGATGATCAGCCGCAGGTAGTAGTAAGCCGACACGGCCGTGTTGAG
The DNA here is from genome assembly GCA_046733615.1 of Acidobacteriota bacterium. Lineage (GTDB taxonomy): Bacteria > Acidobacteriota > Blastocatellia > Pyrinomonadales > Pyrinomonadaceae > PSRF01. The sequence goes on along the minus strand of JBKPPP010000008.1, from coordinate 7,021 downwards.
CACGCCGATGACTACCAACCCGTAATACTTCTGATCGATTGCGGCGCCAAACACCATGATCTTGCCCATGAACCCGGCGGTCAGCGGCATCCCAAGCAGACTCAGCAAGAACAGACTTAACGAGAACGCCAGCACGGGTGACTCGAAACCGATGCCGCTGTAGTCTTCGATCGACGTGCGCCGGTCGCCGCTGCGCGCAATCAGTTGCACGACCGCGAACGCGCCGATGTTCATCACCGCGTAGGTGAGCAGGTAAAAAATCACGGATGTGATGGCGGAGTTTCGCTGGACCGGATCGACAGCCGCCCCGGCGGCGATGACCCCAATCAGTGCGTACCCTGCATGTGCGATCGACGAGTAAGCGAGCATTCGTTTGACGTTGTTCTGCACGATCGCGACGACGTTGCCGAGCGTCATCGTCAGGATCGCCATCACGACGAGCGTGCTTACCCAGGCCTGGTGCAGGTTGCCGGCCGCGGAGCTCGAGCCTGAAACCACGAACGGCAAGCCAAACACAAACACGCGAATGAACGAGGCGAAGCCGGCGGCCTTTGGTCCAGCCGCCATAAACGCCGTTACGGGTGTGGGCGCGCCTTCGTAAACGTCGGGCGTCCAGATGTGAAACGGCGCGGAGGCGATTTTGAATCCGAAACCCACGAGCATCATCGCCGCGCCGGCGTACAGCAGCGCCGGATACTGCGCAGTGCCGACCCGGTTCGCTATCTCGGCGATGTTGGTGGTGCCGGGAACGATGCGGGCCAGCGTGCCGGCGGGTCCGGGCTCGGCAAGCGAAGTGGCGCCGTAGACCAGTGCGATCCCGTAAAGCAGAAACGCCGACGAGAACGAGCCGAGAATGAAATACTTCAGCGACGACTCGTTCGAACGCACGTCAGTGCGCCTGAACCCGGCGAGCACGTAAGTGGCGATGGAAAGAATTTCGAGCCCGAGAAAGATGATGACCAGGTCGTTGCCCGAGGCCATCAGCATCATGCCGACGGTCGCAAAGAGCAGCAGTGAGTGAAACTCACCGGCGGGCAGGTTTTCGTACTCGACCCAAACGATCGAAAGCAGTAAGGTCAGCGCCGAAACCAGCAGGAAGATCAGCGTGAACCCGAGACGCAGCTCGTCGAGCACGATCATGCCGTTGAAAGCGTCGGCAGACGGCGTGCCGTTGGCCCAGAGATACACACTCGCCACGGCCGCCAGCAGCAGTCCGGCGAGCGAGATGCCGCCGGTGATCCAGCGCTGCGACGGGCGCCCGAAGGCGTCGACGAGCATCACCAGCACCGCGGCGGCGCAGACGATCAATTCAGGCGCGATTAATGACCAGTTAATGACCGGCATCACTTATCAGTCCGTTCCAACTCGACCGCGGTGAAAGTGCCGCTCGCGGGCGTCTTGTTGACGCGTGCGCGAATCACCTCCACGCTCGGCTGCGAGCGATCGAGAAACACGCGCGGGTAGACTCCCATGAACAGCATCAGCAACAGCAGCGGCAACAACAACCCAAGCTCGCGCGTGTTCAGGTCCGTCAACTTCGCGTTCTCAGGATTTTTAATCTCGCCGAAGACGACGCGTTGCAGCATCCACAGCATGTAAACGGCCGCCCAGATGACGCCGGTCGCCGCGAACATCGTGACGATGCGCGGATGCGCAATCAGCGGCGAAGTCCACGTGCCGATCAGAATCAGAAACTCGCCGACGAAGCCGTTCAAAAACGGCAGGCCAATCGACGACAACGACGCGATCACGAAGAGCGTCGAGAACCACGGCATCGGTGTCGCTAATCCGCCAAACTCGCTGATCATGCGCGTGTGGCGGCGTTCGTAGATGAAGCCGACGAACAGGAAGAGCGCGCCGGTTGAAACACCGTGATTCAGCATCTGGTAAAGCGCGCCCTGCATGCCGAGCTCGGTGAACGAAAACAGCCCGAGCACGACGAAGCCCATGTGACTGACGGACGAATAGGCGACGAGCCGTTTCACGTCCGGCTGCACCATCGCGACGAGCGCGCCGTAGATGATGCCGATGACGGCGAGCACAATGATCACCGGCGCCCAGCGGCGCGAAGCATCCGGAAATAACGCCAGGTTAAAACGCAACAAGCCGTAGGTTCCCATCTTCAGCAACACTCCGGCGAGAATGACCGAGCCGGCCGTCGGTGCTTCGGTGTGCGCGTCTGGCAGCCACGTATGCAGTGGAAACAGCGGCACCTTGATGCAGAATGCAAGTGCGAACGCGAGAAAAAGCACGAACTCCGCGCGCGGCGCGAGCGGCGTCGCGGTCATCGCCTGCAAGAGCGTGGTGTAATCAAACGTGTGGTAGGTGAAATAGAGCGTGATGATGCCGACCAGCATCAACAAGCTTCCCACCGCCGTGTAGATGAAAAACTTGATCGCCGCGTAGATGCGCCGCTCGCCGCCCCAGATCCCGATCAGGAAGAACATCGGCACCAGCGACGCTTCGAAGAACAGGTAGAAGAGCAGCAGATCGAGCGACACGAAGACGCCGATCATCGCCGATTCGAGTATCAGCAGAAACGCGTAGTAGACGAGCGGCCGTTTGTGAATCGAAGTCCAGCTCGAAAGCACGGCGATCGGCATCAAGAGCGTCGTCAGCAACACGAGCCAGATACTGACGCCGTCGGCGCCGACGTGATAACGAGCGCCGATCGATCCGATCCAGTTGATATTCTCCCCGAACCTGAACTCCGCGCCGTTACCGCCAAGGCTGCGCAGCAACAGCAGCGACAAGAGAAACGTAGCCACCGTGGTGATGAGCGCGATCCAACGGTAGTGATCTTCGTTCCCGCGCGCGACGAAGTTGTAGAGCACGAGCGCGAGCGCGCCGGCAAATGGCAGGAGGATCAGAATTGTCAGCAAATGCGGCATATCGTTTCGAATCAGCGTGGCATTCCCGGGAAGCCGAGATACGCAAACACTCCGATCAGAATTAACGCGCCGAGCAGGATGATAGCGGCGTAGCCGCGCACGAATCCGGCCGAGAGATAGCGGGCGATTCGTCCGCCCTCCGTCACCGCGTCGCCGATCGAATGCAGCAGGCCGTCGATCACTCCGACGTCGATAATCTTCCAGAAGCCCTCGCGCGAGACGGCTTCGATCGGTCGCACCAGTGTCGTGTCGTAGATCTCGTCGACGTAGTATTTGTTTTCGAGTATGCGCGGCAGCTCCAGCAGCGGCCGTCGCTTGAACAGCACCCAGCCCGCGCCGATTCCGGCCAGTGCGATTACCACGGAGACGACAGTCAGTGTTAATTCAGCGGAGACTTCATGCTGATCGGCTTCAAACACGCCCTCAGCCGCCGGCATATGCGCTACTGCCGGTTCAAGCGTGTGCTCAATGATATTGACGTCACGACCTGTAAATGCCCGCGGCACGCCGATGAAGCCCCCGACTGTCGACAGAACCGCCAGCACAATCAGCGGGATCGTCATCGATCGCGGCGACTCGTGCGGCTCTACCGGACGATGATGAGTGTCTTTCTCTTCGTGTTCCGGGTGTCCGGAGTGCGTGTCGCGAAAACGCTCGTTTCCCCAGAACGTCATCACCATCATGCGGGTCATGTAGAGCGCCGTCAGAAACGCCGTTATCGCGCCGATGGCCCACAGCACCTTGCTGAACGATCCCAGCCCTGCCGCGCTCCACGTCTTCCACAGGATCTCGTCCTTCGAGAAGAAGCCGGCGAAGATCGGCACGCCCGAGATCGCCAGCCAGCCGGTGAGCATCGTGGCGAAAGTTATGGGCATGTACTTCTTCAAACCGCCCATGCGACGCATGTCTTGCTCGTGGTGCATGCCGTGGATCACCGAGCCCGAACCGAGGAACAGCAGCGCCTTGAAAAACGCATGCGTGATCACGTGGAAGATCGCCGCGATGAACGCGCCCACGCCGCAAGCGAGAAACATGTAACCGAGCTGCGAGATCGTCGAGTAGGCCAGCACCTTCTTGATATCGTTCTGCGCAAGCCCGATCGTTGCCGCAAAGAGCGCCGTCGCCGCGCCGATGATCGCGACGATGAACATGGCGGTCGGCGCGTGCACGAAGATCTCCGAGCAGCGCACGATCATGTAGACGCCGGCGGTCACCATCGTCGCCGCGTGAATCAGAGCGGAGACGGGCGTCGGACCGGCCATCGCATCGGGTAACCAGACGTAGAGTGGAATCTGCGCGCTCTTGCCGGTCGCGCCGATGAAGAGCAGCATCGCAACCGACGTCGCGCCGCCGGCGAAGATCGCGCCGAGTGTGAACGGCTCAGCCGGCAACGACTTGAAATACGAAAACGCGGTCTGCGCGGCCTCGCCCGCCGCCGGGTTCGCGAAGAAACTGACCGAGCCGCTCAGAAAGAAGATCAGCATGATCCCGAGCACGAAGCCCCAGTCGCCGATACGATTGACGATGAATGCTTTCTTGGCGGCGTCGCCCGCTTCCTTGCGCAGTAAGTAGTAGCCGATCAAAAGATACGAACAGAGCCCCACGCCTTCCCAACCGACAAACATCAGCACGAAGTTGTCGGCGAGCACGAGCGTCAGCATCGCGAACATGAAAAGGTTCAGGTACGCGAAGAAGCGATAAAAGCCGTCTTCGCCGTGCATGTAGCCGACCGCGAAGACGTGAATCAGAAAGCCGACAAACGTGATGAAGAGCGCGTAAGTGCCGCTCAGGCGATCCATCGCCAGCGCGAAGTCGGCGCGAAAGTTGCCGACGCGCAGCCACGTCCAGATGTAGTCGAACAGCGGCTCTTCGGAACGCAGCGCGCCGTGTGAGTTGAAGGCGAGATAGAACGCGACGAGCGCGGAGATCGCGACCGAGCCGCACGCGACGGTCGCAATGAATCGCTCGTTCCGCACGCGCCGGCCGATGAGCCAGTTGATGGCCGCGCCCGCGAGCGGCGCGAAGATGATGATGCTGAGGAGATTCGTTTCCATTTACAGCTTCAAAATGCTGGCCTCATCCACGTCCAGCGACTCGCGATTCCGAAAGATCGCGATAATGATTCCCAGTCCCACGGCGGCTTCAGCCGCGGCGACGGTCATCACGATAAACACAAACAGTTGACCCGTGACGTCCTGGAAGAAGCTGGCAAACGCGACGAAGCTCAGGTTCACCGCGTTGAGCATCAGCTCGATGCACATGAACATCGCGATGATGTTTCGCTTGATGATCACGCCCGCCACGCCGATCGTGAAAAGCACGGCGGACAGCGCCAGGTACCATGAGAGTTGTGGTTCCATCGTCTTAGTCTCGTTTCGCCCGGGTTGCGTTTGACAGCAGCCCGCCGTGTCGCGCCAGCGTCATCGCGCCGACGATCGCCATCAACAGCAGGATCGAAGTTATCTCGAACGGCAGCAGGTAACGCGTAAACAAAGCCGCGCCGACCGACTGCGTGAGTCCCACATCTGACGTGCTCGAGCTCGGCAGGACGGGCGCCTCCTGCTGCACCGACACGAGTATGAAAGCGACTTCCGCGATCAGTATGGCCGCCAACGCGACTGCCGCCGGTAACAGGAACTGCAAACGCGGCCGGCGGTGCTCTTCCTGTTCGACGTTCAGCAGCATGATCACAAAAACGACCAGCACCATGATCGCGCCCGCGTAAACAATCACCTGGACCGCCGCGATGAAGGGCGCCGCCAGCATTACGTACAGACACGCCAGCGAAATGAACACGCCGATCAGCGAGATCGCGCTGTAGAGCGGGTTACGCTGCGCCACGACCGCCAGCGCGCAGCCAATCGCCATCGCCCCAAACAGAATGAAAAGCAGAACCAGCATCAGTCGTCGCTAAAAGAGATTCGGAAACAGGAAGACGATCGTTGCGGTGATGAAAATGCTGAGCAGCGCAAACGGGATCAGGATCTTCCAACCGAAGTTCATCAACTGGTCGAAGCGAAAACGCGGCAGCGTCCCGCGCAGCCAGATGTAGAGAAAGAGAAAGAAAATGACTTTGAGCAGAAAGCCGAGCGCGCTGACCAGCCCGAACAGAAACGACTGGCGTCCGAAGATGTCTTCCGCAAACGGCACGTTCCAGCCGCCGAGAAACAGCGTGGTGGCCAGCATCGAGACCGTGAACATGTTGATGTATTCGGCGAGGAAGAAGAGCGCGAACTTCATCGCGCTGTACTCCGTGTGAAAACCGGCGACCAGTTCCGTCTCCGCCTCGGGAAGATCGAAAGGCACGCGATTCGTCTCCGCGATCGCCGCGATCAGGTAAACGATGAAGCCCAGCGGATGAAAGAAGATAAACCAGCGGAAGCCGTGCCAGCCCGACTGCATCTCGACGATCCGCGCGAGGTCGAGTGTTCCCGCCAGCAGGATGACGCCGATCAGACTTAAGCCCAGGCCGAGTTCGTAAGAGATCATCTGCGCGGACGCACGCAGCCCGCCCATCAAGCTGTACTTGTTGTTCGACGACCAGCCGGCGAGCGCGATGCCGTACACGCCGACTGACGTCACACCCAGCACATAGAGCAGTCCGACGTCGAAGTGCGTGATCACCAGCGGGATCGTAATGTTGGTGAAGGGAATCGGGATCTCCGGCCCGAACGGGTAGACGATCATCGTCATCAACGCCGCCATCGTGGCGATCACGGGCGCGAGAAAGTAGACGAAGCGCGTCGACTTGTCGGGAACGATGTCTTCTTTAAGGATGAACTTCAGCAGGTCGGCGAACGGTTGCAGCATGCCGCCGGGACCGACGCGGTTTGGGCCGAGCCTTCCCTGGATGAACCCGAGCACGCGGCGCTCGGCGAGCACCGTGTACGCCACGATGAGCAACACCACGACGAACGCCACAGTTATGGCCGCGAACTTCAGGGCGATGTCGATGGCGGTCTGCGAATCCATTATCCCTGGCCGATGGCCTGTGCGCGCGTCGTGGTTATCTGGTAGAGGGGCGAGATTGCCGTCGTCTCAGGCCGCGGATTGCCGTTGGCCAGCAGACGAAACTGTCCCACCTTCTCCGTCAGCAGTCCGAGCCGGAATAGTCCCTCGCCGACGTCAGG
>JBKPPP010000007.1:0-11890 GCA_046733615.1 Acidobacteriota bacterium | reverse complement strand
GCGTTTCACCACTCGATGAACTATCGTTCGGTGCTCGTCTTTGGCCGGGCGACGCTGGTGGAAGATCGCGAAGAGAAGCTCAAGGCGCTGCTCGCCTTGTCTGAGCATATCGTGCGCGGAAGATGGAACGACGTGCGAGAGCCGACCGAGGAGGAGTTGATCCAGACGACGGTGCTTTGTTTGCCGCTCGAAGAGGCGTCGGCAAAGATTCGCACCGGACCGCCGCTCGATGACGAAGAGGATTATTCGTTGCCTGTTTGGGCGGGGATCGTGCCGTTACGGCTTATCGCGGAAGATCCGATTAAAGATCCACGATTACTCGAAGGAATTCCTATCCCTGACTACGCCGCACATTACAAACGCTGACTCTATTTCCTAAGCGCCTCGATTAAAACTCGACCCGTGGCATTGCTCGGCTTCGTGATCCGCAACACGGCCGCGAGCGTCGGCGCAATGTCCGCCGGAGTGGCTGCTTCGAAGTAGCGACCCGCGTTGATTCCTGCGCCCATGATCATCGTCGGCACGTGCGTGTCGTACGAATAAGGCGAGCCGTGTGTCGCCGTGATAGTGTCGGCGAGATACTTGAAAGGCTCGGGAACGATCACGACATCGCCGCTGCGTGCAGGGTAGAAACCGTGTAGCACGCGCCGTTCGATTGGATCGGTGATTGACGTTGCTCCGCGGAGGAGTTGCGCGCGAGTGAAGCAACGAGCAATGCCTGGCACGGCAACCGCAGCAGCCGCGGCAATCTCCGAAATCTCCTCGAGGCTGACGCGGTCGCGTTTCAGAGCGTCGTAGTTGAAGTAGATGTTGTTATTGAAAAGCCAGTCGCGCGGAATTGCGCCACCCTCGTTGATCCTCACGATGTAGTCAGCCGTCGGATCGGGCGACTTGCCTTGCGGGTTGTAACGCGCGCTGATGGCCGCGCGAACCGGCCCCAAAACGTTCGGCAATGCGATTCGCGCTCCACCCAGACCGATTGCCGCCGCGTGTTCCGGGATTGGCGCCACGCCATGGTCCGCTGTGAAAGCGACGAGCGTGTTTGATAAGCCGATCTGTGCCTGGACGAAATCGAGCAGCGTTTCGATCTGGCGATCGACGCGCAACGTGACGTCCATCGCTTCCTGACTGTAAGGGCCGTACCGATGGCCCACGTAATCGTTTGCAGAAAAACTCACGGTGAGCACGTCAGTGTCGTCGTCCTGACCGAGCTGCTCGTTAGTGATTGCCTGCTGTGCGAAGGAGACGAGCAGATCGTTCGAGAACGGCGTGTAGTCGAGCGCCGAGTAGAAGCGTGGTTCGGGTTTCGTAGCGCCGCCGGTCAGCGCGTGCGGAAACGCGTTGCTGTCGCCGGAGCTGGGCGGGACTGCCTCCCACGAAGGAGAGTCGGGTCCGGCGCGTCTGACGTATTCACTCTCAGCAACCAGGCGATCCCATTTTGCGCCGAAGTACTTGTCGGCGGGCTTCGAGTTATTGAAGTGTGTGACCCACGCCGGCAGCTCGTTGAAGTAGTAAGTTGACGACACCATCGTGCCCGACAGAGTGCTGAACCAGTAGGCCGCATTCGCATGTCGCCCCGCGGGCAAAATTGCCGAACGATCCTTGACGGAAATGCCGATCACTTTTGAGCGATCGTTGGTGGCGAGACGAAGCTCGTCGCCGACAGTGGAGCTCATGAGCCGACGCGGGCTGGCGGCGGGCTCGTTCGGATTACCGCCGAGAGATTTTACGGTGTCGTCCGAAACGCTCGTCACGCGTTTGAAGCCGGGACGTTCGAGCCATTCATTGCCGACGATGCCCGTTTCCGCCGGATAAGCGCCGGTCATCATCGTAGCGTGACCGGGCGCAGTGTAAGTCGGCATGTGATCGTAGTTTGATTGCGTCCACGAAGCGCCGTCGCGTTGAAGCCGACGCAGCCCGTTTGGCCCAAACAGATCGCCGAAGCGTTCGAGATAATCGTAGCGAAACTGGTCCACCACGATTAAGAGCACCAGTCGCGGCCGTTTCTGTGCGGGTGGTTGAGTCCGTCGTTGAGCGAAGCTGACGGAAACAAGCAGGCTTAGAATTAAGACAATGACCAGAGGCGTCCGTGCACGCATGCGGCGCATGGTAACACGTGATTCTTCTATTCGTATCTCAATGCCTCGATCGGATCTAATGAAGCTGCTTTACGTGCAGGATAGTAACCAAAGAAGATGCCTACCGCCGCCGAAAATACAACCGAACCGATGATCGCCATGAACGACACCAGCGTGGGCCAGCCGAGCATCGCCGGAATCGCCACCGAGAGCGCGATCCCGAGAATGATCCCGACCGTTCCGCCGGTCAGGCTCAACACGATCGACTCGATCAAAAACTGACTACGCACAGCCGACGAGCGCGCGCCGATTGCCATGCGAATGCCGATCTCGCGCGTGCGCTCGGTAACCGACACCAGCATGATGTTCATGATGCCGATGCCGCCGACGAGCAGTGAAACACCCGCGATACACGCGAGCAGAATCGTCATCGTCTTGCTCGTCTCGTTCGCCGCTTCGGCGACGTCAGTCATGTTGCGGACGGTGAAGTCGTTTGGCTCGTTCGCCGTCAGCTTGTGCCGCTGGCGCAGCAGGTCGGAGATCTGCTGTTGCGCGGTGTAGGTCGCGTCCTGCGAAATGGCGGACACGAAGGCTATCTGAACGCGATCCCGGCCGAGAATCTTCTTCTGTACCGTCGTGTACGGAGCAAACGCGACGTCGTCCTGATCGCGGCCCTGCGGATCCTGTCCCTTTCGCGCCATCACGCCGACGATGCGGAACGGCAGGTTCATTACGCGAATGTCCTGACCGATCGGATCGGTTCCGGGATACAGATTGTCGGCCAGCGTTTGGCCGATGACGATCACGCGCGCCGCTGTGCGCACGTCCGCATCGGTGAAAAACGAGCCGCTCGCAACCGGCCACTTGCGTATCTCGGGATACTGCTCGCTCACGCCGGTTACCGAAGTGTTCCAGTTCATGTTGCCGGCGACGAGCTGCGATCTCGCGTTGACGTTCGGTGTGACCATCGAAACGCTCGGCACTTCGCGCTTGATCGCCTCGAGGTCGTCAACAGTCAGCGTGTTCGTGCCGGTATCGCCGGTGCCACTGCGGACGCCGCCGACGTTCTGCGCGCCGGCGCTGACGAAGAGCAGGTTGGTGCCGATGCTTTCAATCTGCGCCTGCACAGACGCAGATGCGCCCTGGCCGATGCTCACCATCGCAATCACCGCCGCCACGCCGATGATGATGCCGAGCATGGTCAAAGCCGCGCGCATCTTGTTTCTCACCAGCGCGCGAAACGCGACTCGAATGATCATTATCAGGTTCATGGCTTACTCGTCTTCTTCGTCGTCTTCGTCGTCAATCACCGGCATCGTCTTCAACTCTTCCGCCGCGTCGCGCTTGTCCCGCACCGGCTGATCGCTCTTGATCTTTCCGTCTTTGAAAACGACGACGCGATCGGCATACTGCGCGATGTCAGGCTCGTGTGTAACCAGCACCAGCGTGATGCCGCGTTCGCGATTCAGACGCTGGAAGATCTCCATTACTTCTACTGACGTGCGCGAGTCGAGATTGCCGGTCGGTTCGTCGGCGAGAATCAACGCCGGATGGTTCACGAGCGAACGCGCGACTGCCACGCGCTGCTGCTGTCCGCCCGACAACTGATTAGGATGGTTTTGCTCGCGTCCGGCCAGACCAACCGCCGCCAAAGCCTCGAGCGCACGCTGATGCCGCGTCGCCGCATCGACGCCGAGATACAGCATCGGCAGCTCGACATTCTCCAGCGCCGAGGTGCGCGACAACAGGTTGAATCCCTGAAATACGAAACCGATCTTCTGACAGCGAATGTCTGCGCGCTCATCTTTCGACATCTGCGAAACGTCTTCGCCGTCGAGTATGTACGTGCCGCGCGTCGGCCGGTCGAGACAACCGATGATGTTCATCGTCGTCGACTTGCCCGAACCCGACGCACCCATGATGGCCACGAACTCACCTTCACGAATCGTGAGCGACACGCCGCGCAACGCGTGCACTTCAACATCGCCCATCGTGTAGACCTTGTGAATGTGATCCAGTTCGATGATCGGACGCGCCTCCGGCATCTGCGCGATCAGCGACGCGTCCGGCTGGACTACCTGCGACTCGGTTGCAAACGTAGTAGCCATCGCTTATCTCCTGAAACCGCCGCCGCCGCCACGCGGTGCGTTACCGAACCCCGGAGGCGTCGACTGCGGTGAAGCCGCTCTGTTCGACCCCGTAGTCTGACCAGTGATGACCATGTCGCCTTCGTTCAACTCGCCTGAGACGACTTCAGTAAACGCGCCGTCGCTGAGTCCGACCTGGATACGACGCCGCTGCGGCTGACCGTTCTGGCCCATGACCCAGACGATGCGAGTCTGACCAGGCAGCACTGGCGCGGAAGCGGGTGCGAAGTTGTTGTTATTACCCTGCTGTCCGGGGCCGGAAGCATTGTCGCCCTGCTGGCGCCGGCGTCCCTGGCCACCTTGGCCGCCCTGCCCCTGACCGCCTTGACCATTAGCGCCGCCTGCGCTGTTGCGCTGTCTCGTCGCATCCTGCGGCGTGAAGCGAAGCGCTGCATTCGGCACCTTCAACACATTGTTGCGCTCGTCGATCGTGATCGTCAGGTTCGCCGTCATACCCGGCTTCAGGATCTGCTCCGGATTGCTCACGTCGATCACGACGTTGTAAGTGACGACGTTCTGCACGTTGGTCGGATTCAATCGCATCTGCTCAATCTTGCCGTCAAACTCCTTGCCCGGAAACGCGTCGACCGAAAACTTCACTGACTTCGCCTGCTCGACGAGCCCGATGTCCGCCTGATCGATGTTGGCGATCACCTGCATCTGCGTCAGGTCGTTCGCGATTGTGAAGAGTGTCGGCGCCGACAAGCTTGCCGCCACTGTCTGACCGACATTGACGTCACGCGAGACGACGATGCCGTCGATCGGAGACGTGATCGTCGTGTGACTGAGATTTACTTCTGCGAGGCTCAACGCCGCTTCCGCCTGCTGCACCTGGGCTGCGTTCTGCGCGACTGCCGCCTGCGACTGCTGCACCTGCGCCTGCGACTGCTGCACTTGCGCCTGCGACTGCGCTATGCCCGCACTGGAGGAGGACTGTTCGGCGAGTTTCGCCTGATTCAACTGCGCCACGGCCTGGTTGTAACGCGCCTCGGCGGTCTTGTAAGTCGTCATCGCGACGTCGTAATCGCGCTGCGCAATCACGCCCGCTTTGAGCAGCGACTCCTGCTGTTTCAAGAGGCTCAGCGCGTCGTCCTGCTGAGCTTTGAGTACAGCTACGTTCGCTTCTGAAGCAGACACACCGGCCTGATTGTTTTGGACTGTCGACCTTGCCGCCAGGCTCTTCGCCTGAGCATCGCTCACACCAGCTCGTGAATTCGTGACCGCAGCCTTTGACTGCGCCAGACTGGCGCGCGCTTGTTGGAGATTGGCGCGAGCCTGTTCGACTTGCGCCTTCGCCACTGACGGATCGAGTTGCGCGATGACCTGTCCTTTCTTAACTACCGAATTGAAGTCGGCGTAAAGTGCGGAGATCGTTCCCGAAGCCTGGCTGCCGACCTGAACGGTCGTCACTGCTTGCAGTGTGCCGGTGGCGGTAACGGTGTTACGCAGGTTTCCGCGCTCGACTCGCGCCGTCATGTATTGAGCTGCGTCGGCATCTGAGCCAGAGAAATAAAAGCCGGCGAGCATGACAATCGCCATCAGGCCGCCGCCAATCGCCAACTTCTTTTTGCCCGCCAGCAACTTTGCCCAGAATTGTTTCCACCAGGCAGTGCTCCGAACGCCGCTCAATCCGGGGACAAAAGGTTGATGTTTAATGGTTTCAGTCGACATTCCGTCAGTTCCTCCTATTCCCAGACACCGGGTTGCAGAACACGGTTACACATGAAGCAAGTACCGCGCCTGTAACCGTTCCGAGCGCAGCCGTGTCTTATTCGTCGGGACACTCCCCTGGAGAAATAAGAACAAGGAAACTTAGGAGCAAGAAAAACAGAATGAACAAAGCAGGACGCTTTAAGACGGTGGCAATCGCTTCTCTCTCGGCAATTGCCTTAGCTGCCTCGATCGCCTTTGCCCAGACGGCCACGACCGGCCAGAGTCAGGGCCAGGCACAGGGTACCCGCCCCGAGTGGCGCGGCCGCGGTCGAGGTCAACACGAGGGCTTCGGAGGAATGCGCGACGGCGGGTTCTTCAAAGGTCTGAATCTAACTGACGACCAGAAAGCTAAGATCAAAACGATCCGCGAAAGTTTCGCTGAGAGAAACAAACCCCTGCGCGAACAGCTCCGCGCCAAGCGACAGGAGTTGCGTCAGGCGAGCGAAGGCGGTACGTTCAACGAAGCGCTGGCTACTCAGAAATTGACGGAAATGGCGAGCCTCCAGGCCAAGCTGATGGGCGAAAAGTTCAAGCTGCACCAGGAGACTCTTTCCGTTTTGACTGCTGAGCAGAAGGCCCAGCTGGAACAGTCGAAAGCGCAGTTCAAAGCACGACGCGGCGGAATGCGCAAAGACAACAATCAGTAAGCGTCTCCCCCACGGACTTGGCGGATTCAAAGTGAGAATCCGCCAACCGTAATCCCGATGAGGACCGCAACTGACGAGTGGGCTCGAACAGGCCTTGGATCTCGACCTGGCGCGGCAAGCGCAGGATGGAGACGAGTCTGCTTTCGCGGAAATAGTGAGGCGCTACAGCCCGCGAGTGTTCAGCGTCGCCAGCCGGTTCTTTCGGCAGAGAAGTTTGGTTGAAGAAGCGTCGCAGGAGGTTTTTTTGAAAGCCTTCACGCAGCTTGGAAGTTTTGAAGGGCGTGGGTCGTTGGAAGGCTGGTTGACACGGATCGCGACCAACACCTGTTTGAACATGATCAGGGGATCGAAACGGCGGCCCGAGTTGACTGTTTCCGATCTGAGTGAAGACGAAGATCAATGGCTGGAGCGCCAACTGACTTCCGCTTCGCAACCGTCGGTGGAGAACAGTGTGGTGGCGGCGGATCTGGCCGATCGATTGCTGAGTGTGTTGCCGCCGGAAGATCAGCAGGCGTTGTTGATGATCGACGGTGAACAGGCGTCGATCAAGGAAGTGGCGGAAGCGACCGGATGGTCAGAGTCGAAAGTGAAGGTGAGAGCGTTTCGCGCGCGGAAGAAGATTCGCGAGGCGATGGAGAAGTTGTTGAGTAAGAGAGAACGTGAACCGGCTACACCGATGAATGAGCAGGTGAATGACTGAATGATGAGAGACAAGCACATCACTGAAGTTCTGGACAACGCGGCCATGGCGAGTCTCGCACCGGATGAGCTGGCGGAGATTCGCGCGCACGTGCGTGAGTGTGCGGCGTGTGAGCGTGCGTTTGTGGCGGCTCAGGCCTCCGCTGCGGTGATGAAAGAGCGGGCGCAAGTCGTGATTGAGCCGACGCCGTTTTTTCAGACGAGAGTGATGGCGGCGTTGCGCGAGCAGCAGGCGCTCGAGAGTGTGCCGGCGTTTTCGCGGTTGTGGCGATCTTCGCGGGCGCTGGTCTCCTCGATGGCGCTCACTACGGCGGCGCTCGCGGCGGTGAGTTTCATGGTTTCGGCGCCCGCGGCAACTTCGCTGGACCAAACTCAAACGGTGTCGGCGTATTCGGTTGACTCGGTGATGTTCGAGCAGGGCGGCGACGATCAGCTTACGTATGACCAGGTGCTCAACGCGATCTACACGGACGAAGAGGAAAAGTAGTCATGAACAACATTGCTAAGAACAGGTGGCAGGTTCGCATTGCGGCTGCGATCATCTTCGTGCTGGGGTTTACGGCGGGCATTCTGGCGTTGAACGTGTATCGCGGGCTGGCCCGCGGCGGGCCGCGTGGCGATCGGTTCGAGCAGATGGCCGATCGGCTGCAACTGAACGCCGATCAGAAAACGAAAGTGCAGCAGATTTTCAGCGACACTCGCGAGCAGTTGCGAGCGCTGCGGCGCGAGTCGGAGCCGAAGGTGAACGAGATCCGGCAACAGGCTGATGAGCGTCTGCGCCAGGTATTGACGCCTGAGCAGTGGCAACAGTTTCAGTCCGAGCGCGGCAGGTTCAGAGAGCGGCGCGGTGAGCGTGGCGGGCCACATGGCGACGATCGGTAACGGACCAGCTCTGTGTCCGCCACGCCGGTGGCACTCCGGCGTCTGCTCTCACCACTTGAAGAGATCCGTTCTTATCTGTATAAATCCCTTTCCCGGATCACCTCCACGAAAGGGATAGTTCTCGTGCCCGTCAGTCGTCAGCGCAAAGTAGCAAAAGCCAGAAAACGAATTCGCACCACTGCTTCGTCCGCAGCGGTCACTCGGCCCGCGTCGCGCAAAGGGCTCAATACCCAGGTCATCGTCATCATTTTGATTCTGGCCGTAGCGGCTTCGGCGGTGGCATACGTGATCGCGAGTCGCAGGAGCCAGGCGGCGGAAGTCACGACGGCCTCCGGACTCAAGTACACGGATCTGAAAGTCGGAGACGGCGCCACCCCGCGCCTGGGCCAAACGGTGCGTGTTAATTACACCGGCTGGCTGGCGAGTGGTAGAGAGTTTGATAGTTCATACAAGTCCGGCGCGCCGGCTGAGTTCGCGCTTGGTCCCGGTTTGATTCCCGGCTGGAATGAGGCGCTGCAAACGATGAAAGTCGGCGGCAAGCGCCATCTGATCGTGCCTCCCGCCCTGGCGTACGGTCCTCAGGGCCGCCCACCCAACATCCCGCCGAATGCCACGCTGACCTTCGAGATCGAGCTGCTCGGCATCAAGTAGCGTTAGCTTGCGTGTGGCGTCCAGGACCGCGACTTTTGTTGCAACGGTCTTGCGTTTTGGCTTTTCGGTCGCTTTGGACGATGGCCCTGTAGTAGATTGGACATCTCTCCCTCTTGTTCCTTCCTCAGAGGAATGAATTCAACGCTAAGGAGGCGTGAAATGAGCGAGATAGTTCGAAAAGGGGCATATGCGGCTTCATTGTCCCTGCTAATGCTGATCGTGGCGGTGGGGGCGTTTGCGCAGGGAAAGAGTGGAGGTCATGGAGGCGGCGGCGGCCGCGGCGGCGGTGGCGGCAGTAGCAGCACTCATGGCGGTGGACCACCGACCGGCGTCGGCGTGGACCGGGGGTTGGGCAATGCGTCCAGCCGTTCGGGCGGCCGCTCGGACGACGGGCTCAACAATGCATCGAACAAGTCAAACGGACGGTCTGACGCAGGACTCGAACGTGCGCGCAGAGCGAGCTCAAATCTGCGCCATGCTGACGACGATCTGCGCGATCATCCGGGACTGCCACGTGCACTGCACACGAACGCAAACGATCTGCGCGCCGGTTATCAGGCAGCGTTGGCGACGAATCCCAATCTGACGTTTGGCAATTATGTTGCGGCCACGCGCCTGGGCCAGAACCTGGGTTCGCGAAACCCGAACATCACGCGTGACGCGATCCTGAATGGTTTGGCAAACGGAAGAAGCGTGGGCCAGACGTTGCAGGATCTTGGCTTGAGTGAAAGACAAGCGAAGGACGCGCGCAACCTCGCGGACGACGAGATCAAGCGCGCGAAGAAGAACAGGTAAGACAGCCGTATAAACTTATAAGAGATCGCAGCGCGGTCACTCAAGCATCCGCGCGGCGATCTCTTTCAATAACTTCGCACAAACCGTTCCGGTGATGTGCAGCGGATCCATTCGGGGGTTGAACTCCACGATGTCAGCCCCCACCACCTTTCCTCGCAAACGCTGAATCAGATCGATGGCTTGGCGCGTTGTTAGCCCACCGGGCTCGCGATGCGAAACACCGGGTGCGAACGCCGGATCGAGTGCGTCGATATCGAATGAAATGTAGACCGGCGAGTCAAACTCGAGCTGCAAACTATCGCGCAGTTGATGCATCTCGATCGTCTCGACGCCAAATTTCCTCACCTGCTCGCGCTGGTCCGCAGTGAACGTCCTGATTCCCACCTGCACCAGCCGCTTCACCAACTTCTGTTCCATGATGCGCGCGAACGGGCTGGCGTGCGAGTTTCGATTGCCCTGGTAGCTGTCGTAGAGATCCGGATGGGCGTCGAAATGCACGACACTGAGATCGGGAAACTTTCTCGCCAACGCACGCACGATCGGGTACGTGATCGAATGATCGCCGCCGAGCGAGATTGGCGACAGTCCATCGGCGAGCAGCGTGTAGATCGAGTTTTCGATCAGCGTGAACATGTCGCTGCCCGGCACCGGTTCGATGTCACCGGCGTCGAAGAGTGCCGACTCGTCAGACAAGTCCGTGCCGTTCTCGCTCATAAGGTTCCAGGCGTCGGAACGAAGTGCGGCGCGAATCTGCGGCGGCGCATCGGCGGCGCCTTTGGTGAATGACGAGTTCTCGTCGTAACGAATTCCGAGCAGTGCGAGTTTGACGCTTTGTTGTGTGGAAGAGTTTTCAGGCATGCGGCACCGGGGCGCTTACTTTGGACGTGGGAGAACTGGGGCTTTCGTGGTGCACCCGGCAGGGCTCGAACCTGCGACCTTCTGATTCGAAGTCAGACGCTCTATCCAACTGAGCTACGAGTGCACGCGACAGATGTTAACACTGATCATTTGCCCTGATAAACCTTGCGCACAAATCTCACCATCTCGGCAATCTCTTCTGGCTTGAGCTTGTCTTTGAACGCCGGCATCTCCTCTTCGCCGTTGGTAATCATCTTCGTCAACTGCTCGTCTGTGTGCTTGATCGCATGATCGGCCTTCAGCGACGGCACTTTGATCTGTTTCTTATCGACCTTCGCGAGTCCGCCTTCACCCTTTGGACCATGGCACCCCTCGCAATTCTTCCCATAGTTCGTGCGCGCATTCGCAAACTCATCGACTGACGGCGCAGGCGCGGCCGGCGACGCGGCGGTGCGTGGCGTCGCGGTGTTGGTTGGCGTTGCGGTTTCAGTGCAGGCAATCGCGACGAGCGCGAACGTGACGCACATTACAACGAGCAGAGTAAGCTTCATCAGACAGTTTCTCCCGGTTGAGTTGTTCTTACTGCTTTAAATTTGGGGGCAGCGAGTATACAAAGGGCCACGGATAAAGCACAAAGATCAATTTTTCAGCCGCGGGCTATTTCTTCAACTGCATCAGCCATTCGGCGATCTCGCGCATTTCCTGCTCTGTCAGCTTCGACGAAAACGATCTCATCGGCGGCTGAAGGCCATACGCCTCGGGATCTTTCAGCAATGCCACGATGTCGTTGACGCTACGCCGCGGTTTCGTGCTGACGTCGAGCAACGGCGGAAACTTGAAGCGGCCCTGTTGCGCGCCTTCGCCGTGCGCGCCGTGGCAGTTTGAGCAGAACTTGACGTACATAAGCGGCGCGCCGCCCGATTGTGCTGAAGTCGCAGTGGGTCCAATCAAGACCGGACTGAACGGCTCGTTGCGCCACGCGGCTTCCTGCGCCGCTTGTTTCGCCAACTGCTCGCGCGTGCGCGGATCGCGGCGGTCACTCACGTTCGCGGCAACGGTCATGGTCAACACCGCGACAGTTATGGCGCCCAGCACCAGTCCACCCGCCACTTTGCGCGAATCGCTCGCGAGCCTCTTCAACGGCCCAACCTCGAGCCATGGCAGCAACAACAAGATCGCTAAGCCAACTCCCGGCAGCACGACACCCACGACCGATCCCAATCCACCGGGCAGGTATTTCAGTGTTTGGTAGAGCCACGAAAACTGCGACCCTGGGCGCGGCAGGTAATCGGCGCCCGCTGCGGCTGCCGGCGGCCCAAGCGGTGCGCGAAACTTCAGTGACCACAGCGCCAGCAGGAGAAACACCAAGCCCGCGACGATTGCATTCCGCCGCACGTTGGGCCAACACCGACCGCGCCGC
>JBKPPP010000006.1:0-8409 GCA_046733615.1 Acidobacteriota bacterium | reverse complement strand
CACCCTGGCGCCGCGTTTGAGGCGCGCTCCGGGTCTAACGAGCGCCTCCCAAACTTTCTCTTCCAGTTCGCGAACGAGAAAAATCTCAACCTGCCCGCCAGTCTCTTCACGATGGCCCTTGAGCCGCGCCGGAATCACCCGCGAGTTGTTGACGACGACAATGTCGTTCTCCCGAAGGTAGTTGGGAAAGGTCTTGAAAGTTTGATCGCTCCAGGTTTGGCGTTCACGGTCCAGCACCAGCATTCGCGAAGCGTCGCGCTCTGCGAGAGGTTTTTGGGCGATTAATTCCGGAGGCAGATCGTAATCGAAATCGGAAAGACGCATCGCAAAACTTCAGGCGGGATGCTCGCGATGAAAGACAGCGGTGAGCTGCGCGCCAAACAGCAGTATCAAACTCGAAACATAACTCCACGTCAGCACAGCGACCACCGCGCCGACCGATCCGTAAATCTCATCGTAATGGAGGTAGTTCACGCTCCAGGCGAAGATATACTTCGCCAGCTCCCACAACAGTCCGGCGAGAAATGCGCCCGGCAGCGTGTCGCGCCACGTCACGGCCGCGCGCGGCATGAAACGATAGACCAGCACCAACAGCGCCACCGTGATCAGATAGCTGCCGGCGGCGAACAGCACTTGCCAGAATGCACTACCGACCGAGACCAGCAATGGGTAATGTGCGATCTGCCGCGGCGAGAGTCTGACAGTCATCTCACGCAGACCGACGAGTGCCGACGTTACGAGCACTGAAAACGAGAGCAACAGACCAACTACGCCAACCATGCCGATCGTCAATGCTCGTCCGTGCAGAAACGTGCGCGACGTCGTCTGCCAGATGCGATTCAATGCGCGCTCCACGACCGCGAACACCCACGAGCCGGCCCACAACACGAGAATCACGCACGTCACGACCGCGCCGAAGCCGAGCTCGGAAAACGAAGCGATCGTGTCGCGCAGAAACTTGCTCGAACCCGGATACACGTCCACCGCGTGCGCCAGCATCTCCGTCCCCGCCGTTAGCTTATTGCTCAGCGTCAGCAGGAGCAGCAACGCAGGGAAGAGCGCCATCAAACCGAAGTAGCTCATTGCCGCGGCTGAAGTGAAGAGATCGTTTTCGTGAAACTGGTGGAGTGTGTGGGACAGCATCGAGCCCCACGGCGAGCGATTGCGAACGCCGAAAGAATGACGTGTAAATGAGGTGATGAAGCGCTTCATAAGTCAGCCACGGATTTCACGGATCAACACGGCGGACGGCGGCTGGTCTCGTAACCGAACCAGTTGCCGGAGCGCTTGTGCTCAGTCTAACTTGCGTTCGGCCGTGTTCATCCGTGGCTCAAACTGTTAGCGGGGGTCGAACAGGCTGGGCCGATGCGAGCCGGGTGTTTTGATGCCGAAATGTTCGTACGCCAGCGGCGTCGCCATGCGCCCGCGCGGTGTGCGATCCAAAAATCCGATCTGAATCAAGTATGGCTCGATGATCTCCTCGATTGAATCCTTCTCTTCGTGAATCGACGCGGAGATGGTCCCCACCCCGACCGGCCCGCCGTTGAACTTCTCGATGATCGTCAATAGCAGCTTGCGATCCATCTCATCGAGACCATACGTATCCACTTCCATTCGGTTCAACGCATCACTCGCAACTGCCTGCGTAATCCGCCCGTCGTAATCAACCTGTGCATAATCTCGTACACGCCGCAGCAGACGATTGACGATACGCGGCGTTCCGCGTGAACGGCGCGCAATCTCGCGCGCGCCATCCGCTTCGATATCGACGCCGAGGATTTCAGCCGAACGCCGGCAGATCACTTCCAGATCCTCATGCGGATAGAAATCCAGATGAAAGACGATCCCGAAGCGGCCCCGCAGCGGCGCGGTGATCAAACCCGCGCGCGTAGTGGCGCCGACGAGCGTGAACTTCGGGATCTCGAGCTTGATTGAACGTGCCGATGGACCTTGCCCAATTAAAAGATCGAGCTGGTAATCTTCCATTGCCGGGTAGAGTTTCTCTTCCAACGCGGGCAGCAGACGATGAATCTCGTCGATGAAGAGCACATCGCCTTCCTGGAGATTGGTGAGCAGCGCGGCGATGTCGCCGGCTTTTTCGATAGCTGGACCGGCGGTCGATTTGAGCTCGGCGCCCATTTCGTTGGCGATGATGTTGGCAAGCGTCGTTTTGCCTAAACCCGGCGGCCCGGTCAGCAGCACGTGATCGAGAGCCTCGCGACGCGCCAGCGCCGCCTTCATGTAAACGCGCAGGTTCTCTTTGATCTGTTTTTGGCCGATGTACTCTTCGAGACGAGTGGGCCGCAGCGTCAGATCGAGTTGGCGATCTTCATCGTTCGCCGAAGTGTCTTTTAACCGCGCTGATAACGATTCAGGGGCCATTGAGTTTAATTAGACGCGCGCCAGCTTGCGCAGTCCACGTCGCAGCACTGACTCGACTGTCATCTCTCCGCCGTCGTTGAGTACCGCGTCGATCGCCTTTTCCGCCGCCGAGCGTTGATAACCGAGATTCAGTAATGCCGACAGCGCGTCGGAGCGAACCGCATCTTCCGGCGAACCGCTAATCGCCGCGGCAGCGGTCCCGGGTTCCTCCTGGATCTGCGCGGCGGCCAGCGCGGTCATCTTCTCGCGCAGGTCGACGATCAACCGTTCAGCAGTCTTTCGTCCCACGCCGGGAATCAGCGTCAGGCGCGCGAGGTTGTTGCTCTTGATCGAAGCGATCAGCTCGTCGGCGCTCATTCCGGAAAGAAGCGCGATCCCGATCTTCGGCCCGATGCCGCTGACCGAGATGAAGTTGACAAACAGCTCCCGCTCGCGTGCGGTCTTGAAGCCGTAAAGCTGCAACGCATCTTCTTTGACATGAGTGTAGATGCGAAGCTGCACGTTCGAACCCGTGTCTTCGAGGTCGTAGAAGGTCGAAAGCGGGATGCTCACTTCGTAGCCGACGCCGGCGACATCGACGATAACGGAGTTCGCTTGTTTGGAAAGCAGTGTCCCGCTGAGATGTGCAATCATTTGCGCCGGAGTATTATACTTACTCGCGACAGGTTCCCGCGAATGAAGTCTGAAAAAATATCAGAACTGACAACCAGCAGGCTGAGTGTTTACCTGCGCTGCCTCAATACGCTCCAGGCAGCCGGCATCAAGACTATCTCTTCGCAGGCGCTCGCCGAGCAGTTTCACTTGAACTCCGCGCAGATTCGCAAGGACCTCGGTTACTTCGGCGAGTTTGGCGTGCGCGGCGTCGGTTACTACGTCGAAGACCTGCGCGATCACATCACGAAGATACTCGGACTGGATCGGCCGCATCGCGTCGGGATTGTCGGCGCCGGCAGACTCGGAACCGCGCTCGCGAACTACAACGGCTTTGGCCGCTCGAATTTTACCGTCGTCGCTTTGTTAGACAACGACCGGCAGAAGATTGGCAAGCGCATCGGCGAGTCGCGCCTGCCCGTGCACGACGCCGACCAGCTCGCGACGGTCATTCGAGACGAAGCGATCGACGTGATGGTGATTGCCGTTCCCGCGAAGGCCGCGCAGAGAGTTCTCAACCAGATCATGTCGGCAGGCATCAAGGCGGTGCTGAATTTTGCGCCCGTGCCGTTGAACTCGCGACGCGGCGTAAAAGTGAAGACAGTCGACTTAACGACGTCGCTCGAGTCGTTGTCCTATTTCCTGGCCCAGCCTCCAGGCGCTAAAGTTATGCAGAAACGGCGTCAGCACCGCGATGCGGATGACACGGTATGGATGAACAAACAGTCAGACGCGATCTGATCCGTGTTTGCCATTTAATGTACGAGCGCAGTTACGTCGTTTCGTCTGACGGCAACGTCAGCGTGCGGCTCGACGACGGACGGGTCATGGCGACGCCGACGATGACCTGCAAAGGTCGCATGAGTGAGGACCTGATCGCGATCACCGATCTCGACGGGAAGCCGCTCAACGATCGCCGCGCGTCGAGCGAGCTCGCGATGCACTTGTTGATTTATCGCGAGCGGCCCGAGATCAATGCCGTCTGCCACGCGCATCCGCCGAACGGGACGGCGTTCGCAGTCGCGGGGCTGGCGATCGATCAGCCGATTCTTTCCGAAGTGATCCTGACGCTGGGTTGCGTGCCGCTGGCGTCGTACGGCACGCCTTCGACGGACGAGTTGACCGAAGCGATGCAGCCGCTGGTCAAATTTCACAACGCGCTGTTGATGGCGAATCACGGCGCAGTGGCGTACGGAACGGATTTGTGGCAAGCGTGGGACCGGTTGGAGACGCTGGAGCACACGGCGAAGATCGCGATCCTGTCGCGCGTGCTGGGCGGCTCGAAGAACTTGCCGGCTGACGCTATCGAGAAACTGATTAACGTCCGCGAGGCGGCAGGGTATCTTGGTGAGTCGGCGCGCGGGCAGGCGTGCGGGTATTTGCGCGAGCCGCTCGTAGAAAATGGCTCCGGCAAGATCACGCTTACACGGGAAGAACTAGTAGAGTTACTAAGCCAGGCGGTTAACGGCCACAGATAGAAACAGATCGATTTATCAAAACGTACAGGAGCAACGAATGCAGGAAGCACTCGGTATGGTTGAAACGAAGGGACTGGTTGCGATGATCGAAGCGGCCGACGCGATGGTCAAGGCAGCCAACGTCACGCTGGTTGGTTACGAAAAGATCGGCGCCGGTTTTGTCACCGCGATCGTGCGTGGCGACGTCGCCGCTGTAAAAGCAGCGACCGACGCAGGCGCCGCGGCTGCGCGACGAGTCGGCGAACTGGTCAGCGTGCATGTAATCCCGCGCCCGCATGGCAGTGTTGATGAGAATCTTCCGATTGGTCTCGATCGCTAAGCAGGCATGATCATCGCGCGCATCGTCGGCAGCGTTGTGTCCACGCAGAAGGACGAACGGCTGAGCGGAAAGAAGTTACTGATCGTAAGACCGATCAACGTTGACGGCAGCGACACGACGGGGTATGTCGTCGCGGTCGACACGGTCGGCGCCGGCTTTCACGAGCGCGTGCTGGTGGTGGCCGGATCGAGCGCGCGGCTGGCCCAGGGAATGAAGGACGTGCCGGTCGATGCGGCAATCGTCGGGGTGATCGATCATGTTGACGTGAATGGTTCCTGAGATATGCAGCTAGCCCGCGTAATCGGCACAGTAGTTTCCACGGTCAAGAACGAGTCGCTTCACGGCCGCAAGCTGCTGGTCGTGCAGACAGTCGATCGGAACCTGCAATCAACCGGAAAACCGATGGTCGCGATCGACGCCGTTGGCGCAGGGCTGGGCGAGCTGGTCTTCTGGTGCCGCGGCAAGGAAGCGAGTTTTCCGTTCAAACGAGAAGACACGCCGACCGACTGCACAATCGTCGGGATCGTCGATTCTGAGCAGCACGTAACGAACTCGAAATGATACTCGCTCGCGTAGTGGGAAACATCGTCGCCACGCAGAAGAACCGGCGCTACGATAATGCGCGCGTGATGTTGTGCCAGCAGATCACGCCGGAAGGTGACGACACGAGCTACTCGGTGCTCGCGCTGGATTCCGTCGATTCGGGTGTTGGTGACACGGTGCTGATCGTGCAGGAAGGATGGAGCGCGTCGACGTCCGCCACGGGCGAAGCGGGAGCGGCGATCGACTCGGCGATTGTGGGCGTGGTGGATCGGATTGATCTGTTATGAGTGATGACCAGGCGAGAGAGATTGCAGAACGGGTCGCACGCCGCGTTGGTGGTCCTGCCGCGCCGAGCAAAGGTGGCGAGATCAGCGCGGAGCTCGCCGCGATGCGTGCGACGCTGAATGAACTGCAAAACCGATTAATTCAAATCGAATCGAAAGTGACTGCGGGTTCCGGCTCGCCTGCGGCGCCGCGGGTTCAATCACCGTGGCTGACTGGTGTCAACGCAAGTCACCCGAGCATGGAACGTTTCGGCGTTGAAGAAGCGACCGTCTCCGAACTGGTCGATTTCTTCCAAAATGAAAAGGCTTGCAGCCTCGAACCGGGCGGCAAGCCTTGTGATCACTGCGCGATGTGCAGCTCGCGCGGTTTCTAGTCCGCTACTTGGTTGGAGCTCGTAGCGAGTTGGAGTTGATTGTCGGCGGCTGCGTCGCGCCTTCCTCGGCCTTGAAGAAGGGCTCCTCTTTAAATCCAAAAAGCTTCGCCGAGATCACCGTCGGAAAACGCGCGCGCGTCGTGTTGTAGTCCGTTACTGCATCGTTGTAATCCTTGCGCGCCGTGGCGATGCGATTCTCTGTTCCCGCCACTTCGTCCTGCAACGCCCTGAAGTTTGCGTTTGACTGCAACTGCGGATAGTTCTCCTGCAACACCAGCAGACGCCCGACCGTGCCGCCGAAGCTGTTTGCCGCGTCGATGACAGCCTGTTTTTGCTCGGGTGATTTGTCGCCGCCTTCCCCCTGCGGCGCCTGTTGCGTCGTATTCAGCAAACGCGATCGAGCCTCGGCGATCTTGCCGAACACTTCCTGCTCCTGAACGCCGGCCAGCTTCGCCGACTCGACCAGGTTATTGATGAGATCGGCGCGGCGCTGCAACTGCGTTTCCGTGTTGGCCCACTTGCCTTTGACGTTCTGCTGCTTCGTTGTCAGCGTGTTGTAACCGCAGCCACTCGCGCCGAGCGAAACTACCGCCACCACCAAAAGGAGCACCCATTTTCTGATCGTCATATTCAATTTCCCCTTCGTTCCAATTCGTCTACTGCTTCAACCACCTGCTCTATTTGAAACATGTACGCGCCAAAGAGTTCGTTCGCCTCTTTCTCTGACGCCGGCAAAGCGCCGCCAGTGCGAAACGCGAAGATTCTTTCAAACGGCGTGACGTCGAGTTTCAGCAACTTCGCCGTCGCGCGCACGCAGTCAGGTTTTGCGATTGGGGGTTCCTCTCCGTACAGCAACAACACGGCGCGAAAGAGCGCCGCAAAGCTCGCCAGGCTCTCGCTCATCAAGTCGCTTAGTTTCTCGATGGAGATCGAGGCTGGAATGTAGTGACGGCGCAGTTGAATCAGTTTGCTGCGCAGCTCGTATTCAGTTTGATGACGCAGGTTGGCGTTTGAAAGTTTGGCAAACTCGAATGGGTCGCGGCCGTAGAGTACGACGCGTGCGTTCGCCATCTGGTGAAACTCGATCGGGAAGACGTCGGCGGCGTCTGACAGTTCTTCGACGGTGAAATAGACAGGCATCGGGTGCCCGAGACGCTGCCACTCGCGCATCGGCGCCTGGGCCAGGCGTAGGTCTTCCGGAGTGATGCGATTCAAAGCGATCAGCAGGTTGTAGTCCGAACGGAGCTCGACGTTGTCGCCCGCCGCCGCCGAGCCGTACAGCACCACTGAGGCGAGATTGTCGCCGTGCGTCGCACGCAGATCTTCGACCAGTCCGTTAAGCGCTTCGTATACTGCCGTCTTCACCATAATTAGTTTTCGCGTGTGGGCCAGAGTCTACAGAAACTCTACCAACTGCCGCCAGCGCCGCCGCCCCCGAAACTTCCGCCGCCGCCTCCGCTGCCGCCAAATCCACCACCGAAGCCGCCGCCTCCACCAAAACCGCCGCCGCCAAATCCGCCGCCACCGAAGCCGCCGCCGAAACCTCCGCCCCAGCCGCTGCGCCCGCCCCAGCGACTCCCGCCGCCGAGATTACTGAATAAACTGCCCCAGAACAGCGCCTGCAAACACCCACCGCCGCCGCGCCGCCGCGAGTTCGACGACAGCACGAAGATCAGAAACAGAATGATCAGCGCACCAAAGCAAACACTACTCAACTTTCTTCGCTCCACGCGCTCGCCCGCGTCAGGCTGTTCGCCGTAACCGTAGGCAAACCGCTGGTCGATGCCTTCGACTGCAAAACCCCGCTTCGCGGCGAGTGTCGCGACGTAAGCCTGAATCGTGTTGTTGATTCCTTCGCTGTATCGACCCTGTCGCATCGCGGGCACGAGCTGTTCGCGTTGAATCTGGCCGACGAGCCCGTCCGGCAGATCGCCTTCGAGGTGATCGCTGACGAGCGTGATGTACTTGCGATCCTGAATCGCGACAACGAGGAAGAAACTTGTCTTCTCGCCGCCGACCGGCTCGATGCCCCAGCCACGCGCGACGGCCATCGCGAAGTCGAAGATGTCGCGCTCGCCAGTCGTGTCGACTGTCAGCACCGAGTACTCGATCTGGCCGCGTTCTCTCAGGTTGAGGAAAATCGCCTCGAGCTTCGAGCGAGTGTCAGGATCGATGACGTGTGCGTAATCGACGATCGGAGTGAACGGACTGGGAAGGGGAACCGGCGATTGCGGCGTGGTCTGCGCGCGTGCCGTCGCGGGTGCTGACAGAAAGAGCAAAGCCAACAGGCCGAAGCCAGCCAGCCGCAGGTTGAGTTTTTCAAAGCGCAAACGCAATTAAGAGCTTCTCGTCGGGTCAGCCCTCTATCAACCGGTGCA
>JBKPPP010000005.1:0-12785 GCA_046733615.1 Acidobacteriota bacterium | reverse complement strand
CTGGCGTTGGCGCGAGAAATCGTTGGGTTACCGGGGTTGGAGTTCAAAGGGCTGATGTTCTTCCCGGGTCACTTCGGTGTTGGGTCAGAAGAAAGATCCGCTCTGCGCATTCGTGTAAATGAGATCCTGGGTCGTTGCGTGGACGCTTTCGAGCGCGCCGCACTGCCACTCCCAACCGTGAGCGGCGGCTCAACGCCGAGCGCTTACGAAAGCCACGAGCTTCATGCACTCAACGAAACGCGACCGGGCACTTACATCTTTAACGATCGCAACACCGCCGGCGTCTCCGCCTGCTCGCTCGACGATTGCGCGCTGTCGGTTGCCGTCACCGTGATTAGCACCAGCGTCTCCGGCCACGCGATGATCGACGGCGGCTCGAAGACGTTCTCATCCGATCGCTACCAGGCCGAACATGGACGTGGCTTTGGTTACGTGAAAGAAGATCCCGCCGCGGAGATCGAGCGCTTCTCGGAAGAGCACGGCCATCTGAACATTCAAAACTCCGAGCGGCGGTATCGTGTCGGCGACCGGCTCACGATCATTCCGAATCACGTCTGTAGCACGGTGAACATGCACGACGAGATTTACGGCGTCCGAGGCGATCGCGTCGAGACTTCGTGGCGAGTCGCAGCGAGAGGAAAAGTGCGCTGACGGTGATATTTTCCATCTTTTCGCCACCACTCGTCAGCAGAGGAGGTGAAAGATGCACATCACAGTTAACACCCTGAACGCCCTCGACGAGATTTCCATTCGCACCGCCCACAGCGAGTACCGCTTCAAGCTTACCGATCCGATTCGTTGCCGCGGTCTTATCACCGGCGGAATGTTCGGCGAAAAATATCTCGACGCGGTTCTGACCGGCGCCGTCACCCACGAACGCCAGCGCACCCGCGAGCTTTCCACGAAACTGGAAGTCGGCGACTGCGCCCTGTTCTACGTTGCCCTGAACGAGGGGCTGCGCTTCTTAACGACGTCGCCGATCGTCGATCTCGCCCTGGCCGGATCCGCCGCGGCGTAAACTCGCATGTGATCTTTTTCGATTACCGACCACGGGTATACGTAGCAAGACGATTCGCATATTACCGGGAGACCAACGATGCAGAGAGCACTTCACGAAACGCTTCATATTCCACTCTCAATCGCCACGCGATCGATGCGACCGCAAACGAGCGTCAAGGAAGACCTCGAGTCGGCGGTCGACAATTTCAAACGCGTGCTCGCAGATGCGGATCGCGCCGCGTTGAAGAACGACAACATCGTGCCGGCCTCGGCTGTCGCCGAAGGGCAAAACGCTTTCACCGCCTGCAACGCGAAGTTGAATTCAGCGTTGGGTGGCGTTGAAGCCGGACATGATGAGCTCGGCGTGCGTGTTCAATCCGATCTGCTGCCTTACATGTTGCTGACGAACACGGCGGAGCGCTGGTATTCGAAACCGCGTGGCTACGCCGGCGACTTTCTCACGATTCATCACATGTACGAGAACCAGGCTGAATGCGAACCTGATTTACCTCGCGAAGGGCCGCGAGTCAGTTAACCTGGCGCAGCAGGATCTCGTCTACAGCATCGGCTTGATCGATTATTTCAGCGACAAGTTTGTCGTGAGCCTGCTGAACTACATTCATAACGCGCTGCGTCCCGGCGGGAAGGTCATCCTCGGCAATTTTCATCCACGCAATCCTGACAAGGCGATGATGGATCACGTGTTCGACTGGCGTTTGATTCATCGCACGGAAGACGACATGAACAAGCTGTTCCGCGCTTCGGCGTTCGGCAAACCGAGCACGCGGATCAGGTTCGAAGACCAGGGCATCAACATGTTTGTCGAGTGCACGAAACGGATCTAGGCGCGGGCGGGCCTCACCTCTCCCGCTTCCTCACGATCGCCCGGTGCCTTTTCTCCCTTTTCCTTCGCTTCGGGCGCGCCGCGTTCAGCCGCGGCGTTCTCGATCTCGGAGTTGATCTCGCCGCCGATCAAAACGGCGCAACCGGTGAAGTAGAGCCACAGCATTAAAATGATCACTGCGCCCAGCGAGCCGTACGTCTTGCTGTAAGAGTCGAAATACTGGAGATAGAGTCGGAAACCGAACGACACGAGCAGCCACAATGCTACGCCGATCGCGGCGCCCGGCGTCAGCCACTGCCATTTCTGCTCGTGCAGGTCGGGCGCGAAGTAGTAGATCAACGCAAACGCGAGAATCAGGAACGCAAAGACGACAGGCCACTGAATGATCTTCCACGCCGTGGCAAACGCGGGTCCGAAGCCGTAATGGTTCGCGACGCCCTCGCCGATGTGACCGCCGGCCACCACCAGCACCAAAGCCCCGATGATCAAAACGGAGAGAGCGACCGTAAGAGTGACGGCGACGAGTCGTTGTTTCCACCACGGCCGGCTTTCCGTGAGGTCGTAAGCGACGTTGAGCGATCCGGTGATCGCCCCCATGCCGTTTGACGCCGCCCACAGCGCCGCCAGCAGTCCAAACGAGATCTTGCCGCCGCCGCTCGCCTGGGATACTTCGTACATCGTCGCGTCGATTAGTTGAAACGCACTTGGCGGCATGATGCGCGCGAGATAGTCGAAGAGCGCGTGCCGCGTGCCGGTGCCGGATCCGAGCATGATGCCGATGATTGAAGTCAGAAAGATCAGGAGCGGAAAGAGGGCGAGCAGAAAGTAGTACGACAACTCCGCCGCGCGTCCGAAGATGTTATCCTCCTGCGCCTCTTTCCAGACGCGTTTAGCCAACTCCAGCCAACTGATATTTCGCAGCGCCCACAGCGATTTCATTGCCGTCGTCCTTCCTGCGCGCAGTGCACGCCCTGCGCGCCGTATGCTTTCCGCTCTTTCCGACCGTCGCGCTCGAAGCGGAGCAACGATGATGCCATGTCCGCGCGGAACCGGAAACGTACGACGGCGTACCGACAGCAGCTTGAACGCGAGCACTAGAATCGCGTGAAACGAACCAGGGGGGACTCACGAACGTGGCGCACCCGAAACTCTCTCCGGCCGCGGAGGGCAGCGATGCGATGGCGAAGGGTAAGCCACGCGCAGAAAAGACTTCGCCCTCACCGGGCAAACAGCCGGGACGCGGCGGGCGTGTGCTGCGCACACTCGGTCTCGGACTCATCACCGGCGCCGCTGACGACGACCCGTCAGCAATCGGCACTTACGCCAGCGCCGGTGCCGCAATCGGTCCGTCGTTTCTTTGGACAGCGCCCGTCACGTTTCCAATGATGTGCGGGGTCGTTTACCTGTCAGCAAAACTCGGACAGGTGTCGGGCAAGGGCCTCTTCCACGTTGTCAAAGACAACTACTCGCGCTGGATCCTCTATCCGGCCCTGGTCGGCGTGCTCATCGGCAACACGATCGAAGCGGGTGTAGACATCGGCGGCATCGCGGCGGCGATCGGCGTACTCGCGCCCATTCCGCGGGCATTAATTATCATTCCCGTCACGCTTGCGATCTTCGCGCTACAGGTTTGGGGTTCCTACACACTGATCCGAAACATCTTTCGCTGGCTCGCGTTGACGCTGCTCGCGTACGTCGGTTCGGCAATCCTCGCGAAGCCCGATCTGCTCGAAGTGATCAAGGGCACGTTGATTCCGACGATCCATTTCAATCAGAAGTTTCTCTCGCTGTTGGTCGCGGTGGTCGGGACGACACTCTCCGCCTACTTGTACACGTGGCAGTCGAACCAGGAAGTCGAGGAGGAGATCGCGCTGGGTCGCCGTCGACTCGAACAGCGAAAAGGAGCGTCGAGAAAGAAGCTTCAGCAGACGAGGGTTGACGTCGTGTCGGGCATGTTTTTTTCAAACCTCGTCATGTATTTCATCATCCTCTCGACCGCTTCGACGCTCTTCAAAACCGGCCAGACGGACATCAACACCGCTGCCGAAGCGGCGGAAGCGCTGCGGCCATTGGCGGGCAATGCGGCTGCGGTGCTCTTTGCGCTCGGCGTGATCGGTGTGGGGTTTCTGGCGGTGCCGGTGATGACGACCGGCGCCGCTTATGATCTCTGCCAGGTGATGGGCTGGAAGCACAGTCTGCACGCAAAGCCGCGCGAGGCGAAGAAATTTTACGTCGCGATCGCGGTGTTTACGGCGCTGGCGATGTCGCTCAATTTCCTCGGCTTCAATCCGATGAAAGCGCTCGTGTTCTCCGGCATTGTGCAGGGCTTCTCCACCCCGCCGCTGCTGCTGCTCATCATGTTGATGACTAACAACCGTCGCATCATGGGCGAGCGCGTGAACGGCCTCGGCCTCAATCTGTTGGGCGGGATCACTACCGTCGCCATCTTCGCCGCCTCCATCGGACTCATCGCTAGTTGGTTTTGGTAGTCACGATTACGCCACGCGCTTGATACGAAGGCGCTACTCAGTGTCAAATGTGTTGTTCTCCCCCAACTCACGCGGCTTTCGCTGAACTACACGTATGTTCGGTTGGTACAACCAGCAAATCAAAGAGCACGGAGCGGTGACCGCAACCTGGTTGCTGGGGCGCGTCGCGTTGTCGCAGTCGCGCGTCAGGCTCGCCAACAAGTTGCTGCCGGTGAAAGTTGCATGTCCCTGTTGCGGCTGGCAGGGGAGACGATTTTACGATTACTTCGAAGTGGGCTATCGCGTGCGCAATGCGGCGTGCCCGAGTTGCGACAGTCACCCGCGACATCGTTACTTGTCGTTGTGGCTGGCGCAGAATTTCAAACTCGAAAACAAGCGCGGCACGGCGTTGGTCTTCGCGGCCGAGAGAGCCCTGGCGCCGTTCTGGTCCAACGCGCCGGAGTTGCGAGTGTTCCGAGTCGATATCGAAGTGGCACGCCAGACAGACACGATCGCCGACATCAAGCAACTGCCCTTCGCGTCCGATTCGGTTGACCTCGTCTGGTGTCATCATGTGCTCGAGCACGTCGACGACGATCGCGCGGCGATTCGTGAGTTGAATCGAGTACTGCGTCCGGGCTCGGGCGAGCTGGTGGTTTCGGTGCCGATGGGCGCACCGGGAATGACGACGGATGAGTTTGGTTTCGCGGACCTGACGCAGTCGGGCCACTGGCGTCTCTACGGAGATGATTTTGTAAATCGTCTGACGGAGAGCGGTTTCAGCGTGCAGCCGGTGAGTTTTGAGCTGCGCGACGAAGACTATCGCCGCTACGGTTTCATGCCCGAGCGGTTTTATCTCTGCCGCAAGTAACGGCAATTAGTTTCAAGAGGTGAGCTCATGGGATTCAGTAATCGCTCGATGATCGTGTTATTCAGTGTCGTAGTTTTAGGTTTGGCTGCTTTCAGGATCTCTACGGCAGCGCGAACAGAAACAGATCCCGCCCCGCAACAGGACGTGCTGCGCCTCGAGACGCGCATCAATCAGCTCGAACAGCGTTTCTATACCGTCGAAACGAGTGTGCGCACGCTGGAGCAACAGTCGCGGCTCGGAAGTATGAGCTCGCGAAACATTGGGCCAGAAGATGTGGCCCAACTCCGCCTCGAGATCCAGGAGCTTCAGCGCCGCCTGATTGAAGACGAGTGTGCGCTGGCAAAACTGGATGAGCGAACTCTCACACCGGTCGCACGCACCGCGCGCAGAAGAATTGCGGCCGGCGATGCCTGCCGGCAGTCTCCCGAAACGCCGCTCGCGCTGCCCGATCGCCGCGAGTAGCCTGCAAGCGTTGGTCTAACACGGATGAGACGCTTGACTTTGCGGGTTTCGTGAAACAAGATCCGTTCGCACCTGGAGATTAGTTTCCGCTGTAGATCTCACCTGTTTCACCGAACAAATCTCTGGATGCCAGGTTTCTTTGAAAGGCACTTATGGTCGTCAGTTGTTCTCGGAACTGTCGCTGCGACGCATGTGCCGGGTTGTTAGTTGCTGACGTTCAGTCTATCAGCAGCCGTGGAAGAAACGTATGCAGTCCCCTGGACCAAATAGCGTGAAGGCGGAAACTGACAGTTCTTCCCAAAACGCTACGGAACGCGGGCCAACGGAAGACGCTCTGCGAAAGAGTGAGCAACGTTGGCAATCCGTCTTTGAGAATTCTGCTATCGGCGTCGCTATCACCGATCTGAATGGCCGCTTTCTGACCACAAATCCCACTTTCCAAAAAATGCTCGCCTACACGGAGTCAGAACTCCAAACGCTTTCATTTCCAGAGATTACTCATGAGGAATATCGCGACGCTAACTGGGCCCTGGTTACGGAACTGCTGGAAGGGAAACGAGAACAATTTCAAATCGAGAAGCAATACCAACGTAAGGATGGCAGCCTTATCTGGGTGAGCAACAACGTCTCGCTGATTCCGGGAACGGAGAGCACGCCGCGATTAATGTTGGCGCTTTCCGAAGACATCACCGAACGGAAACAGGCAAAAGAAGCGCTGCAAAAAAGTGAGGAGGCCCTGCGGAAGAGCGAGCAAAGGAAACACAGCCTGCTCGAGATTAACAATGCCATCATAAATAAACTCACTCAAGAAGCACTTTTTACTTCAGCCTATGAAGCTATTCGTCGCGTCGTCTCCTTCGACCGTGCTGCGTTCCTTCTCCTTCAGCCCGAAACCAAAACTCTGAAGCTCGTTTCTATGGACAGCGAGACGGAGTCTGAGTTCTTTCGTTTGGGAAAGGACTACGATCTGCAAGAAACCCGCATTTCGGCGTGGGTTCTTAACAGTCAACAAGCAGTTGTTCGTGGCGATCTCGAAAAAGAAAAGCAGTCGGCGGGCGACCGGCGTCTGGTTGCTGAAGGTATTCAGTCATATTGCGTTATACCACTCGTAGCGATGGGCAATAGCATCGGCACATTTACAGTATGGAGCGGAACGAAGCACCGCTACTCTGAGGCAGATGCCGAGTTGCTACAGGAAGTCGCGAATCAGGTCGCATTGGCAATCGCGAACATGAAATCGTACGAAGAGATCGCGTCCTTGAAAGCAAGGCTCGAGAAAGAAAATGTTTATCTTCAGGAGGAGATTCGCACGGAACATAACTTCGAGGAGATTGTAGGTAATAGTACAGCGCTGCTAGACCTTCTGCGACGAGTAGACCAGGTCGCCCCCACTGATTCGAGCGTGCTCATTTACGGTGAAACGGGAACCGGAAAGGAGCTGATCGCGCGCGCAATTCACAACCGAAGCATGCGTAAAAGTCGTCCCCTGGTAAAGGTCAACTGTAGTGCGATCTCCGCCGGATTAGTGGAGAGCGAACTATTTGGGCATGTGAAGGGTGCTTTCACCGGCGCCTTTGAGCGACGCATTGGCCGTTTCGAATTGGCCGACGGCGGCACAATCTTTCTCGATGAAGTGGGCGAGTTGCCTTTGGAGACTCAGGTTAAGTTACTGCGCGTTTTACAGGAACGAGAGTTCGAGCCCGTAGGCAGCAACCGTTCCGTGCACGTAGATGTACGGGTTATCGCGGCTACAAATCGAAGTCTACGTGAATCTATTAATGCTGGAACTTTCCGCTCAGACCTCTATTATCGATTGAATGTCTTCCCGTTGGAGGTGCCGCCGTTGCGTGAGCGTGGCGCCGATATTCCGCAGCTCGCCAAGTTCTTCCTCTCCCGATACTCGCGGAATCTCGGCAAAAGAATGGAAGAAATCTCCGCGGCCGCAACGGAAAGGTTCAGCAATTATTCCTGGCCAGGCAATGTGCGCGAGTTGCAAAACGTCATCGAGCGCGCCGTGATTATTTCACCTGGACCACTACTCGAGGTAGAGCCGGATTTAATCAGCGTCTCCACCTCCGAGACTCTTCGCTATACAACGCGGAAAGCAACGGAAGTGGTTCAACCCACTGAGCCGGATCCTGCCCTTAAGACTCTTGACGAAGTTGAGCGGGATCATATCTCCGCCGTGCTCCTACAAACTCGCGGAGTGATAGAAGGCGCAAAGGGTGCTGCTAAGACCCTCGGTATGCATCCGAATACCCTGCGACACCGAATGGAAAAATTGGGAATAAAACGCTCACCCACCGCATATCGTAGTTCCCCCGCCAAAGGCTAATCTCGTTACCTCCTAAATACCGTGGACCACGTGCATTCCTCCTGCGCGTCGCTTATCCCCTTTTTCCGCGAGTTCGCGCAATCTCCAACTATTCGCGTAAAACCGCGCCCGCAATGTCCCACCGCGGATGCCTGGCATGCAATCTGCCCTACAGCGACGCCGACATTCGTAGAGACGATCAATCTTGAAGATCGCAGAAGCGACGCTTAGTCGAAAAGAAGGAGCAAATCATGAAGTTACTTCCCCTTATATGCCGTGCACTAATTGCGCTGACGCTTTCCCAATTTCTGTCGGTGACCGGCGTGCGGGCACAGGTACGGCACACCGTCATCGCTGCAACAGGTGATGCCGCGCCTGCCGGAGGAAATTACGTCGGGTTCCTTAACACGTTGGCGGTGAATGCGCGCGGCCAGGTGTCTTTTGATGCGCGCCTTAGTGGACCAAGCACAACGGGCGTGTTTGTTAGCGACGGCAATACCACGTCCACGATTGTGCTCGGCGGCAACCCTGATCCAACTGCCGGGAATTTCAACTTTGTCTCCATCCCCTTCCTCACCACTCGCGGTGACGTGATCTTTGACGGTGGTACCGGCATCTTCCGTAGCGACGGCAGGAGCACGGTTGCACTCGTGCAGAGCGGAGACGCCGCGCCGGGAGGGGGTACCCTGATTCCTACCGCGTACACTGCGAATTCTCAGGGGTTGATCGCCTTTGGGGCGTTCGTGACGGGAGGTGTCAATACCGAGGGCATCTTCCGTACTGACGGCACCCACACAGTCACGATAGCTGTCGATGGTACCGCCGCTCCTACCGGCGGAACCTTCCTCTTTTTCTCCTCTCCAGTGATCGACGAGTTCGGCCAAGCCGCCTTCTTTGCCGGAACGACCGGCGGTTCCGCCGATTTCGGTATCTACCGAGGTGATGGAGAGAACATCACCACGATCTTTGCTGCCAATCAGACCGCACCCGGCGGAGGCACCTTTGTCGATTTCGGTGAGCCCGTTATCAATGGACATGGCCAGGTACTGGCGCTCGCTTCCCTGGAAAACGCAGCGGGGCCCTTTGGTCTCATTCTCGGCGATGGGATCGATGCTGTTGCCATCGCCCTTTCGGGACATGCGGCCCCTGAGGGCGGGATCTACGCCACTGCCGTCCCTATCCAGTTCTTCGGGTCCGTTTTGAATGACCGCGGTCAGGCAGCCTTCGGGGCTTTCCTGACGGGCGGCACAAGCCACAGTGGCATCTTTCGTGGCGATGGGACCACCACGACGCCAATCGCTCTCGAGGGCACGGCGGCGGCCGGCACGACTGGGACATTCGCTTCATTCGGAGACATAAAAATAGGAAATGATGGGCGGGTGGCCTTCATCGCGACACTGACACCCGGAGTCGGTGGCGTGGATCTCTCCAACAACATTGGTATCTGGGTCGGCACTTCGGAAACAGATCTCCACTTGCTGGCGCGAACCGGCCAGCTCACTGCGGGTAAAACTCTATCAAGACCACTGCGCCTGGGCCCGCTTCAGATCAATAGCGAAAGGCCGATCGTCTGGCTCGGTCGCTTTGCCGACAATTCAACAGCAATTGTCTCCTCTGACGGAGAGTCTGATCACTAACGCATAGCTGCTCGCTAACCGGCTTACCACCGTAAGTCTCATTCAATTTCAATTTAATGATGGAAAGGACGATGTAACCATGAAGAAGTATAGGCTTGTAACGTTATCCGCGGTCCTTGGTGTGGTATGGATCGTGCTGCCGTTGAGATTAGATCAAAATGCGCACGCTCAGGAAAACACTACAAAGGATTTTGTGGCCCCAGTTGTGTTCCAGGCCGCTGGACCAAACAGCGCCTCAATTCAAAGCACAGTCGATGCGTACCGCGCCGAACTGGGAAACCCCGATAACAAAAACCTGGGGCCTCTCGGGACCGGTCACCGCGAAATCAATTGGGATGGAGGCGGTGGTGTTGACGTAACTACAGCCCCCGTAACTCCATTCAACACGTTTCTGAACACCCGGGGCAGCCAGTTCACCACACCGGGAATTGGACTTTCTCAGGCTCCGCCGTCAGGTGGGCCACAGGGCGGCCTCGCAGCACTTCTCAACAATGCGAGCTACGGTTCTATTTTCAAGACCTTCAGCCCTCTCCGTCTATTCACACCGGTAGGGAGCAACATCACCGACGCATTCTTCTTTTTGCCCGGCTCAAACGGAAATACTCCAGCAACGGTCAGTGGCTTCGGAGCGGTTTTCACCGACGTCGATCAGCCGAATGGAAGTGGGCCGGGCGAGAAACACGGCAACCGCGACGCCAGCACGCTAATGGAATTTTTCGGCGTCAACGGCGAGCTGTTGTTCAGCAGTTATGTTCCCGCCGCACCTGGCGACGGAAATCTGTCTTTCTTCGGAGTCAAGTTTAATGATGCGCGGATCGCCAGAGTGCGGATTACCACAGGCAACACCGCCCCAGGTCCCGACGATGACGGTAAGAATGACATCGTCATGATGGATGACTTTATTTATGGCGAACCCAGAGGGCTTCAGTAAATCGGAAAGAGATACGTGAATGTTGATGATCACAAAAGTTGTTCAGTCAGATCGGGAAATCACACTGCAATTGGATGGGTCGGTCAGTGGGCAATGGATTGAGTTATTACGTGAGTCTGCCGCGTCTGTGTTGGCAGAAGGACGGGGGCTCACTCTTGATCTGAAAAACATTTGCTTCATCGACTGTGAAGGACTTGCGCTTATCAAGAGCTTGATGGGCCAGGGAGTTCGACAGGTAAACGCTCCGCTCTTTGTGGCTGAACAACTCAGGAAGTGTGAAGCCACAGAAGGTGATTGAGTTCCATCGAGCTATGCTCGAGCAACAGGGGCTGCCGCAGAGAACTGCCGCAGCTCCACAACCCGCGCCCAGGGCGCGAAAAGGAAATGTCATGAAATATATTGCACTCAAGAATCAGATCACGCGTCGCCTGGCGCTCATCGCCTGCAACGCTGCTCTTGCTGTGGGATTGATGGTCGCGCTGCCGCAACTGGCCCAAGCCCAAAACGTCACACCACCAACCGTGCCGGACGACAAGCTCAAGGTGGAAGCGGGGAATGAGGCGTTCCTCCTGGGTCACGGCGTCGGCACCCAGAATTACATCTGTAAGCCCTCAGGCACTGGCGTTAAGTTTGTACTTTTCACGCCGCAGGCCACTCTATTCAAAGACAATGATGATAGGCAGATCATTACCCACTTCTTCAGTCCTAACCCATCCGAGCCTAATGCTGATGCGACGGTGGTGGCGAATGGAGCGATTCGCGTCACGTGGCAGGCCCGGGACAGCAGCATAGTCTGGGCCAAGGTCCACCAACCGGATGGGATGCTTATTGTCGACCAGAATGCGGTTGCGTGGCTCCTGCTCGATGCGGTTGCAACCCAGGACGGGCCCACTGGTGGCAAAACATTGTCCGATGTCACCTTCATTCAGAGAGTGAATACAACTGGAGGTCTCGCACCAGCAAACGGTTGTACGTCTTCAACTGACGTCGGGAATACAGCGTTTGTGCCATACACCGCGGATTATTTTTTCTACAGGAAACAGCACGGGAACAATTAGGATTTTCGTGCGGGGGGTTGGAGAACCGGACGGCATACCCGTCCGGTTTTTCTCACTTAATTGCACTACCGACCATAAGAATACCGCAAGATCATTGCTAAGAATTCATTCTCAAAGTGTGACTGCTCTGCGAAACCTCCACAGTATTTAATGGCGCAACCCGGCACAACAGCTTCACGTGCTCCGGCCACCTCCTCCTGTTCTTGAAACGCCAGTCGCTTGCATACCCGAACAAGCCACTGAGTCGTTAGCCCCTACGAAGTTTGTTAGGAGAAGTCGTTCCCGGCGCGGCTCCGTCCCGCCATTCTCCTTTGCCCGGAGAAAGTCTCATGAGTCACAAGAACTTCAGAGTTGGAAGACGTACGCACTCGTCCTTCACTACGCGAGAACTCTTGCGCGCGTTGATCGCAATCGGTTTCATGG
Source organism: Acidobacteriota bacterium (assembly GCA_046733615.1). Lineage (GTDB taxonomy): Bacteria > Acidobacteriota > Blastocatellia > Pyrinomonadales > Pyrinomonadaceae > PSRF01. Next base: position 778 of record JBKPPP010000005.1, on the reverse strand, counting down.
CCGGAATATTGATCACGGCTTTGCCCGTCGTGAGGAACACGTCGGCTTCGAGTCCGGCGGGCGCCACACTCAGTCCGACAGCAACTACGCCATTGACCTGGCTCGGCACCGCGACTGCCGGCGGCGCGCTGAATGCTCCACTCCTACTCGCCGGTGAAGATCTCTGTCAGGAAGGTCTCAACTGCGACACGTTCACGCTGACTGTCGGCGGAACCACAGCCGATTGGTCCGGTAAACTCGTTCACATCAAGATCGAATGGCTGTTGCCGACCACCGATTACGATCTCTACATTCACAAGGATTCCAACTCTGGTCCACTCGTCGCCAGCTCCGGACGCGGCGCAACGTCGCCGACCGAGCCGTTGACCTGGGAGGACACGACGATCGATCCGTCGATTAGCGGAACGGGCGTCTACACGGTTCACGCTGTCTATTACCTGGCGACTGCTGCCGATCAGTATCACGGCAGCGCCACGATCGAAGCTAAACCCGCGCCGCAGCCGACTCCCCCACCATCGAACGAAGCGGCGCCGCGTTACTACAACTACGCGGCGCCGCCCGCGATGGGCAATTCAGCAGGCGAACCGACAATCGGGGTCAACTGGGACTCCGGCAGTGCGATGTTCATCGCCTCACTCGAGACGCTGCGCGTGAAGTGGGACGACACCGCTTCGCCCGCGCCCGCGACGTGGGAAGACGTGACGGCAACAAACGAGTCGCTCGCCACAACGGATCCGATCCTGTTCACTGACAGCGTGACCGGTCCCAATCGCACCAA
>JBKPPP010000004.1:0-45137 GCA_046733615.1 Acidobacteriota bacterium | reverse complement strand
CGGACTCTCGCAAAGGACCGAGATCGTCATCCGTTGAAGGCTCCCTGCCTTCATCTCTCGCAAATAGGTACTTCGATTGTCAAAAAACTAAAGGAGCGGGCTTTAAGCCTCCCAGGGAAGCTGCCCGCTCCTTCAATTCTCTTGAATTTGCTTCGAGATTTGGGAGCGGGAGTCCGCTCCCGCTGAATTAAATCTTGATATTACGGCTATCTATGGACGTTTCTTGTCCGAGTCTGCCGCCAAAAATATTGGTCGCTGACAAGGTCAGGCCTAACGAACAGACGACTGGATACATGGCGGCGCACGGCTGCCATTTCGTCGAATGTTTCTGGTATGTCCTGCTTCTCAGCATTGAAGTTTTCTTCCTCACAGTACGCGACTGGTCCATCGCGCGAACTTTCTTGTATAAAGTATCAATAGCGATCGTGTCAAGATCTTTCTACGAGAAAAGATCGCAGCACGTTCGATACTTCTCACCTTGGGGCGGGTTGCCTGTCTTTGAGTCACTGACGTCATCTATCATGACTGAAGGTGACGTGATGATGTTCATCGGCCATTCCCAACGGATGAAACTCCGTTAGTCGGATGACGTGAAGATGACGTGATCGCATATCAAACTTAACTGAATGTAGCTGACTTTGACGGCTACATATTCCGATAAATATTGGTTTATCGTGTGTGGTGAGACTAGGTGCAGAAGGCGTCAACGGACTTAAAATCCGTTGTCCGAAAGGACGTGCGGGTTCGACTCCCGCCCTCGGCACCAATTTAACCCGTCCTGCATCATACATTTGCATCTCGTTTCGCCTCGCCTCGTATCCGCGCCCAAACTTAATCAGCTCTGTCCAAGCTATATCCACCGTTGCTACAGGGTGGCGTTGCCATCCGGCCACCTTTGCAGAATAAACGTGAGGCCAAGTGATGAAATCGAGCACGTCAGATGCCGACCCAACTGCGGCACAAAGTGCACATCGCGTGCACGATGTGCACAGAGAAACGTCGAACTCCTTGTCGTGCGTCGATTTCATGAATTAATCAACCTGAAAGTACAGCAGCTTAGCGACACGACAACGTTGGCGAGTGGGATTGCGGATTTTTACAAAGCTGACGGGCAGGAGCTCGAACCCGTTGGCGTTACATACATTCTTCAGAAGTCTTATAGCAGATGGAAGATCGCTGTCACCGTGATCCACGATGCTGAACGGTAAGCGATTCGTCTAGATTGGAATGAACGACGTTCAGCCCAATTAACGGTCAACCAACAAAACCCGGAACGACTCTGCCGCCTCGCGGTACCTACCAAGCTTCGCGCGCGTGCCTTGTATTGTTTCAGGTCGTGAAGGACACGTATTGATTCGGGTAGAGCCTTCCTGAGCATGCATCTCCGAGCAATCGTATCAATACATGTGGGCCAGTGGGCCAACTTCAACCATAACACGTTGGCCGCCGAAAATTTCTGCTTTTGCATTTTCTGCTTGGCACACTGTTGCAGTTTCGTTCCTTCCACGGTTGTTGGATTGTGGTAGGGCTCATTTTACGATGTTGAAATAACGGCATTTTCACCGATGAAGACATTCGTTTTTATATAGTGGAATTTGAACAGTGAAGAAGAAACCACAGCAAACCGCACTGTGTGTTCGCACTGTTCGCACTGTGGACACAATCGACAAAGACAATCTCGACACGATGTTCATTGACTGTTCGCATGTTCGCCCTATTCGCAGAGTTCACATTGTCACAGTTGCGGCCCACTATATAAGAACGCCGTGAACACTGATCGTCTCGAAAGGCACGATTACGAGCAACAGTCTCAATGGAGTGCCTCCGAAAACCGTATCACCCGCCAATCTTGGCGACAGACGAGAACGGACGACTAAGGCCAACAATTGATCAACTACTCCGGCGTTTTTTTGGGGGAGTGTGAATTCCATCGGGACTACACACGATCAACCTTGAGGCACGTATGGGTCAGGCACAACGCGTTCAAAGATGGCGAGAACCTTGAATGGTCCCGTCAGTCCCACGCCTTCTGTCGTGACCGTGAGCGTCTGACCGTCGTCCGATACCGTGTAAGTTCCCCTGCCCAGCACCTGACCATCGGCCTCTGCTCCGGCTTCAATGGTATGCGTGTCAGGCTGCGAGCCGAATGCTACCGCGCCCGGAGGCGCTCCCGGAATTGGACGCCCGTTTAAGTCGACAATTGGGCGACGCCTTCCGTCCGGGATTATTCGGGTAGGGCGCTCGGCAACCGCCTGGCCGTCCTTGATTCCATACGCCACCAGAAGGTAACCGTCGTCGGTGGCTTCGAACCGCAGGCAGGCCTGTTCCGGCGTATAGGCCGGGTCCCACTGTGATTCGTCGTTTTTAGCTTTCCAAGTTCCTTCAAACAGGTCGCCAGTCATTGTCATCTCCTTAAATTTACTGGTCCAACTAGATACGTATTCTAGTGGCAGTCGCCGAGTAAGATCCGCAAAACACCGCACGAGGCCAAGGACACCCTGCTCGCGCCAGATAAGCGGCACAACGTCAGCTCCCAACTGCTCTAGGCCATCGCCGCAAATCATCCGAAACTCACGCGGAAAGGCCCGCGCCAAACGACGGTATATGCCAGTACAGCCGATCACCCACTGATTCACGAGCGCGCCTCCTGCCGGCGTTTGGCATCAAGGATTCCGACTAGATCTCGAAGCCGCTGGCTCTCTAAGTCGAGAACTCGTTTGCCCAGCGACGTCAACTTGTAATATCGCCGCCGGGCATCGTCGAACTCGGGGGCCGGACGGTCACCGGATTCAACGATCAATCCGTGATCAATGAGCTGCTTTAGTGACCCGTACAAGGTTGCGGGCCAGAGTCGGATCTTACCCTCTGTGCGCTCCAGCACCTCCTGCATGATGCCGTAGCCGTGCTGCTCGCTGTCCACGAGTGACACGAGGATGTGGAACCAATTGCTCTTGAGCGGCAGGAAAATCTCCGCTTTCTTTCTTGGCATGAGCGTCTGTGTATCATATGATATATATAATCGTCAAGACCAACTTCGAGTTTAGGTGTTGCGCTTAGTGCGGTTCGTGCCATAGACGGGTAAATCCGTGAGGAGTAGCTATTCTAAGAAGGAATTAATTCTTCCTCCCATTAGAGCGGTGGATGGTTTATGCTTCGGGACGTCTGACTAGCGCGAACATGCGGGCATGTCTGAACCCAAGAGGTTGAACTGCAAGTAGCCGGCGATGTCAGATACAACTACGCCACGAGTCGCGCCTTGAGGAATTCCAGAAGCGCGTTGGGCGCTGCGCGCTCAACTCGCAAAGCACAAGCCCATGATCGAAACCGGCACAAAACTCGCCCGGTATGAAATCCGCTCACAAGTCGGGGCGGGTGGCATGGGCGAGGTTTACCTGGCGCGCGACTTGGAAATCGGACGCGATGTTGCGGTTAAAGTTCTGCCATCAACATTCTCGGCCGATCAAGATCGCCTGAAGCGTTTTCAGCAGGAGGCCTGTGCGGCCGGAGCACTGAACCATCCCAACATCCTGTCAATTTATGATGTCGGCAAGCATGATGGGTCACCTTACGTCGTGTCAGAGCTACTGGTGGGCGACACCTTACGCAAACGGATTAGCGGCGCTCCGTTGGCCCAACGTCGTGCGATCGACTACGCACTCCAGATCGCGAACGGGCTTGCGGCAGCTCACGAAAAGGGAATCATCCACCGCGATCTGAAGCCCGACAACATCTTCATCACGAAGGACGGTCGAGCGAAGATCCTCGACTTCGGCCTGGCGAAACTCACGCAACTCGATGGAAACCAGGCGCAAACAGATATTCCAACGCGTCGCGTGGATACCGATCCCGGTGTGGTTATGGGCACGGTCGGTTACATGTCACCCGAACAGTTAAAAGGACGAGCGCTCGATCAACGCTCTGACATCTTTTCCTTCGGCGCAATTCTTTACGAGATGCTATCTGGTCGGCGCGCGTTTCACAGCGAGTCAGTAGCTGAAACGATGAGCGCGATCTTGAGGGAAGATCCGCCCGACCTGTCGAACACAAACAAGAATGTTTCACCAGCACTCGAACGGCTGGTCAATCGTTGTTTAGAAAAGAATCCAGAAGCGCGTTTCCATTCGGCTAGCGATTTAGCGTTCGCACTGGAAGCGCTTTCAGCAGGCAGTGTTCCGTCGGACCAAAATGCCGCCAGCGTCGTCTCAGAGCCGAGTCGATTCAAACAACGCGAGTATTTAGGCTGGATCGTTGCAGCCGCCGTCCTGCTCGGGTTTCTGGCTATGCTTGTTTTTTTGATTAGGAAGTCGCCCAATACTCAAACAGACGAAAGTGTTCTGCGATTATCAGTGGCGCTGCCGGCAGACGTCGGTATGAGCGGAACAATACCGACAGCGGTGATTTCACCAGACGGTCGACGTATAGCCTTCGTTGCGACCAAGGATGGTGAGAATTTGTTGTGGGTCCGCCCCCTCGAGTCATTCACTCCGCAGCCGCTCGACGCTGTTGACAGTGGCGGAGCGCCTTCACCTCCATTTTGGTCCCCCGACAGTCGTTTTATCGCCTTCTTCTCGGGAGGTAAGCTCAAGAAAATCGACGCCGCGGGTGGACCTCCTCAGATAATCTGTGATTGTCCGGCCTCTCGCGGTGGAACCTGGAATCGCGATGGCATCATCATTATTGGATCTATCGCGGGTCCCCTATATAGCGTTTCCCAGGCAGGAGGCGAGCCTACGCGTCTCACATCACTTGACGAGTCGCGTTTCGAAACTTCTCATCGCTGGCCCTATTTTTTACCTGACGGTCAACACTTCCTCTATTTCGTGCGCACAGGGCGGGTTGAAACAACCGGCACCTATGTTGGCTCGCTTAACTCCAAAGACACAAAACAGCTAATGCCGAGCATGGTTAGTGCTGTGTACGCGCCTCCGGGATTTTTGCTGTTCTTGCGAAATGAGTCGCTGCTGGCGCAGCCATTCGACGTCAACGAACTTAAGCTGACTGGTGAACAAGTTCCGATCGCCGATCATGTAGCCTACAACCCTGGACTAGGTCGTGGCGCTTTTTCAGTGGCGGATAACGGAATACTAGTTTTTCGCGCTGGCGGTGGTTACATCGATCAGCCGCTCTGGTTCGATCGCACCGGAAAACAGATTGGTGCTGTCGGTGAACCAGGCATGTATTTCAATCTGGGGCTCTCACCAGTTGACCAACGTCAAGTCGCCGTCGACCGCACTGATCCTCAAACTGGAACGAACGACATTTGGCTCTACGATCTTTTTCGGGATGGTGTCTCGACGCGCTTTACAACCGATCCCGGCGGTGACTCCACGCCGCTTTGGTCGCCGGACGGGAACTCGATCGTTTTCGCGTCGAATCGTGAAGGTGCATCGAATCTGTATCGCAAATCTGCGAGCGGAGGGGGGAATGAAGAGCTGTTGCTGAAGTCAACTGAAGAGAAATTTCCTGATGATTGGTCCAGCGACGGACAATTCATAGCCTACGAATCATTCAATCCGAATACAAAATGGGACTTGTGGGTGTTGCGAGTAAACGACAAAACGTCGACGCCACTGGTGCAATTAAACTTCAATGAAAAACAAGCACAATTCTCGCCCGACGGAAAATATGTAGCGTACGTATCAGATAAATCCGGATCACCAGGAGTTTATGTCCAGACATTTCCTGCTTCGGGCAGCGAATTTCGTATCTCAGCAGGTGGGGGAGCTCAGCCGAAATGGCGACACGACGGCCGAGAGCTTTTTTACATCGCTCCCGACAGAAAGCTAATGGCTGTGGACATAAGTCTTAGCCCAAGGTTCGAAGCTGGTGTACCGAGGAGGCTCTTCGATACCCGCGTTCTCACTACAACTGACTTTAGAAATCATTATGTGGTCACTGCTGACGGTCAGCGGTTTCTGATTAACTCTTTCCCGGAAGATAGAGGAGCGACTCCAATCAATGTAGTGAAGAACTGGATCGCTTTAACGAAACGATGACACTCGCCGCCCGCACCAAACTCGGTCGTTATGAAATCCGCTCGCAGCTTGGTGCAGGCGGAATGGGTGACGTGTACCTTGCGGAGGACAATCAGCTTCATCGCAAAGTTGCATTAAAGGTTTTGCCCGGCGACGTTGGCACCAATAAAGATCGGATGCGTAGATTCAAACAGGAAGCGACAGCAGCGGCGGCCCTCAACCATCCGGACATCGCACACATTTACGAGATTGGGGAAAGCGCCGGCACTCCCTTTATTGCGATGGAATTCGTCGATGGCTTGACACTGCGCGAATTAATTCACGGAATACAAACTGATCTCGCAAAGCTCTTGCGCAACTTGGAACACGTGGCTGATGGATTGGCCCGCTGTCGGCACACGACTGGGCCGCTATGAAATTCGCTCGAAGGTTGGCGAGGGGGGCATGGGAGAAGTGCAATACTGCGTCGACAACGCCAGCATTTTGGGATCGCAGGCTGTGATGAACTACATCCCCGGCTCATCAGCGGAAGGTCCATAAATCGAGGGAACCTTCCCTCCCATAGGTCGTAGGTACGCACTTAACTGTCCACGATGATGGATCGCATCGAACATGAAGTCCCAAAGAAACTCTACCAATGGTTTCTCCATCACGACTTGGCCCTGGTAAAGAAACTGGGCGTTGCGTTCCTGGGAAGCATCATCCAGCTTTGCAACCTTATCGAGTAACTCAGTCGACCACTTCTCATACATCCCGGTCATCTCATCCAAACCCGGTGGAGTAATGTTTTGCCATTCAGATTTGCCAGTGTCGACGACATCAATCAACGCTTTCAATTCATAAGTCAAGGTCCATACTAGTTGCTCGGCCGAAGGTGAACGCTCATCCGGTTTGTAGCTCAGGTCAGAGGGCAAGGCCCTAAGTACCTTTAGAAAGACTGGAAACTCCGCCTTTGCACGTTTTAAATAGAAATCCCGAAGTGTCATTTGTTTCCTCCTGAGTTCAGTCTAACACTACAACCAGCTACTCCGCTCCAATAGTCAGCGGCTCGTTGAGTTCGAAGTTTACGCACTTTTGCGCTCGATAATTGAAGCCCTGCCGTCGGCAAAGCAGAATCCGCGAGCTAATCGAGCGACATAGCTGTGGTTCAAATAGCTCAAACTTCTCGCGCCCGATTCCTGCACCACGTTTTGTCGTAGCGCCCCACCTGAATCACGCTCACGATAGCGTTGCCGGGAAGCACTCTCTCATCTGTATTTTTGTTCAAATGTCTTCCACCGCGAAGATTCCGGTCGAGTCGTGCAGGTGTCAATAGATTGATGGACTGCCGTTTTCTATTGTAATAACCTGTAGCGCTCGCTTTTCAATACTTCGACCGGAGTCAACTCGATGCGCCTATTTATACTAGTCCTGCTCTGTCTGTCGCTCATTGGAGTGGCCACGGGGCCAAAAGGCCCACGTGCGGATCGGATCTTCATAAATGGAAAGCTTTGGACCGCCGATAAGTCTCGGCCGAGAGCGGAAGCCGTCGCAATTAACGGCGACAAGATTCTGGCAGTTGGGTCTAACACAGAGATTCTTGCACTGCGTGACGAGGATACTTCGGTCGTGGACCTAAAGGGCAGGTTTGTAGTTCCGGGGTTTCAGGATTCACATGTCCACTTTCCCGGACCTTCGATCAATGCCGTGCGACTCGAGGGGTTGGAAACGCTGGATGCATTTCAAAAAACGCTGGCTGCATTTGTGAAGTCGCATCCAAATCTAAAGTGGATCTCAGGCGGGGGGTGGGGCTATTCCGCATTTCCCAATCAAGCTCCAAATAAAAAGTACATCGATGCAGTCGTTTCTGATCTGCCGGTATATGTAAGCGAACGCGATGGTCATATGGGTTTGGCCAACTCGAAGGCCCTCGCGATTGCAGGCATCACTCGCGATACGCCTGATCCTCCAAATGGCCACATCATGAAAGATGAACGAGGGGAACCAACCGGTGAATTGAAAGAAGCCGCACAAGGTTTGTTACGTCGTCATACGCCGCGACAAACGGAGCAGGAAGTCTACGAAACATTGCTCAAGCACATGGACGAGGCTGCGGCAGATGGCCTTACATCTGTGCAAAACGCTTCGTGGTCGCCGCGGGATCAACCAGTGTATTTGCGTGCATTGGCCGCGGGCGCTTTGAAACTTCGCTTCCGCTTTGCGCCTCCGATTCTGCCTGGAGAAGGACTCTCGCCGCGAGATCACACGTTGAAGACTCCACTAACCGCAGAAGATCTGAAGTACTACAAAGAACTGCGGGATACGTTTCAGGGTCCCCTGATCAAGTTTGGTTCCATCAAGGGAATGCTTGATGGAACGGTGGATGGCCGAACAGCAGCAATGTCCAAGCCCTATGTTGGTGGCGGAACCGGAATGCCTTTTTGGGAGCAAGATGACTTGAATAAAACGGTCGCTCTCTACGATAAGGAAGGCTTTCAAGTATTGCTTCACGCAATTGGTGACAAAGCCATCAACATGGCCTTGAATGCCTTCGAGTATGCGGCAAAGACTAACGGCACTACCGGCCGCCGTCATCGAGTAGAGCACGGAGAGGTTCCCAGCCTGGCTGATCTACCTCGCTTCAAGGAATTAGGAGTGATTGCCTCAACCCAAGCCTTGTTTGCGAATCCGGATGACACAACACTAAAGAACTATGCTGTACTGCTGGGACCGGAAAGAGCCTCGCACGCAAACGCCTTTAAGCTGTATGACGATGCGGGAGCAGTGCAGGCATTCGGTAGCGATTGGGGAGTCTTTGATTTCGCGCCGCTCAAAGGTATCTATTGCGCCGTCAACCGGACCACGCCCGAGGGCACGCCGAAAGAAGGCTGGTATCCGCAAAATCGAATCTCAGTTGAAGCAGCGTTGCGCCACTATACAATTGACGGGGCCTATGCAAATTTTGACGAAGATATTCGCGGAACGCTGGCGCCGGGGAAGCTTGCAGACCTCGTAGTGCTTTCGCAGGATCTATTGACTATTCCACCGTCAGAGATTCTGAAGACGAGAGTGTTACTCACGGTGATGGGTGGCAGGGACACTTACCGCGATAAGGAGTTCCAGTAGAGAGGACTGTTAACTCCTCAGACGTTTAGCGACAAACAGTAGTACGCCGGTAATCAGGGCTCCAACTACAATCAATGCTTGACGCGGTTCCGCGGATCCACTCCCGATAGTTGTGATCACAAGCAATGCGCCGCAGCACATCGGCGCGAGCGCAACGAGAACGACTCCAGGCCAACCGCCCGGTATGCGAAATGGTCGATACATCTCGGGTGCTTTCAGGCGCAGCGCTATCAATGCCGCAAATTCAAGCGACAAAGCTGCCGAGTACAAGAGCACGTCTATCAAGACCAGCTTACCGAACGAGAGCGCTGCGAATACTGCCGCAACACTGCAAGCAGCGAGGAGAGAACCTACGGGTACGCCGGTGGTTTCAGAAACATGTTTGAGGGGTGAAGGCATCCATCCATCCAGCGCCATCGCATAAGGCAAGCGCGAAACATAAAGCAGTTGTCCGTTAAATAGTGACCAGGTTGCGAGGAGAGCCCCACCGGCTACAATTGGACCGAGTAGATCTCCTCCGACCAGGCGGGCGATACTCGGCCAGCCGCTGGATTCGTTCCAGACCTCCGGATCAGTTGTCACGGCAATGCCTGCTATCGTGGGGATCAAATAGGATACGACCGTCAAGACGAGGGACACGGCGATTGCGCGAGGATAGTTTCGCTGCGGATGATTGACCTCACCGGCAAAGGTTGAAACATTGTCCCAGGCCATGTAGTTCCACATGACTGTCGAGAGACCGAGTACAAGCAGTGTGGCGCCACGGTTATGGGCCAGATCCTGAGATATGGCAGAAATTGCCCGACCTGCGCTTCCTTCCTGTGCGAAAGCACCAATGACAATGGCTGCGAAAGGCAGAAACAGTAATAGCAGATTGAACGTCGAACTCTGGCCCACGAGCTTCGCGCCTTGAGTGTTAACAACGAAAGCTACTGCGATTACAGCAACCGCGATTGCCCAGCGCAAAAGCCAGGTATGCCACGAGGCAGATCCGCTGCCGTCCAGTTGCAATGTCGGGAAAAAATAGGCGAAATAATTGACGAATAGTACAGGGAACACTGCCAGGTCAACGACCATGTAGCAGATGGTCCACCAACCTTCCTGAAACGCCCAGAACTCCCCGAGCGCAGTGCGAACCCAGATGTAATAGCCACCATCTACAGGCATCGCACTTGAAAGCTCGGCTACCATCAGCGCGATGGGAAGACTCCAGAAGATTGGAGTCAGGAGAATCAGGATTACTGCCCAACCGGGACCAACCGCACCCACGAGAGGCTCGAGGCCATAGGCGCCGCCACATACGATGAAAAAGATGGTGCCGATAAGGGGGATGAGATTTAGACGGCGTCTGGTGGACACGCGAACGTCATGAGTCTTTAGCTCGGAGTCCACTGATATCATGCGTCGGGAGTCTGGACGATTTCGCGAATTTTACCACGGATGAGCAGAATATTCCTGCACCATTTGTTCTCGTTCCGCTGCAACGCCAAGTTTCTAACTCACAGAAATTCCAACAAAAAACCTGGTCCATAAAGGGCACTCCGATTGCCAATGCTGAGTTTGGTATCTCAGCTCCAGATCGGAGAAGTGATTATGCAAAAGAGCCTTCTCATCGTCGCATCGAGCATGCTCGTACTGTGTCTCAGTTGTTTGCTGGCACAGGCGCAGAACACGAACAGTTTTGTTGACGAGGTCCCAACCTACGAGGTCGGTGGGCAGATCTTTTCCTTTAGTGGACATGATCTGGGAAACGGTTGGGGTGCCGGCGTTAGATTCACCTACAATCTCAATAACCACATAGCGCTCGATAACGACGTGAACTTCTTCCTTCCCGACGAAGGACCAGCTTACGCAACACAAGGCCTGTTCGGAATCAAGGCCGGCCAGCGCACCAAGTACGTGGGCGTCTTTGCGAAAGCAAGACCAGGCTTTCAGACCAACTTTGTCGTCAACGACCGCGAGCAGGCAAGATTCGCATTCGACGTGGGTGGCGTTGCCGAATTCTATCCCACCCGTCACGTGCTCCTGCGCGTCGACGCGGGCGACGTCATCATCCCGTTCGGAAATAATATCGTCGGAGAAGGCTTGTTCGCTCAGCGCCTCGGCACAACGCATAATCTTCAGCTGAGTTTGGGCGTCAGCGTTAGATTCTGAAGACTCCGCGTCACTATAGAAATGTGACGGCTGAATAAAGCGAGAGCCGCGGCTGCAAAAACCGCGGCTCTCGGCTTGAGTAATAACAGAGCTGTTAGTTCACACGGTGCCGGAAGATTGAAGCCTCATTGGCAAAGCTTCGAATAGTGACCGTCCGTGTTCGGACCTTCACAGGGATCCGGGTTGCACTCCGGACACTCTATCGTGCACGTCGGGCGAGTGCCCGCGTAAAGATGATCGACCAAAGTTGAAAACTCAATACTGTCCGCGAAGGCCAGTATGAGATGCTTGCGCCCATCCCCGGGAACGGTGCTCAACCAGAAATTGAAACCGTCCGGATCAGGCTCGCGCAGCAAAAACGCGCGGTACTGAGCCGTCAGAAACTCCTCCGAGCGCGTGTTGATGAAGGGATTACAGTACGCCGGGTTGATCGCTTCGTACTCCGACGACTGGCAGTAGGTATAAATGTCAGGCACGTTGTACGAGGCCTGCGTCTCGAAAAGCGTGCTGACGAAACGTTCCGCTTCCTCGTGCAGACCACCGCCGGCGGCGGCATTCACGAGCGCATCGTATTCCGCTTGCTCTTCAAAACAGGTGGGAAACCGGCCCAGCGCGCCAAAATACGCACCGTCGATAAACTCGACGTACGATCGCGGCGTGTTTGGATCGGCTGAAGTAATGCTGCCGGGAATGTTAACGGGAGTAAGTCCGGGCATTACGACGAGAGACAGAATGATCAGGAAACCGAAGGCGCAGATTGAAATTCGGCGACGAACTGAAAACATAGCTTGAGGCTCCTTTGTTGGCTTGTACGACTCGAGGTGCGAGATGTCGTGAAAGGCTCGCACAATGAGCGCAGAGGTTTGTTATCGGGCAAGCGCCGTCATCACCAGCACGTGCTGTGAGGCTTGCCATTGTAGAGTTGGGGAGTTGCCGGTCAGGTCGGGAGCGGCCATTCTACGCTTGAGTGCCGGGTTTGTCTTGCTAAATCTTAGTCGTCACATCGCAGAATCCTGCCGCAACAAAGCTGTCACGCTCCGCAAGCGATTAAACACACAATCGTGATTTTCTGCTTGCGCTCAAATCCGGTTCGTCGCATACTCACGCGCGTTATCACGGGAATTCCATCCATGTCCTCGCTAAGCGCGGAAGCTACACAGGGCGCGAGAAGAAAAAGGGGAAACTTCACTCTCTTCCTGGAAGGAGAAGACTGCTGTGCCTGCGGTGCCATTGTTTGAAAAGATGATTCGAAATATTTTTGTGCGGCTATCAAGCTGGGGTTTCGTTAACTTACTCGATTTGAGCGTGAAGTGCTCGCAGTGCTCTCACCTCGTTTTACCGGCACGGTCACACGATCCATCCGCACAATGGATCTGTCCCGACTGCGGCAATCGCTGGTAACTCACTTCTTCGGGTGACACTCCACGCACTGAAACATCGAAATGTCTCCCAGATTAACCGGATGGCGAAACGGCTCATTCGCTTTGTGACACGTTTCGCACTTGCGATCGGCCAGTCCACCCAGATCAACCGGATGCTGAGGTGTGGGTGTTTGATTGGCTGCCGCGGGGCGCGCGGAGTCGGACAGCATAGTGTGACAAATAGTGCAGTCGTTACGAATCACCTTCCCCGTGTTACTGACGTGCTCACCGTCATGACAGCGAAAACAACCCGATGAATAGAGATGGCCGATGTTGTTGGGATGAGTCTCCCAATTGGTCTTCATCTCCGGAAAGAAATAGGTCTTGTAGATTCGCTGTGTCTCGTCGATCGCGCCTTTGATGACATCGGGTTTCTGCGCATACAGATCGCTGTAGTTTGTCCGGTAAAAGCCGTCGAGACTCTGCGCGATCGTCTTCACCGCTTCATCCTCGGTACTGTATTCCTTGTTCAGCGCTCCGACTGCCTGTCGCTTGAGATAGGGTAAGGATGGATCGAGTCTACCCGCGGCGAGGGAATGGTCCACCGCGACGTCCGGCGGAAGGTATGAATGCGCCGGACGATTATGACAGTCGACGCAGTCCATGCGCCGCTTTTCAGAGCCGGCGATCTGTTGCTGCGTCAGTGGCCGCGAACGATCGTAGTACTCGGTCACGTTTCCCTGGCGATCCTTGATGCGTATCCACGGTATCACCTGGCGATGATCGTCGGTCGAGATGTAGTCGATGGTATTGGAGATGTTCATGTGCCAATGAATTCCCGCGACCGCACCGGTGGTTGGGCTGCCGCCGCCGACGTTAATCAGCAGGCGCATTTGCCGTAACGTGTTTTTCTCGTCGTACGCGTAATGATTAAAGACTTTCAGTTGAGCGCCAAAGAACTTCTCGGGCCAGTGACACTGCTCGCATGTCTCAGGCGCCGGCCGAAGATTATGAACGGGCGTTGTGATCGGCCTAGGATACTTATTGAAAGACACGGAATAGAGCTGATACGCGCCGGAGAGTTTCGAACGGACGTACCAACCGGCCCCTGGTCCGACGTGACAGCCAACACAGCCGACGCGCGCGTGGGCTCCGGCCCTGTAAGCCGTGTACTCGGGTTTCATCGGCTTGTGACAGGTCGCACCACAAAACTCGACCGACTCCGTGTATTCGTAAGCTTTGTAACTGCCGAAGGCGCTCGCACAGATGAAAAGAAACGTGGCCACGAGAAAGACGAAGAATGCCTTACGTGCGCGTGGGTCGTTCAGATCCAGTTTCGGGTAAGCTGCGATCTGTTCGGGCGATCCGCGATGCCGCCGGCGTCTCTCGACCATCATCCCGATGACCACGATTATCAAACCCAGCAAGAGAATCGACGGAAAGATTATGTAAGTCAGAATGCCAAGATAAGGATTTTCCAGGTGCGAACTAATCTCAACCAAAAACAACAGCACAGTGCTTACGAGAGCCGCAGTGGCGATCGCTGCACCGACGAAACTGATGTAGTTGCGGAAAAGACTGGTTAGTCTCGTGCTCGGCTTTTTAGTTTCGCTCATGGCGTACCTGTTTGTTCTCCAGCTTGTTCTTCAGTTTGTTCTTGCTGTTGTTGTTCGTAGGCTAGTCCGTGCTCTTCTCGGTAATGCTCGGTGGAGACACGGCCATCCAGAAAGGCGAAGTTGACGGGATAGACGTCGGGGTCAAAAATTACGTGATAGAAGTGCCAAACCACAATCGCGAGCGTCGCCAGCACCGCTTCGTAAAAGTGAATCGAGAGCGCGACGTCGATGGCCCATCGCGGCAGAAATGCAAAAATGCCCAGCTTGAACCAGATCATCAGACCGGTGAGGCCCATGACGAGCGTTCCCCACAACACGGCCCAATACTCAGCCTTCTCAGCATAGCCGAACCGAGCAAACTTCGGCCTGGCTTTCGACATGCCGAGATAATAGCCGAAGTTGCCGAGCAAATCTCTGAAGTCTTTGCCCCTGACAAGCATGTCTTTCACCCACAGGCGGCCTTCTTTTGCTTTGGCCAGGTAGACGAGATGATACGCGCCGACAACCAGCATCACTACGGCGGCGACGCGATGAATTATTCGTCGCAGATACTCGTTACCACCTAACATCGCTGCGAGCCAGGAGTCAGGATATTGAAGCGCGAAGCCACTCAGCACGAGGACGATAAAGCTGGTCAGCAATAGCCAGTGCTGCACTCGCTGATTGCGAGTCAGACGAACAATCTCGCGTTTCTCGTGCTTGCGCGCTACGACCTTGCGCCCCCAAACGAGCGCGTTGTGAACCACCATCCCTCCAATCACCAGCACGATCAGCGGAATGTAAATCCAGCGAACAATACGCGTCCCGATTGCACCCAGATCGCGTGCGCCATTTGCAGCGATCAACTCTGAAGTCAGATGAATCCTGCCGGTGGCGAATTTAGCACCCGCGCCAACGTGACACTGTCCGCAGGTGTGAGGCAGGTTGCTTATATTGATCATCGAGCTCGGATCCGATGAGGGGAGGATGTTGTGTACACCGTGACAGCTCGCACAGTTTGCCACCACGCGCGAACCCATCCGTGACGCCAGCCCGTGGTAACTATCCTTGTAGCTGCTGACGCGCTCGCCGGCGACGCCGAATTCCTTGGTCAGCGTAACGCCTTCATGACAACGAGCACAGGTTTCAGTGGCGACAGCGCTCGAGACTGTCGCGGTGGCTCGCTCAACCGGCGCGACGATGTTGTGAATTCCGTGACAGTCCGTGCACACCGGAGAGCGCGACACACCGCGCGTCACCGCTTGGCCGTGAATACTCTGCATGAACTCCGCGGTTTCAGCCTTGTGACACTTGCTACACGTCGCGGGTATGTTCACCTTTGTGATCGGCGACTGGGGATTGGAAGCGGGAAGAATGTCGTGACTGTTGTGACAGTCAGTGCAAACGGCCGCGTTGATATTACCCTGCGCGATCGCCTTCGCATGCACGCTCTCGCGATAGGAAAGAAACGGCCGATCGCTAATCCCGCTGCCTTGCATGACCGACTTGTCGCCATGACAGCGGCCGCAAGTGTCGGCGATGTTTCTGCGATGAATAGTCGAATTTGGATCCGCACCGGGCAGGATCGTCGTCATGTCTCCGTTTCGAGTATGGCAATCGATGCAAGTCGCGGCTTTGCGTCCACCCTGAATTGCCTGAGCGTGAAAGCCGTGGTCGTAGGCGGTGTGCACGTCCGTGTGGAACTTGGCGCCGCCGAGATACGGCAGAGTCTTACCGGGCGCGTGACAACCCTGACATTGCAGATTCGGTGCGCTCGTTTGAGCGGGGGACGGACTGGGCGATGGCGTTGGTGTGGCTGCCGAACGCTGCGCATGACTCAACTGCGTTTGCAAACCAACGCACACGAAAGACAAGGCGAACAACACTACCAGAAATGTTGCCCAACGTTTCATTAAGCGGATGCAGTAAAGAGCCATAACAAACACAAGCGCACAAGCGAAGTAAAATTCACTCTGCTTGTGCTCTGTGTCTGTTTATGGCCCGTTCAGTTTTTCTAAATCGGCAGCTACTTCTTCAACGATTTCATAAAGGCGACCAGTGCCTTGGCCTGGTCTTCTGTAATGCCCTTCTCTTCGTAGGCCGGCATGTTCGGTGGCTTCTCCAGCTTTCTGCCTTTCAAGACAGTCTGGACAAGCACATCGTCAGCTTTGGTCGCGTCGAACTTCTTCTCGGCCGTTGCTCCGTGGCACGCGACACATTTTGATTTAAACATTGCGGCCGCGTCGTCATCATTACTCGTGCGCGCAGGCGCCGCCGTCACCATGAATAATGCCGCCACAGATATGATACCGCCCAGCATGAGCGTTAGTCTGGTCCAACCAATCAAGTTTTTCATCGCTTCAGCCCTCTCATGTAGCAACTTTACGAGCCGGGGTTAGCCTCCCGCGCCGTTCGAGGAGCAATGAGCGTGCCGCTTCTTATACACAGCAAAACGCCTGAAAATCCGGCAAATCTGCGGTTGTTGGCGCAGAACTGGGAAACTTTCCGCAGTCACTCTCACCCGCATCAGGCGGCTGTTTTCTTGTGACAAGCCGTGCACTTCTTCGAAGTGGGAGGATTCACGTCAGTCCTCGCCTTGGCGACCTGGTCATGACACCCGGCACAGTTGCGATGGAATGCCTGCTGGTTTGTCAGCGTCACCAGCTCGGTGCCAACTT
This sequence comes from Acidobacteriota bacterium, assembly GCA_046733615.1. Classification (GTDB taxonomy): domain Bacteria; phylum Acidobacteriota; class Blastocatellia; order Pyrinomonadales; family Pyrinomonadaceae; genus PSRF01. Next base: position 28,269 of record JBKPPP010000004.1, on the reverse strand, counting down.
CAAGTTTTATCTGCGGAATCTCCGGCAGCAATTTCGGCTTGGTATCGGCGCGCGCGTGACAGTCGCGGCAGACTGCGCCGACGGCGTTTGGATCCTTCGCCAACGTTTCAGCAGTCAGCGTCGTGGTTCGATCCGCAGGCCAGACCGTCTTGAGTGGCGGATGCTTGGCTGCCTCAGCAGCAGGCTGTGCTGTATGGTGACACTCAATACACGCACTCGGGCCGGTGCCTTCGGAATTGCGATTCTTTGTCGTGTGATTGAGATGACTGAAGGTAACCGTACCCAGTTTCGCCTCCTGAGCGAGCACATAAGTATCCTGCGGCTTCTTAGCATCCTGTGCTGCTGCATCGCGGAGTGGCCCCGCCAAGTTGAAGTAAAGGACAAGCGCGCCGAAAACGATAACGACAGCGATGAAGCGCTTCATGTTCACACCTCCTGGAAACTTCTCAAAACGAATTCAACGTTGGGGGCTTCACATCAAAACTGCCACCGCACTCCTGTGTGACATCGCTTGCAAACAGAGAAATCATCACCGCCAAACGCCCGCTTGCCATCATGACAAGTCATGCAACTCTGGGTTCGCCCGCTCGCGTGATGATTAGCAGGCTCCGGAGCAGTCACTTGTCGGCTCTGCGGCAAGCCGGTTCTCACCTGATGACAGTCGTCACAACTCAGCTTCTGCCCCGAGCCATGTTTAGCGTGACTGAAACTCATGCGAAAAGCCGCGGTCCACTGAGGCGTTCTGGAGTAACCGCCGACTTTATGGCACGTTCCGCAGGAAGAAATGTCTCGATCGCCGGATTTTGCACGAGGCGTGTGACAGGTAAAGCAGGTCGAATGGGCATTGAAGCCGGCCGGAATCGAGAGCGCGACACCGCCTCTTGCGGGCCGATGACAGGTAGCACAACTCACGCCACCCATACTCAAGTGTTTTCCGTGATCGAAGTTGACGCGGAAACTCTTCAGCGGCGGGAAAGGCTTCGTCGCGCCGGAATTGACGTCGGTATGACAAATCGTGCAGATGGGACTCTCTTTATTCGCAAACTGCTGCGCATGGCATCCCGCGCAAGGGGCGTGCTGCGCCGCACCCGGCAGAGCAGGCCGGGGCGAATTGCTCTCTCGCCTGTGACATAACAAACAAGGCATGCGCGCATGGTTCTGCGTCGTGTGAAGAAACTTCGAGTAATCAAGACTCGGCTCCTGCGCCGCGGCGCTCGGTTGGGCCATACAAAAGACGACGACGCCCATGAAGGCGCAAAGCAATAACGATACGCGCGGTTTGCCTGTAGTCTCTTCCAGCATTATTTCGTTGGCGCTTTCGGGATCGCGTCCAGGTGATCCTGCGGAACGGGGTTCTTGCCTATTATGATGTGGCACTTGACACAATGGAACGCCGGATTCTTTTTCTTCTGTTCGATCTCGTAGTTCAGAATGCCTTCCGTATTTGTTTCAATGTGACAGCCACCGCTCCCGCCGCACGACTTCACCGAAACAAACGTTCTCTCGTCGAGCGTGTTCATCACGGCCGGGTTATGGCAGGACGTACAACCCATCTCATTATGAACATCGAACTCGTGTCGATAACGTCCGGCGCTGCGTCGTGACCACTTTCGCAGCATCACCCAATCAGTTACGCGCATCGTCGCGGCGAGTTTTGGATCGAAGTCGCGCAGCGGCTCAGTAACCGCAGGCGAAAACTTATGACAGGCAGCACAGTCCTTTGGCGAAGGAGCGATCCCCGCCTCTTCGTTGTGACAAGTGGAACAATCGCTGTGGGTAGTCGGTGTTGTTTTGAAGGCGCCCTTCTTCAACCAGAACGCGTCTTCGGGCAGGTTCTTCGGCGGCGGGGTAACAAACTCGTCACTCGACTTTCCCTGGGGCTGGTAGGTGTGATGGCATACGACGCAACTCTTAGACTGCGCATCATCCCGCGTGTACGATGCATGAGCAAAAGCGAATGTCCGATCATCGCGAAGTCTGAAACGCAGGCTACCCACCACGTCCACGTGTTTCTCATGTGGAAACGCAACCTTGAACTCCGAAACGAAATCCGGACGCGTGCTCAGGAATGGTGCGCCCAGACTTGGAAATGGATGCCGCGCGGTGTTTTTTGGAGTAACCGCAACGTGACAGTTCGAACAGATGACCGGCGCCGGCCGTTCACGCGCGAAGAACTGTGTGCGATGACAGTTGAGACAGGCCTGGTGTTCGGGAAAGTCAGTCACGTCGGCGAACGCATCGTCGCCCTTACGAACTTCTTTCCAGTTTTTCGAGGGAAACTTATGGCACGAATCACAGGCAAGCTTTTGCGTCTGGACGTGAGTGTGGTGCGAAAATCTCGAGTAGTCGATGCGCGGCTTCTGTGGTTGACTCTGTCGTGGCCGCGCACGACGACGCGTCTGAGCGACTACCGACGAATCGTGCGCGTCGATGAAACCGCCGAAGCAGAGCAAGAAAACGAGACACGCTAAGAAGGAGATTGTCCCTTGTACCGGTATGCGCATTTGTCCTTTTTAGGTGCCGCCACTCTTTGAAAATCCCTCGGCTGGCCGCCGTCTCTCAATTTCTCTCAGCTTTAAATACACCAGAAACGCCAGGAACAGGATAAAAAATAGTGAGACCACCAGACCTTTGCGTCTAACATTCAACTCCGCAAGCGCGCCCTGTCCAGACTCGTACGCCTTTGTCGCAACCCCGACCGCCGGCACAACCAGCTTGTCGACTTCCGCGGGAGATGAGGTGTGGATCAGCACGCGTGCATGAGTAACGCCGTCAATTGCCTCACGCAAATCAAACTTGGGCTTACTTACTTCCATGCCTGCGCGTTCCGCCCGACCCAGTATCTCCTCCGAGCGCTTGATACGAGCCAACAGGTCGTCGATCGCGCCGCGCATTTGGCCGGCAGCGATGAATCCTTTGTCGCCCGGTTTATGACACGATATACAAATAGAGTTTTCGCCTGTGCCTATCAGAGCATCGGTGGGCGGGTAGATGTCGTGGTTGTTATGACACTTGATGCACTCGCCAAATCCCGCGTTATCGAACGCGACTTTGTGTGGGCTGGCTTGAAACAGCTCCGCCTGCCGTGCGTGACACTGCCCGCAAACATTTGCCACCGACGCGATGCCCGGAGGAGCCGCGCCATGATTACCATGACAGTCGTTGCATGTCGGAGCACTGAGATCCTGCTTCTCATACAACGCCTTCGCATGAACACTCTTCTTGTACCTCGAGTATTGATCTGTCGGAATTTTGAATTCGGCCATCCGGCCCGCTTCGCTGTGGCACTTGGAACAGGTCTCCGCAACGTTCGACGGGTACACTGAAGAAAGAGCGTCGCTCACGGCGCGAATTCCGTGCACGCCATGACAACTGATACAGGTGGCGACCTTCTCGTTTCCCTTTTTTAGCAGTTGTCCGTGAACGCTGGTCGAGTACTCCTTCTCCTGGTCCACTCGCAAAGCCGGATTAAACTTCTTCATAAAGCTCGCATCGTTGTGACACTTGCCGCAGAAGGCGGGAATATCTACCGTTCGAGGCCGCCCCAAATAACCTTTCGATCTGTCTTTCGCGGCGTCCTTGTCGTCCTTGGTCGGATCGCCGCCGTGGCAATCGTTGCAGGAGAGACCTCTGGAAAGATGAATGTCGTCTTTAATCGAACGCGCGGGCGCGCCGAATTCTCCTTCCAGTTTGCTGTGACACTCGAGACACGAGTTTTTCTGCTGAGCAGCGGCCGGGCAGGCAGTAATCAACAACACGCCGGCCGCAAACAGCAAAAGTAATCGGATTCTCGTTATCACGCTAAATACCCGATCACCGTCATAACTGCCATGAACAAGATCGCGATAATTCCGAGTAGATTGAACACCAGCCTGCGGCGCGGATGCTGCTCCGCAGAGCGATTAATGAACGGCACCAGAAACAGGGCGCCGCCTGCCAACATGAAAAAAAGAATGCCGAGAACTTCGCCATCAATACTGAGAATCTTCGCTGGAATGTATTTCAGTGTTTGAAACATGAACAGGAAATACCATTCCGGTTTTATTCCGGCCGGGGCCGGCGCAAACGGATCCGCTTTGACGCCGAGCTCCCAAGGGAAAATGGCGGCGAGTGCAGCCAACGCGCCAATTGCGAATAACCACCCGATCGCGTCGCGCATTATGAAGTTTGGAAAGAATTTTATGCGCCGGCTATTCTGTTCATAACGAGCCGGAACATGCATGCCGTGCACCTGGACCAGCAGGACGTGCACAAATACAAATACCGTCGCCATTGCCGGTAGCACTGCGACGTGAAATCCGAAAAAGCGCGTCAACGTGGCGCCGGTCACTTCGTCACCGCCGCGCAGGAAGCGCAACATTGTCTTGCCGACGACTGGAATGACGCCGGCAATCTCAGTGCCCACCTTCGTAGCAAAGAACGAGACCTCGTTCCACGGCAGTAAATACCCGCTGAACCCAAAACAGATGGAAATGAACAGCAGCACCACGCCGCTGACCCACGTGATCTCGCGAGGCCGGTTGTAAGCGCGCATGAAATAGACGCTGAACAGGTGGATGAACAGCGTCAGAATCATCAGGTTCGCCGACCAACTATGAATTGAACGGATCAGCCAGCCAAACTTCACCTCAGTCATGATGAACTGAACGCTCTCAAACGCGTTTTCAGCGCTCGGCCGGTAGTAGAGCAATAACAGGATTCCCGTGACCACCTGGACCACGAAAAGAAACAGCGTCATACCACCGAAGTAGTACCAGATTGACTGACGGTGAAGCGGAACTTCTTTCTTCTGCGCCGCCTGGGTGAGCGCGCTTATGTAGAGACGCTCATCAAGCCAGCTTTTCACTGTGTCGACTTTCATCGGCTTCAGGATCTGTTTACTACAATGTCGTCGCCTCGTTTGTTCACTACATATTCTTCCAGGGGCCGCGGCGGGGGACCGCCGATGTTTTCTCCGTTGAGGTTGTATTGACCGTTATGGCAGGCGCACCAGATCTGTTTCGTATCCTGACGATACTGCACGATGCAGTCGAGGTGGGTGCACACGGCTGAGAAGGCCTTCAATTCTCCGGACGCCGTGCGGATAACAATCCCGGGTTTGCTGCCGAATTTGAAGATCTTCGCCGAGTTTGGCGGGAGCTCAGTCACCTTGGCGGCCACCACGGAGTTTTGCAGTGCCTCCACGATGTGCGGCGGCACCATGAACCGGATGATCGGATACAAGATCGCACCCAGGGTCGCGACTGCACTGGTTCCGAGCAAGTAATCGAGGAACTTGCGACGGGACGTTGTTTGTAATGCAGGATCGCGGCCTGGGCCAGTTGTCTTATCGGCAATAATGTCGCCCACTCAGTCCTCCGGAGTTATCAGAACTGAAACTGCAACTTACCGTGGCCTTCGTTTCTAACTCTATTCTCTTCGACCGATGTAAATTCGCAACGACGTGTATGGGAGGTGTACGTGATAGTTCTGCGGTCTTGGACCGACAATCGCGCTTTCGTCGTAGTTGTAATACTGGTAGCCAATGTTCCAATCAAGTCGATGATGTAACTTGATCGCCAGCCGCGCTTCGGGTGACTGGAAACTCATCGGATAAGAAGCGATCAGCAATCCGGGATTACCGGTCGGGTCGGCAACTCGATTGCCCTGACCGTTATCTTTATTGATCCGGTACGACGTGAATAGTGTCACGCGGCGAGCCGGCTGGAGCACCGCATCGATAAAGAAGAAGTTGTTCCGGCTGTAATAGACACTGTGACCAAACGGGTGCTGTACACTATTGAAGAAGTATTCAATAGCGGAATTGCTGGTGATCCAGTGGTAGTTGTATCCGGTGCTGAACGACGCTCTTGAATCAGGAGTCCAATCAAGAGTCGTGGAGAAGAGACGCGATTTCACGCTTACGCCAAAGTCTTCGAGCGAAACACCGGCGATCTCCGAAGGGTTGGAATTGTTTTTCGTAATGTACGACACATTGAACGCCACATTTCGACTCGGTTTGTACCGGCTCTTAGCTCGAACATTGGTGAAGTTGTAGTTTCCGATTCGAGTGAAGACGTTGTCGGCCGTGCCGTGTTCGGCGTCGAAGTAGATCGTCCAGTCAGTGAGCGGCCGCGCTTTGAAACCGCCAATCACTACGTTGGTGTTGTTGTGTTCCTCAAAACTCTCCGGAGTTAGCGGCGTGGGCGAATTCGAGCCGAGGTTAAAACCGCTCAGCTCTTCCTCGATCCGGCGCCTCGCGTAACGATATCCAAGGTGGACCGAGTAGCGATTATTGAACTGGTAGTCGCCTTCGACCAGGTTCTGGTATTTCCGGTACTTGGTCAACGTGTTTACGTTGTTGTTACTGAATCCGATCGTATCGGTCCTCGTTCCGCGCGTGAGCGAGAAGAAATCACTGAACAGGGCGAAGCCGTCGATCTTGAAATCTTCTACGCGAAACGTGTTTGAAAGCCGGAAATGCTCGTTGAAGCGGTACGTCAATCCGATGTCTCCGAGCGTATTGGGCCGTTCGGATTCACCATTCAGAACGTACTGGCCCAGGTTGAGAATATTCGGCGTTGCGGCCGGCGGGCTGGGCGGGAATCCCGTGATTCGCGGGTTCCAGTTGCGGCCGGTGAAGTTCTCAGCAAAATCGTAGGTCTGCTTCGCCTTGCTGTAGATGATGCGGCCTGTGATATCGAGTTTTCCGGCAATCAGCGTCTGCAAGCTGAAGCGCGTGTAATTAACGCTGCCGCGCGCGGGCTCGTTGCGGTGGAAAGTGGTGAGATTCGCGGCGGTCGGGTTCACGTTGATGCCCGGATTCACGCCGGAATCGATAGAGCTGTCGTCACGAAAACGGCGAAAACCCTGGAGGAACGAGAAATTGACCCCGCCAATCCGCCCGTCCGCTCCCACGCGGAAGTCGTTCGCTCGGGATCTGAGATTCGACAGGAGATTGAATTCGTTTCCGCCGGAGTGGTAGTTCGTGAACGCAGGGCCATTGTAACGTTCCGGCGAGTATCCGACGTTGAATCTGATTCGTTCGTTCTTCGGCAGGATGGTGAGATCAAAATCTCCCATCGTGGTTTTCGTGTTGAAGCCGTGCTCACCGGTCCCGGGCTTCGGCGGCACACTAAACTGCGGCGGACTAAATACCCAGTTTGGATTGGCAAAGGTATTCAGAAAACGAAAGTATTTGAAACGGCGGTAAGTGCCGTCAAAGCGATACCACTTTGGATTCTCGACGCTTATTCTGAAATTGCCCTGCGGGTCAGCTCCCCAACCAGTCGAAGTCACGAGCAGGGTATTGAAAAAATTCGATTTGCCGTCCTGCGATCTCATTAGGAAACTACTGTCGAACAGGCGTGGGCCAGCCTTGTAATTGAGATCGCTCTTGTACTTGTTCTCGTCGCCGTCGAGTCTTATTCCCCGATAACCGAACTCCAAACTCGAGATGACCGTGTAGTCACCTGCGTCCTCGCCTGCTTCGACGGGCGCACCAGGTTGATTGTTATCGGTTTTTGGCGTGGGCGACGGTTGCTGAGCTTGCGCCGACACTATCATCAGCAACAATACTATTCCCGAAAGTATCAAGTACGCTCGCTCTGGTTTCCTTGTCATGGGACATCCTCCCGACTTAGCCCGCCGCCACGATTCACAATACGGTTACCTGAAAAAGACTGGACTCGTACGTGAACCGTGAATCTTGACGTGACAGTTTGTGCAATTAGCGTATTGCGCATTTTGGTTATGCTGCGGACCTGCCGGTTCGTCGGCGCCAACCCCGTGGGCCGAGCTGTGACACGTCAGACAGAGCTGTCCGACCCTGCTCGTAATCAACAGCCGTGGGTTGGACGACCCGTGAGGTGTATGACACGCGATGCAACCTTCGGTCTTGACCGGCGCGTGCTCGTATACGAATGGGCCTTGTTTGTCAGCGTGACACTTGATACAGGCCGCATCCGCGCCTGTCGCCAATCGCGTTTGTTTAAGTTCGAAACCGCCGTGCGGATTGTGGCAATCGCTGCACTTCATTGCTCCTTCCAGCACCTTGTGATGGAAGGGCAAATTAAACTGGTGCTTCATTTCGCCATGACAGCCCAGGCACAATTGCGGCTCGCTATTTCTGAGCAGCTTAATCGTGGAGAAACCGGGCTTCTGTGCGTTTGCGGGTGAAACGAAGACGTTGGAAGCGGCAAGTTGCCGGCCAGTGGCCGGTGAATGGGGCGCATGGCAATCGATGCACCCGATATCATTACGCCAGTGCTCGCCGCGGCGGAAGTTGTTGTGCTCTTCCCTGCCGGAGTGACAAGTCAAACAGGTCTCGGAGATCTCCTTGGGCGGCTTGTTCTTGAAGGACATGATCTTTTTGGGATCGCCTTCTTCGATGTGGGCCTTGCCGGGTCCGTGACATGATTCACAGCCTGTCACGCGATCTTTCCAACTGGCGAGCATGGTCAGACGCGCGTGCGTCGTATGAGAGAAGTTTTTGAATTGATCCTCGTGACAATCCTTGCACGCTTCGCTGCCCACGTAGTCGCCGCTGTTGGCGTGGGGTGATTGCGTTTGAGTCTTAGCTTGAGACTGGCCTGTCGGGGCAGACTGTGAATAGGTTCCCGTGGCGAGCCACATCACCGCTACAAGCAGAGCGAGAATAATAAGAAACTTAATCATGGTGGTGTTTCACCTCAGGCCCTCAAAATGCCGCCAATTTTAATGATAAGTTTGTGCCGATGGCTGTGACGCTCATCACACAAGTCGAACTTCAGAATCCCGCGAGAGCTTCGAGCGCTTTACGATTGCGAATAAAAATCGTCGTGCCGACAAGGCTGACCAGATGCTGCTTCTTGAACTTGCTTAGTAGTCGCGTGACGGTCTCACGCGACGTGCAAATCATCTGGGCGATTTCTTCGTGAGTAAGACCTGTGACGATCTTGATTCCCTGGCTGGTTCGTTTCCCACCCTCATCACACCACCGAACCATCAGTCGCGCCAGTCTTTCGGTTACTGAATGCGACAGGAACAGCAGCCGGGTGTGATCTACCACGCTATTGAGCTTGTAGCTCAACGCCTGCGCCACATCGGCATAGACACGCTTGTCACGATCGAGCAGCCGCAGCAGATCTTTCCGAGGTATAAAGTCGACGCGGCAGGGCTCGAGCGCCTGCATCGTCGCAGTATGTGTTGAGCCGGTGAGTGCGGCATTCAATCCTAAAACGTCACCAGGCTGAACAATCCTAAGCACGAGTGTCTTGCCTTCGGGTGACGCGATTGAGATTTTCGCACGACCTTCACACAGGATATAGACTCCTCGTGGCATTTGACCTTCGACAAACAGCACCGAACCGCGTGCATGGTGTCTGCTGGTTTTGACGGCGTTCAGGCCGCGAAGCGCACCTAAAGCCGAATTACAACAAACCGTTTCGGGGATAAGCGGATCCCGCTCCTCCGTAACTGCACATCGCTTTGCGCCGACCATGTGCTTACTGCGAGCGCCTGTACCGAGCCCTGGCTCGCCCTCCAGAGGGTCATTGGCAATGAGTGTACCAAAGAGCACAAAGGAATCAACTAGTAAATTTGCTGGCGTTTTACTCATGCCATGACCCACTACTGAGATATTGTCGCAAAGAAAACCGCGCTGCTTGGGATATTTTCCACATGTACCGCTCACCCATTGTTTGCCTGCGCCAGAAACTTGGGCGCTTCCGTCTTCGCTGAAAGATGCTGCCTGAAAAGTGCTGCCGTCGCTTCGAGAAAGTCGTACGACGTGACGATCCCGACGAGGCGATTGTCTTCCACCACCGGCAAACAGCCGATGCGATTGCCGCGCATGAGATCCATCGCCTCCAACGACGTCGTCGACGGCGAAACGGTGACCGGATTCTCGATCATGATCTCCCGCACGGTGAGCGCTTCGCTCCTTCCACCACTCATCATTCGCAACAGACCGCGATGAGTCACTAAACCTACCAGCCGTCCATCCTCATCCTCCACCGGCACATGCCGGATGTGCCGCCAATTCATCGCGCTTGCCGCGAGATCGATCAAGTCGCCCGGATGGACCGTAAACAAGTCGGTCGACATAAACTGGCTGACGACCTGGTAGTGCTGTTCCCATTGCTCAGTCTCGGCGACTTCAACCACGGGCCAACAGTGTCCCGGTTGATTCTGCTTCTGATTGCTCAACATCGCGGACGTCAGTGCCATGCGGCGCGTTTCTCTCGACGTCGAGTTTCCCATCGCCGCCCAGGACTTCGTGATCCAGCGCGCGCCTGTCTGCCCGCAACGCGCGCGCTCCTCGATAATGCCGAGGTAACGATCGATGTCTTCACTCGCCACTTCCGCACTGCTCAATCCCTGTTTCGCGAGCGGCAGGAGGTGGTTCAAAATCAGCTTCGACGCGCTGAGACTCTGCCCACCTATCCAGCGGAACTGAGCGTCGAGGCCGTGTCGCGCCGCGCGGAAGAAGTTCAACTTCGCCTCTTCAAACTCCATCTGCGTCGCGATCTCGCCGTACTCTTCAGGGAGCGCCAGCATCAGGCCGCTGAAGAAAGCTGCGTTAGCTATCTCGTCTGTAATCGTTGGGCCGGACGGCAACGCGCGGTTCTCGATGCGCAGGTGCGGCACGCCGTCAGTCACGCCGTAGCAGGCGCGATTCCAGCGCCAAACGGTTCCGTTGTGCATTCGCAGCGCCGAGAGCGAAGGCGTCTCGCCGCGGGCGAGCACGGCAAAAGGATTCTCGTCCGCCCGGCTGATCATGATCGGACGAAAACGCAGAATCTGCTCGTGGTAAAGCTCCACGATCGAGTTGCGCAACCACTCGTCGCCAAAACTCACGCGTGTCGGCTGGCTGCGCGCGAGCTGTGACGACGAACGCTCATCAGTCGAATGCTGGAACAGCGCGACGCGCGTCTCCTGCCACAAGCGCCGGCCGAACAGCAACGGCGAGTTAACCGCGACTGCGAGCACCGGCGCCGTGATCGCCTGCGCCACGTTGTAGTGATTCACAAACTCGCCGGCAGTGCTTTGAAAGTGGACCTGGAAGCTGGTGTTGCACGACTCCATCATGATGTTGTCGTGGGTGGCCTGCAGCTCGTCGAGCCCTTTGATGTGAATCGAAAGCGGGCCGCCGCGCAGACGAATAACACCGCGATTCAACTCGTGATAGCGTGCGACCGGCGTGAGGTTATCGAGCGTCAAGTCTGACTTTTGCAGCGTCGGCAGAATGCCTGAGAGGAGGATGTCTGCGCCCTGGCTGACCGCACTGCGCCGCGCCAGCGCGATCAGTTTCTCGAGCTCCTGCTGCATCTCGCTGAAACAGGCGCCGGTCAAACGCAGCGGCGTGAGGTTCGCTTCCAGATTGAAACGCGCGATCTCAGTCGTGAGCCGCGGGTCGTCAATCTGGCTCAGCACTTCCAACGACACCGGAGCGGGTCGCAGGTAGCTGTCGATCAGAAACATCTCCTGCTCCGCTCCGATGCGCCGGATGCCGCTCTCAACGCGTCCGTTTTCGAGCATGAACGACAGCGCCCGCAGATCTTCCAGCAGCGCCTTCATAAAGATCCGCGCGTCCGTCTCTTGAAAGTCTTGTTCGACGTTGTGCTCTCCCATATCGACTCCCGGGCGAGATTAGTAGCTCAGTTCGAACTCACGCTCGCCCTCGCCTTCGTAAGTGAGCGAAACGCTTGCTTCCTCTCTGGCCCGCATCACTCCCGGTTTCAACGGGCGTGCCACCAGCACCGGACAAGGCGACTGCCGCAACACGCGATCGACGTTCGAGCCAAACAAAGCCCGCATGCCGAACCCCGCGCCGTGCGCGCCAACGCTGATCAAGTCGATGTCGTTCTTCTCGGCGTAGTTGAGAATCTCGCGATAAGGATGTCCTTCGCTGACGGCCGTTTTGACGGTGCACCAGAGATGGACCTCAGCCGGCACGGCTCGCTGCAAACGGCGCGCAGCCGTGTGATAAGCCGACTCGCCTTTGCTCGGATACCACGCAATCTCCGGATCGTTTATCGAACGCGGCGGCAACACGTGCAGCAGATGGAGCTCTGCCTGATGCTCCTGCGCGACTGACAGTGCGTAGTTGAGCGCCAGCTCGGAGTAATCAGAGAAGTCGTAAGCAACCAGCACGCGGCGCAGATCGATGCGGAGCTCGTCGTCAACCCACTCGCGCTCGTCGCCGTGCATCACCAGCACCGGGCACGGCGCGCGGCGACACACCGCTTCGGCCGTCGAGCCGAGCAGGGCCGCGCGATGCGGCCGGCGTCGCGATCTCATCACGATCAAGTCGGCGTGTTGCGACTGTGCCTGGTTCATGATCTCCTCGCCCACGTCCTCCGCGGTCGCGACAATCGCCCGCCAGCGCGCGCCAACGAGCTCCTGCGGGTTGATCTCAGCCAACGCCGACGACTCCAGAATGCCGAGCTCTTCGTCGTTGTCGAGACGATCCGAAGGCGGTTCGCAGTGCAAAAGGATCAACTCGGCATCGTGGACGCGCGACAGCGCCAGCGCGTAACGCACCGCGCCGACTGAGTATGCGGACAAGTCAGTGGGACAAACAATGCGTTTGATAGTCATCATAAAGTTTTGGGCGAGGCGCCCCTCCTTGCTCCGAATTCCCAATACTGTTGTTGGGCGCGTTTGGCCCAACTCCAAAAGCGGCCTTGTCTGACTGTGGACGCTTCATCGGCATCCATGTCTTTGTGTAGATAGACGGCGTCGTCTCCGGCGGCGTCGATCACGAATCTCATCTCATGCTGGTAGCGCACTGCGGGTTCGTGTCCGGCAAGTTCCGACGCGAGATTCGCCGCCGCGACTTCGCCCTGGCGCACGGCCATGTGGCCCATCTTAGGGCCTTCGAAGTTCACGCAATCGCCGACGGCGTAGATTCGATCCAGACCCAGCACGCGCATCGTCAGTTCGACACTGAGGTAACCTTCCTCATTGGTCGCTCCCATGAATGAAGCGGCTGAAGGCCCGCGAAACGGCGGCACGAGCATTAGGAGGTTGAACTCGAGCGCTTCTCCGCTGTCCGTCAACGCCGAGTTTTCCGTCACTGAAGTGATATTGAAGTCAGGCACGAACTCGATCTGCTGGGTCGTCAGCGCGTTCTCGATCGCGCCGGCCGCGCGCGAGTCTCCGAGCTCCGCCTCGAGCGTGCTCGGGCTCACGACTGTTATGTTCACGCTGTCACGTTCGCCGCTGTCTTCAAGACGGCGCGCCAGCGCAAAAGCACTTTCGTAAACGGGAACCGGCAGGCGAGCGCCCTCGCATTGACCAAAGACAGCCCGTCCTTTGTGAAGCTCGCCCATGGCCCTGTGAAATTTGATCGCTTTGTCGACGTTCAGCAGATGATGCGCGTGCTCGTAGAATCCGAGAATGTGCTCGGTCGCGAGCCGGCGGCCGAGTGCAAACACGAGATAGTCGTACGAGAGTTTTCCTTCGACTTCGCCGTAAGCGATCGTCACTCGTCTTTCAACGTGATCGATATGGGCAACTTCCGCTTCGACGAAGTTAACGCGCCGGCTCAATAGCGTGTGTCGGAGATCGAACGAAACATCTTCCGGCTGGTTTTTGCCGAACGCGAGTCGCACCAGCGCCGGATAAAAAATGAACTGCCGGCTCCGCGAGACGAGCGTGATCTGGTGTTCGCCGCCCAACTGCTCAGCGAGGCGTTCCGCAACAACAACGCCGGCAAACCCACCACCCAGGATCAAGACTTTCGCCATTCTTATCGTTCCTTCGCCTTCGACGTTGCCCTTCACACGTCTTCGCAACTGCCAGCGCGAGTGCACGAGCCGTACCACCTTCTGTATCTGCTGGTTACGGGAATTTTTCGGGGGTGAACCGCCGCGATTGCGAGGTATTTCGCAGCCTGGTAGGAATTTCCCGCAGGGCGGTCAGCCGTGAAGAACCTGCGCGAGGGTTCTCAGCAACTTCTCCGCGGTGTAGGGTTTAGTGAGAAACACGGCGACGCCTTCCAACGCGCCTTCGCCGGCATGCTGTCCGGTGCCCAACCCGCTGGCCGCGATGATTCGCACCCGGGGATTCATTCTTTGCAGCGCACGAATCGTGGCCGGACCGTCCATGAACGGCATGACCATGTCCGTCAACACAACGGCGATCTCGTTCTTCTTGTCGGCATACACCGCCAATGCTTCCGTGCCGTCGCTGGCAGTCAACACGCGATAGCCAAACGTCTCGAGCGTGCTGCGAGTGATTTCGCGAATCGAGTCTTCGTCGTCGACGACTAGGATCAACTCGCCGTTGCCGACCGGCAGATCCGTTTGCAATGCCGCGACATCAGCAGCGCCCGGCGCGTCGAGCGCCGGAAGATAGAGCGCGAAGCTACTCCCTTTGTGCAGCTCGCTATAGACGTTGATGAATCCGCCGTGACTCTTGACGATCGTCAACGCCGTCGAGAGACCGAGACCGGTTCCCTTCGTCATCTCTTTCGTGGTGAAGAACGGTTCAAAGATGCGGCTTTGAATCTCGGGCGCCATTCCCGGTCCCGTGTCCGAGACCTGAATTACAACGAAGCGGCCGGCCTTCGCTTCGATGTGCATGCGGGCGTAGTTTTCATCTACAAAAATATTTTCCGCCCGGATCGAGATCGAGCCGCCTTCAGGCATCGCGTCTCTCGCGTTTACGCAGAGATTCATCAGCACCTGGTGCATCTGCGTCGCATCCGCCGAGATGATCCAGAGGTCGTCAGGCACGTGAAAGCTGATCACGACGGACTTCGGAAATGTTTCGCGCAGGATCTTGACGATCTCTTTAATCAAATGCTTCGGTTGCAAAGCAACGCGTTCGCCTTCGACGCCGCGCGCAAACGAAAGCACTTGCCGCACCATGTTGCCGCCACGCTCCGCGTTCGTGCGCAGCACGTCGAGCCATTTCTTGCTGCTCGCGTCGGTCGTTCGCAGTTGCAGCATGTCGATGGCCATCAGGATCGGCGAAAGCACGTTATTGAGATCGTGAGCGATGCCGCCCGCAAGCGTGCCGATGGACTCCATTCTCTGCGCGCGCAGAAACTGCGATTCCATCCGCTTCTTCTCGGTGATGTCGGTGTTGATAACGAGAATCGATCTCGGACTTCCCTGCTCGTCGCGCACGAGAGTCCAACGGCTCTCGACAATGATCTGCGCGCCGTCGCGACGCGTCTGGCGAATTTCACCCTTCCACTCTCCTTGTTCGACGATCGCGCTGCGAGCAGCTTCAAACTGGCTCGAACGTTCTTTGAAGAGCACATCCTGAACCTTCTTGCCGATGACCTCTTCGGCGGTCCAGCCATACATCTGCTCGGCTCCCTTGTTCCAGAAGAGAATGTTCTGGTCGAGGTCGCGAACCAGGATCGCATCCTGCGCCTGGTCCAGCAGTGCCGCCTGTTCGCGAATCTGCTCTTCAGCGCGTTTACGCTCGGTGATGTCGCTGCGAATCGCGACGTACTGGTAAGGCTTTCCCTCCGCGTTGAGAAACGGAACGATGGTCGTGTCGACCCAGTAGTGACTCCCGTCCTTGGCGCGATTCTTGATCTCGCCGCGCCAAACGTGGCCGCTCGCTATCGTCGTCCAAAGATTTCTGATGAACTCTTTCGAATGGTAACCGGAATTGATGATGCGATGGTCCTGACCGAGCAGCTCCTCGCGGGAATACTTCGAGATCTGGCAGAACTTGTCGTTGGCGTAATTGATAATGCCGCGCTGATCGGTAATCGCGACGATGGCCGACTCGTCGAGCGCAAACTTGATGTCAGCCAGCTCTTTTTCCGAACGCAGCAACGCTGCTTCAGTGTTGAGCCGGGGATTGAGCGATTGCGGATCAGTGGTCATGCGCGTTTCGAAAGCGGGTTACGTCGCGTCGGTCACGGCGGCCGTTCGTGCGTCTTCGAGTTTCTTCAGACGGTAGCGAAGCTGATCGCGTGAAATGCCCAACAGCTCGGCGGCCCGTGTTTGGTTGCCGCCGCTGCGCTGGATTGCCTGTCTGACAAACGAGAGCTCTGCTTCGTCGAGCGAAATGCCCTCTTCCGGCAACAAGAAACGGGGCGCGCCGTCGCCCGTGACGGGCAAAGACGAAGCATCGAGTCGAGCCGGCGCGAGCAGGCTGCCGGGCAGGTATTCAGTGGTGATCTTATCGGCGTCTTCGAGAATCAAAGCGCGCTCGATCACGTTGCGCAGTTCGCGCACGTTGCCGGGCCAGCGGTAGTTGCGAAAAACCTCGGTCGCTTCGCGCGACAGTCCGGTGATCTTGTTTCGCTTGAGACGCGAGCCGATCGTGTCGATGTAGTGTTGCGACAGCAGCAGCACGTCGTCGCCTCGCTCGCGCAGCGGCGGAATGTCGATCTGGATGATCGAGAGTCGATAGTAGAGATCGAGTCGAAAGCGTCCCGCCTCGCTTTCGGTTTTCAGGTCGCGATTTGACGCGGCCAGCACGCGCACGTCGAGTGGAATGTCTTTCAAACCACCAACGCGGCGAAACGCTCCTTCTTCGAGCACGCGCAGGAGCTTTGCCTGAAGCGACAACTCGAGCTCGCCGATCTCGTCGAGCAGGATGGTGCCGCCTTCAGCCTGTTCGAAAAGTCCTTCCTTGCGCGCCTTCGCGTCGGTGAACGCGCCCTTTTCGTAACCAAACAGTTCCGACTCGATCAGTGTCGCGGGCAGCGCGGCGCAGTTGATCGCCACGAACGGACGCTCGGCGCGCTGCGATCCGTAATGAATCGCCTTCGCAACGAGATCTTTGCCGGTTCCCGACTCGCCTTGCAGCAACACTGACGAGACTTCACTCTCCGCGACCTTCGCGGCCAGGCCCAGCATCTTCTTCATCGCCGGCGACTCGCCGATAATCTGCCGGAAGTTGAACTCGCGCGCTCGCTCTTTTCTTACTTCCGCTACTTCCTTGCGCAACTGGCGCGCTTCGACCGCGTTGCGAATCGTGATGCGCAGCTCTTCCAGGTTGATCGGCTTACCGATGAAATCGTAGGCGCCGCCACGCAGCGCAGAGATAGTGCTCTCGATCTGAACATTGCCGGTGATCATGATGACCACCGTTTCCGGATGCTCGCGCTTGATCTCGCGCAACACGTCGAGGCCGGAACCATCGGGAAGATCGATATCGAGCAGCACGACGGCGGGCAGCTCCGAATTGAAGAGCTTGAGCGCTTCGGCTACGGAGCCTGCTTCAGTCGCGCCAAGGCCCCAGCTCTGCAACGCTTCGCGCAACGTCCAGCGTATCGCCTGATCGTCGTCGACCACCAGCACTTGTTCATTCATGTTCGAAGGCATATCCAGTGTGCGAACCTGACCTCCCACAGTCACGATTCATCGTAGCCACGCTTTGCCGGGACGGTGACTAACTCGTCCGTCTCGATAATGTAAGCAGTTAATTTGTAACCGTAAACGCAGCCGGTGTCGAGACCCAGGGCCTTTTTCCCGCGGCGTGGGTCGGGCGAGGGCCAGTGTCCGAACAAAACGATCTTGTCGCCGTCGTAGACCTCGTACCACGGCGTGCCGTCATGTTTTTCACGGTCCTTGCCGAGCGTGCGCATGAGCGTCATGTCTTCGGTCGTCTGTGAGTAAAGCTCGATGTCCGGCCGCAGGCCCGCGTGCACGACGAGGTGCGTCCCGAGATCGATGGTGAACGGCAGGCGATTCAGAAACGGCAGGTACTTCTCTTTTTCTGCTTTCAACTCTTTGTGAGTCACTTTTTGCGCCGTGCGCAACTTCAGCTTCTCGCCGTTCCACTTGCGACGAATCGCAAGGTCGTGATTCCCGATTACCGTGCGGAAACGCGCGTCAGTCATGAACAGATCGAGCACTTCGCGGTTCTTCGGACCTTTCGTTATCAGATCACCGACGGCGACGACCCGATCGTCCGCCGTGAAGCCGACCTTCGCGAGCAGCTCCGTCAGCTCGTCGTAACAACCGTGAATGTCTCCCACTACTATCGTTCGGCTCAATCCAGTCCTCCCGCTTGTTCGGTGCTACTTGTAAATATACGTCTTGCTTTCCTTCTGATCCCACTCGACACTGTCAACGTTGTCGGCATCGCGCGACAGTATTTCGTCACTGAGTTTACTCGTGCTGGTCACGGGATCGATGTTTACGAGGTAAACGATCTTGCCGAGCGGTTCTTCCGCATCCTGCCGGTTGAGTTCGCGCAGCTCGTAATCGAAATCGTGACGCACGAAGAGACCTCTCAGCACGTCGTTGGTGCGATCCACGTCGCGCGTTTGGACGCAGAGCTCCATCGAGCGGAAGACTTGAAACTGTTCGAAGTATTCGAGGATTGCCAGTGAGAGGAGTACGAATAACGTCAGGATGATGGCCATGTCCCAGCGGCCGACGCCGGCGGCGAGACCGACGCCGAGACAGACCAGCAGGACCGTGATCTCCTTCGGGTCGCGAATGTTGGTGCGAAAGCGAACGAGTGAAGCGGCGGCGAAGATGCCGAAAGCGCGGGCCGCGCTGTCGCCGACCACCATCATCATCGCGCCCGCGACGACGGCCATCAGGATCTGCGTCTGCGCGACGTAAGGATTGCGGCGCGTTAGTGACAGACCGCGCCGCGGTCGGAATGCCAAAATGGCGGCGAGAAACGCGGCGAGCGAGAAGCGTAGGGCGATCCGCGCGGAGAGTGATTCCCAACTCGACAGAGTTGATGGCGAAAGGCCTGAGACGTCTGGTCCGAATAATTGTCCGAGCAGCGGGACTTCCTGCGGAAGTGTCTCGCGCTGCGGTTGGTTCTCCGCCGGCGTTCGGTTCTCGGTTGGTGTTGTTTGCGCTGTGCTCGTGTTTCCCGGCGAGCTCGCCGGTGTCGCACCTGCGGGCGCCTGATCGCGCAACATGTAAGCCACCAGCCCGCTACCCAGCAGGATGACGACAAACATCGCCAACACCGCGAGAGTCAAACGGTTCATCTCTCCTCTTCCTTTCTCGGCTCCGAAAACTCGATCTACTGCTTAGTCCACAACGGCTTCTTCAACGGGTGAACGCTCGCGACTGCCGGTGAGCTGTTTGGACCCTCGAAAAACAACTGGCTATTGAACGGCTCTTCGCCCGGTGACATCGGCGGGCGTTCGTAGCTGCCGTCGGAGTTCATCACGCGCGCCTTCACGTTGTCGCGCAGATACGCGCCCAGCACGGTGTCTTTCAAATACTTCTTCGCGTGTGTATCGAGCACCTGCGTCACCACTTCGACCCGACGATCCAGATTGCGCGTCATCCAGTCAGCCGAGCCGATGTAGACTTCTTCATCGCCTCCATTCGCGAAGAAGAAGATGCGACTGTGCTCGAGAAAACGTCCGACGATGCTGCGGACGTGAATCGTGGGCGAGAGTCCCGGCTCGCCTGGACGAATCATGCACGCGCCACGCACGATCAGATCGATCTGCACTCCCGCCTGCGACGCTTCGTAAAGCGCTTCAATGATGTTCAGATCCGTCAGGCGATTCACTTTCGCGGCGATCCGCGCCGGCCGTCCTGCTTCCGCATGCGCCGTTTCGCGTTTGATCAGCGCCATCATGCGCTTGCGCAGATTCAGCGGCGCCACCATCAGCCGCGTGTACTCCTTCTGCATCGAGAATCCGGTGAGAAAGTTGAACAGGTCAGTGGCGTCGTCGCCGATTACCGTGTCGGCGGTCAGCAAACCGAGATCGGTGTAAAGCCGCGAGGTTGTCGGGTTGTAGTTGCCGGTCGCGATGTGCGTGTACGTTTGAAGACCGTCGTCCTCGCGCCGCACAACCAGCGCGACCTTGCTGTGGGTTTTCAGATCTATCAGACCGTACACGACGTGCACGCCCGATTCGGCAAGCCGCTTGGCCCATTCGATGTTGTTCTCCTCGTCGAAGCGCGCTTTGATCTCGACTACCGCGGTGACCTGCTTGCCTCGCTCACTCGCTTCGATCAGCGCCTGCGCAATCGGCGAGTTTTGTCCGGTGCGGTAGAGACACATCTTGATCGCCACTACCTGCGGATCCTGCGCCGAGGCGCGTATGAAATCGATGATCGTTCCGAACGACGTGTACGGATGATGCAGCAGCACGTCCTGCTTCTTGAGCGCGTCAAAGAACGACTCCTTGTTGCGCAACACCGCCGGCACCGTCGCCTTCAGCGGCTTATCTCTTAGATCAGGCCGCGGGAGGCTGTAGAGCTCCATCAAGTCGGGCGCGTCCAGCAACCCGTCAATCGCGTAAACATCATTCGAGTCGATGCGCAGCGACGTCGTGAGGTAGTCGACCATCTCCGCGGGCATCGACGACGACACTTCCAGGCGCACCGGCAAACCAAACCGCCGCTCGCGCAACGATTCCTTGATCAAGGCGAGCAGGTCCGCCGCCTTGTCGTCGCGGATCTCGACGTCGGCATCGCGCGTCACGCGAAACAGGTGCCCCTTGCTCAAGTGCATGCTGGGAAACAGCCGGTGAATGTTTGCCTCGATCACTTCCTCCACGAGTGCAAACTTCACCTGGCTCTTACTCACCGGAATCAGCCGCGGCACTACGGGCGGAACTTTAATTCGCACGAAGCGCTTCTCGTTGCCGAGTGGCGCACCCGCAAGCGTGTCTTCCGGATTGCTTTCAACCGTGAGACCGATGTTCAAGCTCAGGTTCGAGATGTAAGGAAACGGGCGCGCCGGATCGACAGCCTGCGGTGTCAGCACGCGAAAGATGTTTTTCATGAAGTACTGATTCAGGCCGCGCTGCTCGTCTTTTTTGAGTGACGCATACGGCGCGATGACCACGCCGTTTGCACCGAGCTCCGGAATCACTTCTTCACGCAGACAGCGCGTGTGCTCCTCGACGAGCGTCAGCACGCGATTGCGAATCACCGCAAGCTGCTCGACCGGCGTCAGCTCGCCGGGCATCGGGCCGAGATCCTCGATGTCCAGCATCTCCTTGATACCCGAGACGCGGACCATGAAAAATTCGTCCAGGTTCGACGAGAAGACGGAGAGGAACTTCAGCCGCTCTAGCACTGGTGATGATTTGTCGAGCGCCTCTTCCAGCACTCGCCTGAAGAACTCCAACTGGCACAGATCGCGGTTCAGCACTGACCAGGCAAAGAAACGTTTCGGCTTCAACGGCGCGGGCTTCGGACTTTCGGATTGCATCAACTTCTTACCCTGAGTTTTCATTTTGAGGAGTCTGAGAGTTAGCCACAGATTTCACGGATTTACACGGAGTCGGGCCACTGCTTATCCCTTTTTTCTGCGTTCATCTCTGGCTAAAAAACCTCGGCTCAAGAGCGTTTCAAACGTTCTGGTGAACCCACTAGTTCGAGCAGTGGGCGTCGATGATCAGGCGCGCCTTGCGTTCGAATTCCGCGGTCCACTCCGCCGGGGGTCGATCGCGCTCCGCGTTTCGCGAAGCCGCAAAAACCTTCGTGATCGTCTGATTCTGTTTCTCGGCGTCGAGCAGTCGCTGAAGTCCATCCGCCAACAACTTCCGTCCGCCTTCGCCAATCTCCGTCGAGCCAACACTCTTCGCCGTCGCCGTGCACTTTCCGCCGCGCACTTCGATGGGATCTTTCTTACGCCAGACTTCGAGCCGCGCTTTGCTCTCACTCGAACTCGAGTACCCGAACGTCGAACCCATGTCGCTGACATAAAAGACGGCTTCGCCGGGTTCGCACCTGCGAGTGTCGCCGTCCTTCGTAGACTTGAGACACGCAATCTTGTGATTGTCAGTCTTCGTGTCGCCATGATCGATAAAGGCCAGCCAGAGTTTGAAGGCGTCGATCTCCGCGCGCGACCCGCCGTTGTCGAGCAGCTTCTGAAGCGAGCCCGCCAGCGGAGCGGAATCTTTGCCGTCGCACTTCACGTCGAGGCCGCGCGCGAGCGGAAGCTCGATGCCGGCGGCAGGTTGAAACGGCGAGAAAGGCGCGCCCTGAAAACTGCGCGTCAAACTCTTCTTGCAGTCCGGACAGGTAACGTCCGCGACCCATTCGTCGTCGGCGAAGAAGCCGAGCGCTTTCGAAAACCGCGACGACAAAAACTCGCCGTAGATCTCACCATTTCTTTTTTCGGGCGACTGCCCTTTGAAGTGAGGCTTGATTTTGTAACGGACCAGTTTGCCTTCTTCGTCAGTCACGCCTTGAACTGAGCAATGAAACTTCGGTGTCGTGCCGGCGCCCGGGTTTTCGTCCTTGTTCGCGACGCACTTGATGGCTTTCGCGAGGCCGTTTGCATCCACTTCGGGCGCGCCGCGGCGCGGGCCGTTGGCCGGGTTGTAGCCGAGCACCGGATCGTAGCCCTCGTCGGGTGTGCGCCAGACCTTCGCTGTTTTTTCGGCCTGCTCGCGAGCGCCAGCCGTGTAGCAGACCTGTTGCGCGCCGGCGGTAGGCGCAAACAGAAGGGGGCCCGCAAGAATCAACAGAGACGGGAGGCGCTCCCGAGACCATTTGTGATGCATCCTCTTACCCCTTGATACTTTTTTCGTTTAGCTCGAACAAGATAGCACGGTGGCACTTTTTTGCCGAAAAGGCCTTGAGACAAATTTGTTGACAGCCGCTCGGCGCGCAATAGATACTTGCGTCAGGACGAATCCCAGGCTCGCGCGTCCTTCAGCATGTCCTCAACCGAAATCAAAATCGAACCGAATCACAAGTGGCGTATGGCCCTGCTCATGCTCGTCGCGGCGGGCGTCCTCTATTACATGCTGGGTTACCTGCCGTTCATAGTGTGGGTTGCGGGCGGGGTTATGCTGGTGGTCCTGGTGGTGAGACTGATACGTCCGGAGGGCGAGGGTCCCTGCATCGTTCTCAACGACGAAGGCGTGTTTGATCGGCGGCTGAAGGTCGGAGTGATCCGTTGGGACGATATCCGGCGCATGAAGTGGCACAATCTTCACGGCGCGGATTACATCTCGCTGGAGCTTCGCAACCACGAGACTTACGACGCGCGCCGGCCTGCGTGGCTGAAGCTACTCTCGCAGGTGCAGCGCGTTTTCGGCATGAGCTCCCTCTCCATCAGCACCAGCGGCCTGGATATGGATACCCGAAGTATCTTACAGATCCTCCATCAAGGCTGTGAAAGCGTCAGCCAAAGTCCCGACGCAATGTGAGGTTTGCTGATGATTTTCTACACCGGCCAGGGATACCTGATCCCTTTGCTCTTGATCGCTCCCTTCATCGTGATTAGCGCGATCCTCTACTACGGTTTTGGTTTCGACGTGCTGCGCACGTCTTCGTGGTGGCCGCTGCACTCAATGATCGTGCTTGGAGCAATTCTCATCTTCGTCACGGGCCGGCGCCTCAACCGGCAGAAGGTCCAGGAAATCACGTATGAGAAAACCGGACCGGTGACACTGCTACGACCGCGCCACACGCTCTACTCGATTCCCATGGAATACTGGAGCGCCATCACACTCGTCGTCTATTTCGGCATAATCGGCTACAGCTCATTTCGTTTCCGTTAAAGAAGTGGACCAGAGCGCGAGTGGCTCGCGCAGATTGCGGTTCTGTTTCGCCGCCGCTTCGTTGTAGGTCGCCAGCAGTTTTCGCGGATCGCAGAACGATTCGATCAAACGCGCCCGTCCAAAAGTCTGCTCGATCACCACCGACATTTTCCAACCAACCGTGTACCAGGGTCCCTGCGTGCCAAAGAACGAAAAGCCTGTTTGCTGAACCTGCTCTTCCGTCAGTCTCTTGTCCAGGATATCCAGAAAAAACTTTTCGACTTTCTTCAGATCGTCATTGAAGTTGGCGACGTCTTTGTCCCAACGCGCACGATCTGCCGCACTGCTGACTGCGTGAGGATGAATATCCGGTCCGCCCGCAGCGGCCAGCATCGCGAGACCTTCTCCAAACGCGCCGGTCCACCCCAGAACAGTCTGTAACGGCGCCGGCAACTTTGTGATCTCGTTCTCGGTCGCCGCCACGGGACAACTGCCGCCGTAGCCAATGTGATGAAACTCGTGCGCCAGAGTGTTCTCAAACTTCTCCTGGCCCATGGCCGGATCGAGATAAAGAAAGATCGCCGGATCGGTCTTCACGTCAAAGACAAAACTGTTCTCACGCGGTTTGATAACGGGATAAACCTTCACTCTGATCCGCGCCTGCGCCGGCAGATAAGCCAGGGCCAGCTTCGCTGCACGCGTGAGATCGGCGCGGCGCCAGCGAGCAAGCGCCTCCTCGAGTGACTGCGCGCGCGCCGCAAGCTTCTCCGAAAGAACGAACGTCTTGAAATCCGTATCTTCAAACGAGCGCTTCATCGACATTTCACGCTGCTTGAGCCGGGTGTAGCCCTCGCTTTGAAACACACGCTGCCAGTCGGCGTCTGAAACCGTCTGGTTGGATTTGATTTTTGCGAGTATCGCCAGCACTGCCTCTGGTTCGTCCGTCACCAGCCGCACGTTGAGGGCAGACGAGTCAACAGTCTGCCCTGACGCCACAACCGCAGCGCACAGAATGAGCCACGCGAGCACCATCGATTTCGTCATAAACCGGTCCGCAAGGGTGCCTCGAAACGCCCATTACCGGGCGCGGTGCTCGATTTCTGGCACGTCGATATGCAGGAGAAATACTCAAACGGCACGACTGACTTTCGCAATCGTGGCCGTTTGGTTTCCGCGGAGACGGGACTTTACGAACTGGAGAGTATTCGGCCGATTCCGTATCGACCTAATCCGACCGGAGCGCCAGAGTTCCGGCGCTGCGCACACTATCTGGTCGCGGTTTGCCCCGGATATAAGCCGCTAGTCACAGAGATCCACTTCCTTGAGGATCCCAAAAAGAGCGACCCGATGTACCGGATCGAGAATGCCATTGCCGTCGGAGAGCACACGCAGAATAGTGTGAAGTTTCAGACTGGCGTTTTCGATATAGTTCTTGGACGATAAGCCCTAGGCTCTACGCTTCCGATTCCAACGTCGCGCGAAAGCCGCTCCTGCCGCCAGGCCAGTTCCCAAAAGAAGCATGCCCGTCGGTTCAGGATTCTGTGTCGGCGCCGCAGACGAGAGTGGATTACGCGGGTTGGTCAGGCCGAATTTCGGGCCCGCGTGAAATGCTGCCACACTGAAGCCAAGATGCTTGCCGCTGTTGTTCGCAAAGTGTTCGGCGAAGAGGTATCCGGTTTCGCCCTTCACGATGTCGGGAGCGCTCAAACTATCGCCCGCTAAACTGAGTTTTTCCAATCCGGGCGGTGTGTTGATCGCATCGGCAAAAACCGATGAAGCCAAAGTTAAAACAAAAACCACGCTCACAGCTAAGGTGAGAACCCTTGGTTTGCTCATACGTTTACCCAAACTTTCAAAAAGTTGAACCCTTGGGGGCCTCCATATCGGGGATGTTCGGTACAATTTGCGGGTGCGCGCCAAAATAGTGGCGAAGTGTGTGGAAATTGTCACCGCAATGCAACCATTATGTTTTAATCCGGATGATCGTTGCTGAACTCTGGCTGCCCTTGATGACGAAGTTAAACCTCCGCGGGTCCGCGTTGTACTGCCCTTCCGTCTTGTCCGTCGATACTTCAAAGCGGTTTCGGACGCGTTTTACACTCAATGTCGTCCGCAAAAACATGCCGGTTTTATAGGCAGGACTCAGCCCGTCGTCCTCGTAGAGCGCAGCCGAAGCCGAGCCGCTCTCGGTTGGGTAGATGTTGAACGTAATCGGGTCCGCCGGCTTCTCGCCAATGTAGTTGCGCGGCGGCGCGGTGGGAATCATTGCCCCGGCGCGAACAAACATCGGCACGGTTTCGAGCGGCGCTTCGATGGGGATCATCGTTCCACCCTCGATCTGCTTGTTCGTCCAGTAGTCGTACCACTTGCCGGCGGGGAGATAGACGAGCCGTCGGGTTAAATCCGGCTTCAGGATGGGCGCGACGAGCAGGTCGTCACCGATCATGAACTGGTCGTCGATGTTGTAAGTGTTCGGATCGTCCGGGTAGTTGAGGACGAGCGGGCGGAACACCGGCACACCGGTGCGATGCGCCTCTTCCAGCACCGTGTACAGGAACGGCAACAGCTCGTAACGCAGCTTCAGAAATCTGCGAATAATGTCTTCGTAATACTTGCCGAAGCGCCACGGCTCCTGATCGTAACCGTCCATCACTTTGTGGTTGCGACAGAACGGCGCCAGGAATCCAACCTGGTACGAACGCACGAGCAACTCGCCGTTGCCGCGGCCGATGAAGCCGCCGACGTCGCTACCGACAAACGGTTCACCGGACAAACCCAGCGTTGTGAACATCGGAATGTTCAGAGCGAGCGCTTCCCACGTACTGTTCGTGTCGCCGGTCCACATCGTCGCGTAACGCTGAATGCCTGCATAGCCGGCGCGGGTGATCACGTACGGGCGGCGATCGGGGCGCAGGCGTTCGAGTCCTTCGTAAGTCGCGCGCGCCATCAGGAGCGCAAACGTGTTGCGGTTCTTGGCGTGGGTCGTCTTCTCACCCTCGTCGAAGCTGACAACGTCCAACTGGTTCTTGCCGCTCTGATCGATAAAATCGGACGGCTCGTTCATGTCGTTCCAGATTCCGGCAATGCCGTTGTCGGTATAGATGCGATGAAGATCGCCCCACCACCGACGCGCTTCCGGAAGCGTGTAATCGACAAACACGCTTTCGCCCGGCCAGACGCGCGGCACAAACAGTTGGCCGTTGCGCCGGTGCTGAAAAAAGTTTTTCTGGCTGCCTTCTTCAAAGACCAAATACGGCTGGTCCTGGCCACCTCTTGGCGGCGGCGCTTTCACGCCCGGATCGACAATCGTCACGAGCTTTACGCCCTGCTGTCCGAGTTTCTCCGCCAATGCTTTCGGATTCGGAAAACGCTTCGGATCGAAAGTGAAGACGCGATAGCCGTCCATGTAATGAATGTCGAGGTGAATCACGTCGAGCGGCAGATCGTGTTGGCGGTATTGCCGTGCGACCTCTTCGACCATCGTGTCGGGGTAATAACTCCAGCGACTCTGCTGGTTACCGAGCGCCCACAGCGGCGGCAGCGGCATGTGGCCCGTCAGATCGGCGTAGCGGCCGAGGATCTTTTTAATGTGCGGACCGTAGAAAAAGTAGTAGTTGAGCTCGCCGCCCTCCGCGCCGAACCACGCGCGCTCCTGTGACGAGCGTCCGAAGTCGAAATAGCTGCGATAACTGTTGTCGAAAAAGATCCCGTAAGCGACGCCACGTTGCAGGCCGATGTAGAACGGGATCGTTTGATAGATCGGATCTTTCCCTTCGGTGTAACCGGGCGTGTCGGAGTTCCAGTTGGTGAAGAAGCCGCGCCGCTTGTCGAGGCGGGCGGCTTTCTCGCCGAGTCCGTAAAAGTGTTCGTCGAAGCCGAGCTTCTTCGACGCGGCGACAAACGGGCCGGACTGGGGATCGAACATCATCGCCGCAAACACCTCTTTCGCGTCATACGCCATCGGTTGCTCGTCGGCATTGATGAGTTGATGCGTGCGCGCGTCGCGAAATTCGATCAGCAACGGCGAGCGACGCACAATGACTTGGAGCTCGTCGGTGCTGATCGTCACGCTCTCGTCGGTGTTTTTGAGAGTCCAGCGCGAAGGATTCCAGGTGTCTTTGGCGATCGCCCAGGAATGATCGCGTGCGGGGATCGGCTTGGCGAATGACGCACGCACGCGAATCAGATCCGGAGCCAGGATGGTTAACCGAACTTCTGAGTTGTCGTCGGAGCGAAAGGTGATTCCGTCATCGTTGCGCTGAAAACTGACGATCGCGCCGATCTTCTGAAGCGCGGTGACATCCTGCGCCAACGCCGGCGCAGCAGTGACGACCACCAGCAGAAATATCACGCTAACGCTAAAGACAATTTGCAGTCTTTTCATTCTGTCT
This sequence comes from Acidobacteriota bacterium, assembly GCA_046733615.1. Taxonomy (GTDB): domain Bacteria; phylum Acidobacteriota; class Blastocatellia; order Pyrinomonadales; family Pyrinomonadaceae; genus PSRF01. The sequence continues at coordinate 504 of JBKPPP010000004.1, read as the reverse complement.
TAAATGGCGAGGCGCGCAGCGCCGAGCAACCCGGCGTCGTCGCCACACTCCGCGCGTACGATCTTCACCCGCGCGGCCAGCAACGGAAACGCGCGCTCCTCGACTTGCTGGAGCATGTGCTTTTCAAACAGGCCCCAACCATTCACGACGCCGCCCGCGATTACGATCATCTCCGGGTTGAGGATGTTGATGAGATTTGCGAGACCGATGCCGAGGTAAACGCCCATGCGGCGAAAGATCTCGAGCGCCAGCTCGTCGCCTTTGAGACCCGCATCGAAGATCATTTCCGCCGTCAGCTCAGCGCTGGCGTGCAAAACGGAATCGGGAAAACGCGGACTCGCTTCGCGCGTCATTCTAACGATCGCAGTCGCCGACGCAAACACTTCGAGACAGCCGCGACTCCCGCACGTGCAAGCCACGCCGCCGAATGGATCGACGCACATGTGACCGATCTCCGCGGCCGCGCCGTCAACACCGCGCCACAACTTGCCGTCCAAAATGATC
>JBKPPP010000003.1:0-14951 GCA_046733615.1 Acidobacteriota bacterium | reverse complement strand
GAGGACGGTTACTCCATCGAAGAGGTAGACAAGATGACCGGCCCCGCCGTCGGCCGTCCGAAGAGCGCCACCTTCCGGACTTTTGATCTGGTGGGACTCGACGTCTTCACGCACGTAATCAAAAACCTTCATGAGAACCTGCCGGAAGACGAGGAGCGCGACATGTTCGTCGTGCCCGACGTGCTCGCGAAGATGGTCGAGCGCGGTCTGCTCGGTAACAAGACCAAGGGCGGCTTTTATCGCAAACAGAAGGGCGAAGGTGACAAGCGCGAGATCTGGGCGCTCGACACGGCGACAATCGACTACCGCCCGTCAGAAAAGGTGAAACTGCCTTCGCTCGACATGGCGAAGAACGTCGAAGATCTGCCGGAGCGAATCAGGGCGTTAACGTGGGGCAAGGATCGCGCCGGCGCGTTTCTTTGGAAGACGCTTTCACGCACCCTCACGTACGCCGCGAAACGCATTCCCGAAATTGCCGACAACGTCGTCGAGGTCGATCGCGCGATGCGCTGGGGTTTTGGTTGGGAGCTGGGGCCGTTTGAAGTCTGGGACGCGCTCGGCGTGCAGAAATCCGTTGCGCGCATGAAGGAAGAAGGGATGGCGGTGCCGGCGAATGTCGAACAGATGCTCGCCGCCGGCGCGAATTCGTTCTACAAAAAAGAGAACGGACAGCAGTTCTACTTCGACTTCAACGCTGCGAAGTATATTCCACTCGCGGATCCGCCGGGAGTTTTGCTGCTCAAGTCGATCAAAGATCAGAAAGGCGTGATCAAGAAAAACCCGGGCGCTTCGTTGATCGATCTCGGCGACGGCGTGGCGTGTCTCGAGTTTCACTCGAAGATGAACGCGATCGGCGGTGACACGCTCGAGATGCTGAAGTTCGCGCTGGGTGAAGTCGAGAAAAATTTCGTCGGGCTCGTCGTCGGAAACCAGGGACCAAACTTCTGCGTCGGCGCGAACATCATGTTGATGTTGATGGAAGCGCAGGAAGAGAACTGGGAAGATCTCGACATGATGGCGCGAGTGTTTCAGCAGTCGACGATGAGCCTGCGCTACTCGCCGAAGCCGGTAGTAGTCGCGCCGTTTCAGATGGTCTTCGGCGGCGGGTGCGAGATGGTGCTGCACGCGGATCGCGTACGCGCGGCGGCTGAAACTTACATCGGGCTCGTCGAAGTCGGGGTGGGGATTATTCCGGGTGGCGGCGGCACGAAGGAAATGCTCGTGCGCACGCTCGATTTGATCCCGAAAGGCACGGACGATGCAGATCCGTTTCCATTTGTGAAACGTGCTTTTGAAACGATCGCGCTGGCGAAAGTGGCGACGTCGGCCGAAGACGCGAGGACGCTGGGTTTCCTGTCAGTCGACGACACCGTATCGATGAACGCCGATCGTCTGATTGCGGATGCGAAGAAAGAAGTGCTGGCGCTGGCCGCGAGCGGATACGTCGCGCCCCAGCAGCGCACCGATATTCTTGCGCTGGGCCAGCCGGCGCTCTCGACGTTGAAGCTCGGCATTCACCAGATGAAGCGCGCGGGATACATCTCCGATCACGACGCGGAGATCGGAACACAGTTAGCGCGCATCCTGACGGGCGGCGATCTCAATCACCCGACACGCGTTTCCGAGCAGTATCTGCTGGATTTGGAGCGGGAGGCGTTTCTGTCGTTGATTGGAACACGCAAGACACAGGAGCGCATGGCGCACATGTTGAAGACAGGTAAGCCACTGAGAAATTAGGCCACCGATAACACAGATTGAACTTATGAGAGACGCAGTAATCGTATCAGCAGTACGCACCGCGGTCGGCAAGGCGCCGAAAGGCACGTTGAGAACGACACGCCCCGATGAGATGGGCGCCGCCGTGATCAAAGAAGCACTAGCGCGCGTGCCCGGACTCGAAACCTCCGAGATCGAAGACGTGATCATGGGTTGTGCGATGCCGGAAGCGGAGCAGGGAATGAACGTCGCTCGCGCGGCGGCGATTCGCGCCGGTCTGCCGGTCGAGACGAGCGCGATGACGATCAATCGTTTCTGCTCGTCGGGTTTGCAGTCAATCGCGATGGCCGCGGACCGGATCAAGACGGGCGCGGCGGAGGTGATCGTCGCCGGCGGTCTGGAAACGATGTCGATGATTCCGATGGGCGGCCACATCATTCGGCCCAACCCGTACCTCGTCGATCACTATCCCGATTTTTACCTGAGCATGGGATTGGCGACCGAGAACGTGGCGCGCAAGTTTGAAGTGACGCGTGAAGAGCAGGACGAGTTTGCGTTGCGCTCGCACACGCGCGCGGCGGCGGCGCTCGACGCCGATAAGTTCAAAGACGAAACGGTGCCGTTGCACGTCGTGCTCGAAGAGCTGGACGAACGCGGCAAGAAGCAGCGACGTGAAGTCGTTTTCGACAAAGATGAGGGCGTGCGTCGCGACACCTCCGCGGAAGGCCTGGCGAAACTGAAGCCGGCGTTTCACGTGAAGGGCACGATCACGGCGGGTAACGCGTCGCAGATGTCTGACGGCGCGGCAGCGGCCATCGTGATGTCTGATTCGCGGGCGCGTGAGTTGGGTGCGAAACCGCTGGGCCGTTTCGTTGCGTACGCCACGGCGGGTTGTCCGCCGGAAGAGATGGGCATCGGGCCGGTGTTCGCGGTTCCGAAAGTTTTGAAGCTGGCGGGACTCACGCTCAACGATATCGATGTGATCGAGTTGAACGAAGCGTTTGCGGCACAGTCGCTCGCGGTCATCAAGACGCTCGGTCTCGATCCTGAGAAAGTGAACGTCAACGGCGGCGCCATCGCGTTGGGCCACCCGCTCGGATGCACCGGCGCGAAACTGACGGCGAGCATCCTGCGCGAGTTGGAGCGCCGCAATGGGCGATACGGAATGGTGACGATGTGTGTCGGCGGCGGCATGGGCGCTGCCGGAATTATTGAACGACTTTAAGGAGAATCAAATGTCAGCCGTAGCCGAACAGAAGAAGATCATCAAAGGCGGATCATTTCTGATTGAAGAACGAACTCCGGAAGAGATCTTTACTCCGGAAGACTTCACCGAAGAGCATCGCATGATTGCCGACACGACGCGGCAGTTTGTCGACAACGAAGTCGTTCCGCACATCGACGACCTCGAGAAGCACGACTGGAAACTGTCGCGCGAGCTGGTCCGGCAGGCCGCGGATCTCGGTCTGATTGGCGCGAACATTCCCGAAGAGTTTGGCGGACTTGGTCTCGACCAGACGAGCGGCGCTTTGATTGGCGAAAACATCGGGCGTTGCGCTTCGTTCGCCACGACGCTCGGCGCCGAAAGCGGCATCGGCCTGTTGCCGATCATCTACTTCGCCACCGAAGCCGCGAAGAAAAAGTACCTGCCGAAGATCGCGTCCGGCGAGTTGATCACGGCTTATGCGCTGACTGAAGCCGGCTCGGGCTCCGACGCGATGGCCGCGAAAGCGACGGCGCGTTTGAGCGACGACGGCAAGGACTACATTCTCAACGGTGAGAAGATGTGGATCACCAACGGCGGCTTCGCCGACATCTTCATCGTGTTCGCGAAAGTCGATGGCGACAAGTTCACTGCGTTCATCGTCGAGCGCCAGCCTGGGCTCACATCCGGCGCGGAGGAGCACAAGATGGGCATCAAGGGTTCGAGCACGACGGCGCTTGTGCTTTCAGACGTGCGCACGCCGGTCGAGAACCTGTTGGGCGAAGTCGGCAAAGGTCACAAGATCGCTTTCAACGTGCTGAACATCGGCCGGTTCAAACTCGGCGCTATGTGTGCGGGCGGGATGAAGCTGATGGTGCAGGAGTCGGTGCGTTACGCGAACGAGCGGCATCAGTTTGGTAAGTCGATCTCGTCGTTCGGCGCGATCAAGGCGAAGCTGGCGGAGCAGGCGATTCGCACGTGGGTCGGCGAGTCGATGATCTACCGCACGCTCGGAATGATCGAAGCCGGCGTCGGCGCGGTTGACGCGAAAGACATGGATGCGCGGCTGAAAGCGATCGAGGAGTACGCCGCTGAGTGTTCGATCATCAAGGTCGCGCTTTCCGAGTATTGCGACTATGTGGTCGACGAGATGGTGCAGATCTACGGCGGCTACGGTTACTCGGCTGATTATCCGGCGGAGCGCGCTTACCGCGACTCGCGCATCAACCGCATTTTCGAAGGCACGAACGAGATCAACCGGATGCTGATTCCGGGTCGTTTGATGAAGGCCGCGCTCAGCGGGAACCTCGCTTTGCTGCCGGCAGCGCAGGCGTTGATGGACGAAGTGCTGTCGCCGCAGATCGGCGGGTTTGATGACGATGACACGTTGCTGGCGGCCGAAGAGAAGTTGACGAAGAACGCGAAGAAGGTTGCGCTGATGACGCTCGGCACGGCAGCGCAGAAGTACATGATGAAGCTTGGCGACCAGCAGGAGATCCTGATGGGCATCGCCGACATCATCATGGACACCTACGCGATGGAGACGGCGATCCTGCGCGCGCGCAAGTTGGCGGCCGCGCAGAGTGAAGCAGCGGCGGAGCGTTATCTCGACATGACGCGCGTGTTCTGCAACGACGCTGTGGGCCGCATCGAGTCGCGGGCGAAGAGCACGCTGGCGGGAATGGCTGAAGGAGATGAGCTGCGCACGTTGCTTGCGGCGCTGCGCCGCTTTACGAAGCAGCAGCCGATGAACACCATCGCCGCGCGGCAGCGCATCGCCGATGATTTGATCGCCGCTAACCGTTACATTTTTTAGTCTGACATAACACGGATTTTGCGCGTAATCCCAATCTCACTGCCGACGCCCTTCTACATCGGTCCGGTGAACGTTTACCTCATCGCCGAAGATCCGGTGACGATCATCGACACCGGCCCGAAGACGAAAGAGGCGCGTGAGGCCCTGCGCGACGGCCTGCGTAAAGCGGGTTTCCGTCTCTCCGACATCCGCCGCATCGTACTCACTCACGCCCACGAAGATCACTGCGGCCTTGCCCGCGCGGTGCGCGACGAGGCAAAGAACGCGGAGGTGCTCGTTCACGAGTGGGAAACGGGCCACCGCCACAGCCGACTCGAATACGAAGAGCATCGCCAACTGCTCGTGCGCGCCGGCGTTCCGGAAGACGCGCTCGTCGCGATGCGCCGGATGTACGAAGGCGTGCGACAGTACGCCGATTCGTTTGCCGAAAACGAGTACGGCCCGCTGTGGGACGACGCGGAGCTCGAGTTTGAATCGGGAACGCTGCGCATCGTGCACACGCCGGGACACACGCCCGGCTCGTGCTCGTTTCTGCGTGAAGCGGATCGCACGGTGATCGCCGGTGATTGCGTGTTGAAGCGCATCACGCCGAATCCGGTCCTCTCGCCCGATCCGCTCAACCCGTCGCGCCGTTTTCCTTCGCTGGCGGAGTACCTGGTCAGCCTGGCGCGGCTGCGCTCGTTTTCGCCGACGCTGGTTTACGGCGGCCATGGAGATCCCGTCGATGATTTTGAAGAGCTGTTTCACCGCTACTTCAGGGCCGTCCAGCAGCGACAGGGCCTGGTCATCGGACTGGTAAACAGGGATGGCGTGACCGCGTGGGACGTGGCGCTGAATCTGTTTCCCGACGCCGACGACGTGCATCGTTTTCTGGCCGTTTCCGAGGCGGTCGCGCACCTCGACTTCGCGCACAGCGAAGGCAAGATCGCGGTCGAGCTCAGTGGCGCCACAGAAGTTTACAAACCCTTGAACGGCCGCTAGGCCAAATCACCAGCCCGCACAACCAAACCAAAAAACTTTTGGAACCTCCGCAGCGAGCCTGCGTGTAAAGCGCAAACTCTCTTCCGGAGGAATTTCTGTATGAAAGCCAAAGTTTCAATCAGTCTCCTGGCCGCTATTATTCTGACTGCCGGGTTCGCGCTGGCCCAACAGCCTACGCCGCCGCCGACCCCGCCTCCGTCTGCCGATGAGCCGCTCACGCGCAGTTTCTCGTTTTTCGTCGATGGCGGTGGATTTCTCGGAGTCTATGGCGAAGACATCAGTCGCGAAAACATGGGCAAGTATCATTTGAGTCAGCCGCGCGGCGTTGGTGTCACGCAGGTAATCAAGGATAGTCCGGCTGAAAAAGCCGGCCTGCGCAAAGACGACGTGATCCTGCGCATCGATACTGACAACGTGACGAGCGTTCGCAAACTCAACCGGCTTGTGTCTGAGATCGCGCCTGACCAGAGCGTGCGCATCACGATCAGCCGCGGCGGTTCGGAGCAGGAAGTCACCGCTACGATCGCCAAACGTCACAACACCGCGTGGGCCGCCGATCTGCTGAGTGATAATCCGAAGACCTGGAAGTGGGAAGGACCGATGATTGAGCGTCGCGATCTGGGCGATCTGAAACAGTTCGGCAACTTCGACAACGACTTCTCATTCGCCTTCGGTGGTGGCCGGCGCATCGGCGCCAACACGATGGAGTTGACCAAGCAGCTCGCCGATTACTTTGGCATCACCGGCGGTCAGGGCGTGTTGGTGACTTCCGTTGCCGAAGATGGCCCGGCAGCGAAGGCCGGCCTGAAAGCGGGCGACGTGATCACCGCGATCGACGGCGAAGCAGTCGACTCACCGGGCGATCTCTCTCGCGCCATCAACCAGAAGAAAGAGGGCGACGTAACGCTGACAGTGATTCGCAACCGCGCGCAGCAGACGATTCGAGTTACGCCGCGCGAAGGCGGTTTCACGCGCACGATCAGGGGCGAGATGGCTCGTACGATCAGGGACCAGATCCGGGAGTCCATCAGGGATTCTGTCGGACGGCAGATCGTGATTCCGCGGATTCAATTCCCGGCGATCCCGGAGGTGAACGTCTCTGTTCCGGCAATCAACATCCAAACGCCACGAGTCCGCGTCGTGACGCCGCGTTTCAGAATCTCGCGGGGCGTTTACGGCCCGATTTGATCTTTTGAGACCGCCGCTTGCACCAACTGCTCGGGTTGTGTGATGATCCGAGCTGATGAAAGCGGAATTGGAGAAGTTAATCGCTCTACAGAATCTGGATACGACCATACGAAAGTTAGAAAGAAGCCTGGAAGCGATTCCACAAAGGCGCGCCGAGATCGAAGGAGAGTTCGATCAGCGCGCCTTTGAAATTAGAGCACTCGAAAGCCGGCGCGACGAGGCGAAACACACCCGCGCGCGACTCGAGAACGAGGTCGTCGAACAACGAGGGCGCGTCGAACGTGCCGAACGCAATCTGATGTCCTCGAAAAAGCAGGACGAGTACACGGCCGCCATCCGCGAAGCCGACGCCGCCCGCAAACTGATCTCCGCGCTCGAAACGCAGATCCTCGAACAGATGGAGACCCTCGAAAAAGCCGACGCGGCTTTGCAGGAACGCGCCGACGAGATCGCCAGCCTGAATTCGGATCGCGAAGCGCGACTCAAGCAGTTTGACGAGGAGACACGCGCGCAGTCGGAGCAGTTAGTCACAGCGCGCAGCGAACGCGATCAGTTGTTTGCCAATCTGCCGAAGTCGATCAGCACGATGTACTCGCGGATCGCGGCCCGCATTCGCGACGGCGTGGCGGTAGCGGAAGCGCGCAATCGTTCCTGCACGGCGTGTTTCATGTCGTTGCGACCGCAGGTGATGGCGGAGATTCGCCGTGGTGAAGAGATAATCACCTGCGACAACTGCGGCCGCATTCTTTACTACGTCCCGACTGAATCGCTGCAAGCAGACGCGGTAGCGCCGCAGCCAAACGTCGCCATTACCTGATCGCGGTGGCAGCGCGTATTGCTTCCCTCAACCAAATCCCTCTTCTTTAACCCGAACGATCAAACTGGGAGTTAGTGTATGCGTGTGCTTGTTACCGGTGGCGCCGGCTACATCGGCAGCGTTGTGACCGAGCAACTCGTAAACGATGGTCACGAAGTCGTCGTCTACGACAATTTGTCAAAGGGTCATCGCGATGCGGTGATTAAGGGCGCCGAGCTGGTGGAAGCGGATCTCGTTGACGCTGAAACGTTGAAGCAAACGCTCTGCGATCGCGGGATCGAAGCGGTGATTCACATGGCGGCGTCGTCGCTGGTCGGCGAATCGGTCGAGCAGCCGCACAAGTATTATCAGAACAATGTTGTCGCCGGTTTGGTGCTGCTGGGCGCAATGCAGGCCTGCGATGTGAAGCGGCTGGTCTTTTCGTCGACAGCAGCGGTTTACGGCGAGCCCGAACAGCAACCGATCACCGAAAACGCAGCGACGATTCCAACTAACCCTTACGGCGAAACGAAGCTCGCCTTCGAGCGTGCGCTGAACTGGTACGATCGCGCTTACGGCATTCGCTACGCATCGCTCAGATACTTCAACGCGGCCGGCGCTACCGAAAACTGCGGTGAAGATCACGATCCCGAGACACACATCATTCCGATCACGCTTCAGTGCGCGGCCGGGAAGCGCGAGCGGGTTGAGATTTACGGCGAGGATTATCCGACCGCGGACGGCACCTGCGTTCGCGACTACATTCACGTGATCGATCTGGCGCGCGCGCACATCCAGGCGCTCGACGCGTTGAGTGAAGGAAGCCGGATTTACAACCTGGGTTGCGGCGGCGACGGCTACAGCGTTTACGAAGTTATCGAAACCGCGCGGCAAGTTACCGGCAAAGAGATTCCGGTTAGAATTGGGCCACGACGGCCGGGCGATCCGGCGGTTTTGGTGGCGAGCTCAGACAAGATCAAGAGCGAGCTAGGCTGGCGGCCGCAGTTTCAGGATCTCGGATTGATCGTCGAGTCGGCCTGGCGCTGGATGCAAAGGCACAGCGACGGGTATCAATCGTGAGCTTATTGGCGGCGGCCGACGATGTCGAATTCGAAATGGACCGTATTGCTAACTCGCACGAGACCATGAAACGCCGAGGTCGCTTTGACCTTGAAGTCGTCGCGGTCGATGCTGAACTTGCCCACCGCTCTCAGCTCATCTCCGTTTAGCGTCACGGTTGCGGGAATCTCGACGCGCCGGGCCACGCCGTGCAGCGTCAGATCGCCGGCAAGTTTCACGTCGTAACCGCCCGCACTCGCCGGCTTCGCCGTAACACTGGTGCTTTGGAACACGATGTCCGGATACTGGTCCGGATGAAACACGATGTCGTGCAGCTCTTTATTGATGATCTGCTTTTGCTGATCGGTGAAATCTGCGCCCGTCTCGTGCAGCGACGCCGCTTTGACGACGAGCCGCATTGAAGCGGGTGTAATCGTTTGCGGCGTCAGTTCGACGTTGCCGCTGAAATCGCTGGCCGCCAGGTGATGTCCGTGGCCCTTGAACCAGAACAGCCCGGAAGGACTCGCGTGGGCCATGAACTTACTGCGGCTGGGATCGAGATTGTAAGTGACGGTGGCCGGCGAAGTGGCTGACGTGACGGCGCTCAAACAAATGAGAGCGGCGAAAACAATTGCGAACGTAATGGTTCGTCTACGCATTGCAAACACCTCCGAGACAGATTAGCGTCAGTATGTATAGCCCATGACGGTGAAGAGAACGCGACAAAAGGGTGGAATGATCGTCACGGTCCAGGAATTTCTGAGCCTGGACCGGCCCAAGGGCGACCTGACGCTGGAGATTGGCCGCGAGCGCGTTTCGGTCACGAGCCTCGATCGGATCTACTGGCCCGACGAAAAGCTTACCAAGTTTGATCTGCTGAGTTTCTATCTAAAAGTCGCAGACCGCATTATGCCGTTCCTGAAAGATAGACCGGCGATCCTACAGCGCTGGCCGCGCGGCATCAAGGCGCCGATGTTCTTTCAACAGGACCTCGACGCCGCGCCCGAGTTCATCAAGACAGTGAGACTCACGAACCAGGAAGGCCGGGATCTCGATTACGGCGTCTACACCACCGTTGCTTCACTGATTCACTTCGTCAACCTCGGAGCGATCGAGCAGCATCCGTGGCACTCGACCACGAAACGGCTCGATAAGCCTGACTGGATCGCGATCGATCTCGATCCGAAAAAGGCGCCGTGGGAAAACGTGCTTCAGGTCGCGTTGATGGTGAAAGAAGTCGCCGACGAGATCGGACTGACGGTGTTTCCCAAAACTTCCGGCTCTTCGGGCCTGCACATTTACGTGCCGCTGAAACCGACGAACGACTACGACAAGGTGGCGGAGTTTGCGCGGCTATTCGCGAGTGAAGTTGCGCGGCGCGCGCCGAAGATTGCGACCGTTGAAAGAACGATCGCGAAGCGCGGCGCGGCGCAGGTTTACGTCGACTGGATGCAGAACGCGCGCGGCAAAAGCCTGGCCGCAATCTTCACGGCGCGGGCCAAACCAAAAGCCACAGTCTCGATGCCGCTGACCTGGAAACAGGTCTCGCAGGGCGTGAAAATTACCGACTTCACCATCACCAACGTTCCCGATCTTCTCAAAAAGAAAGGCGACCCCTGGGAGGGCTTTTACGACGCCCGCCAGACGCTCAAGTTTGGATAAAGGTCGCTCAAATTCAATTCGGAGGGTTGACGATTCCAAGCGGGCAGGCGTAAGCTGACCCGGACTGAAGCCATGAACCGTAGCTCATATCGCTATTATTACTATTACGGCCCGCTCTCCACTGGGAGGAGCGGCCGGGCGATGGGCTGTCGGCGTGCGCTGATATAGCAGCACTTTAAGACAAGATTCCTAACCGGCCACCAATCCTTCCAGAGGATTGGTGGCCGGTTTCATTTTGGGGTGAAAACGATGATTACAACTGACACGCTAACCGAAACGAAACCCGTACTGCTGGATCACGTGGAGGTTCGAATCGTGAATCTCGATCCGGACCATCCCGGCTTTCGCGATCCTGAATACCGCGCGCGCCGCAACGCGATCGCTCAGATCGCTACGAATTACCGTCCTGGCCAGCCGATTCCCCATGCACCCTACACTGAGCAGGAGCACGACGTCTGGCGGCAGATCTGGCAGGCGCTCGGCCCAGCGCACGAGCAACACGCCTGCGCCAAGTATCTCGATTGCCTGAAGGTGCTGAAGTTCGACAAGGAGCGCATTCCGCAGTTAGACGAAATGAGTCGCAAAGTCGAAGCGCTCAGCGGGTTTCGACTGGAGCCCGTCGCGGGTCTCGTCGAGCCGCGAGTATTTCTCGAGACGCTGGCGAGCGGCGTCTTTCTTTGCACGCAGTACATCCGCCATCACTCGACGCCGCTCTACACGCCCGAACCGGACGTCGCTCACGAGCTGATCGGACACGCCGTGACGCTCGCAAGTAAACGGCTCGCCGAGCTCAATCGCCTGTTTGGTGAGGCAGTCAGCCGCACGACATCGGCGAGTGATCTGGACCGGCTCGCCCGTGTCTACTGGTTCACGATCGAGTTTGGCGTGCTGCGTGAAAACGGCGCAGTCAAGGCTTATGGAACCGGGTTGTTGTCGTCAGCCGGAGAGCTGGCGGAGATGCACAAGGCGGAGTTGCGTCCGCTCGATCTCGAAGCGGCGGCGAATCACGTTTACGATCCGACGCACTACCAGTCGATCCTGTTTTGCGCTGAATCGTTCGATCACATGGAGCAGTCGCTGCGCGATTTTCTGCTGCGGTGGTGAAGCTGGCAGCGTGTGGCAGCGCGCTGCTTCTTTGGTCTTTCGGATATAGCTTGTTGTTTTTGGATCGTTGGGTGTTGGGCGAGTGAGTGCCGGGTGAGGTTTCCTTAGTGAAAAGTCGGTCTAACCGATCTCGTCCTGCGGCATTCACATTGCTTAGACCTTCAATATCTTCCCCGGCCAGACTACAGAAGTCTGTCACCTTCAAGGGAACAATTGATGAGTTTTCACAGGCGCTCGAGCCTGTCCTGCCCGGAGGTTGTAATGCTTAGCAAAAAGATCGCTCTCTTCTTCCCGCTCGTAATGCTGGTAGCCGGTCTGCTTGTGAGCACTCCTGTGCTGGCGCAGTCGACGGCTACGCTTCAGGGCACCGTCACTGATTCGAAAGGCGCTGTAGTTCCGAATGCGACGGTGACGGTCCGGCACAAAGCAACTTCGACCGAACGAACCGCTCAAACCGACGAGAGTGGCGCGTATCAAGTCGCCGCCTTGCCGCCCGGCATTTATTCCATCGAAGTCCAGGTCCAGGGTTTCAAAACGCAGGTGGCCGACCAGGTAACACTCGAGGTCGCCAAGACTGTCGTTCAGAATTTTCAAATGGACGTCGGCGCAATCTCCGAGCAGGTGTTGGTCTCGTCTGACGTTCCGGTAATTGAAACGACGACGACTTCGGTCGGCACGGTCATCAATCAACGGACAGTTCAGGAGATTCCGCTCAACGGGCGTCACTTCGTCGATCTCGGCCTGCTGATTCCGGGCTCGGTTACGCCGCCGCAGAACGGCTTTCTGACGGCGCCGCTCCGCGGCCAGGGCTCTTTCGCCATTAACACGGCCGGCAATCGAGAAGATACCGTCAACTTCATGATCAACGGCGTCAATCTCAACGACATGGTGCAGAACCAGATCACGTTCCAGCCGTCGATCAATACCGTGCAGGAGTTTAAGGCTGACAACTCGACCTTCAGCGCCGAGTACGGCCGCAACTCGGGCGCGATTGTGAACATCGCGACGCGGTCGGGCGCAAACGACTATCACGGCGAACTTTTCGAGTTCCTGCGCAACGACGTCTTCGACGCTCGCAATTTCTTCGAACGGACCACCGAGCCGGCTCCGTTCAAACGCAACCAGTTTGGGTTCAATCTCGGCGGGCCTTTCAATCTGCCACATTTCGGTAACGGCGGTCCGGTGTTTGGCTACAACGGCAAGAACAAAACGTTCTTCTTTTTCAGTTACGAAGGCTTGCGCCAGCGACAGGGCCTGACGATTTCCGGCGTGACTGTTCCGACTCTCGCGCAACGCGCCGCGGTGATTGACTCGGTCATTCTTAAACTGTTGCCCTTGATTCCACTGCCCAACGTCGGCAGCAACGGGTTTGGCGGCTCCGCAACGGCACCCGTGAATATCGATCAAGGGACGCTCGACGTCAGTCATAACATCGGCGCCAACGATCGGCTTCACGGCTACTACGCTCTCCAGCGCGATGAACGCGGTGAACCGACGTTGCAGGGAAACACGATTCCCGGCTTTGGCGATACCCGCCAGTCGCGCCGCCAGATATTCACGCTCAATGAGACTCACACTTTCGGCGCCGCAGTGGTGAATGAGGCGCGGTTTGGTTTCAACCGCATTCACATCTCCTTCACGCCCAATGCGCAGCTCAATCCGCTCGATTTCGGTATTCAGGATGGAGTGACTGAAGCGATTGGTCTGCCGCAGTTGAACGTCACCGGCAGTAGCTTCAATTTCGGAGGCCCGACCGGTTTTCCGCAGGGGCGGTCGGATACGACTTTTGTTTTCTCCGATACGCTGAGTTACCTGCGCGGTAATCACTCGTTCCGCTTCGGCGGTGAGTTGCGCCGCTTTTACAACAACAACACCGGCAAAGATACCGGGTCGTTCGGGTTTGCCAACATGGCCGCGTTCCTTGCCGGTACGGCGAATACTTTCACCGTTACTCTCGGCGACGTATCGTCGGCCATCGCGCAGGGCGCGCTCGGATTCTTCGTGCAGGACAACTGGAAGGTGCGGCCCAATCTCACGTTCGAGCTTGGTTTGCGCTACGACTGGCTGATGTCGCCGACCGAGCGCTACGATCGCTTCGTCGACTACGTTCCGGAAGTAAATTCGCTGATCCAGGTCAACCACGGCGTCGCGCCGGTCTACCACACCAACGCGCAGAACTTACAACCACGCGTTGGTTTTTCGTGGGATCCTTTCAAAGATGGTAAGACTTCAATCCGTGGCGCCTACGCGATTCTGGCCGACCAGCCAATCACGAATCTCGTGACCGGCAACGCGGCGAACCCGCCGTTTGCGACTGCCGTAGCCTTGCCGTCGAATGCGACGACAAAGCTCTCCAATGCTAGCTGTAAGCTCGGCTGTAATGCCGTCCCGGGCGCGACTATTTCGCCGAGCTCTTCGGATCCGGAATTCGACAACGCTTACATTCAGTCGTGGAACCTGAACGTGCAACGCGAAGTCGCGCAGGGATTGGCGGTGACGGTGGGTTACTACGGCTCGAAGGGAACAAACCTGCGTCTCACGCGGAACTTGAATCAGACGTTCCTTAATTCCGCGCTCAATCCGGTGCGGCCGTTCCCCACGTTGGCTTCGACCAGCCCGATTGCTCCGAATGTGCCGCTGCTGAACATCACGTTCCGCGAAGGCACCGGCAACTCGAACTACAACGCACTCTGGGTGACCGCCAACAAGCGGATGGCCAAAGGACTTCAGTTCAACGCTTCTTACACGTTCTCGAAGTCGATTGACTACAACTCGCAGAGTTCGCAGGGCGTGACCGTGCAGGACAGCTACAACCTGCGCGGCGATCGCGGTCTGTCAGACTTCGACGCGCGTCATCGGTTCGTGGTGAGCGGTTTGTACGAGTTGCCGTTCAAGGGCAATCAGCTAAAAGAGGGATGGCAGCTCTCGTTGATCACTCAATCGCAAAGCGGCAACCCGGTGACGCTGTTGGCCGGTAATGCTGGTGCGATCGGTTTGAATATACCGGCGGCGAACGCAAACTCGCTGACGGGTCTGGCGACGCTTCGTCCGGACGTCAGCGGACCGGTTGTAGTCTCGCCGACTGCCGCGGCAACCGGAATCGGCGTGCAGTATTTTCCGAATCTCGTTTGCGATCCGCGGCCGGGTGGTTCATGCCCCTCGGGCTCCACGGTGATTCTGCCGGTCGAGTTTATCAGTGGAAAGACCATTTACCACTTCGGCAGCATGGGCCGGAACGTGATCATTGGACCGGGGTTCAATAACACGGACATCTCGCTCATCAAGCGCACGAAGATTGGTGAAAACCAACTCATCGAATTTCGCTGGGAAGTGTTCGACGTGTTCAATCACGCCAACTTCGGACAGCCGGGCCGCACCGCGCAAGTGGGCAGCACGAGCTTCGGCGTGATCACCAACACGCGCTT
>JBKPPP010000002.1:0-7250 GCA_046733615.1 Acidobacteriota bacterium | reverse complement strand
TGTCGTCGCCGTCTTCAATCTTCAACGCCAGGCCCAAACCTTTCGGCCACTCGTCGCTCGGATTGATGCCCGCCGTGTACACGCCCTCCGCTCCGACTTTCGAAATCAAACGTCCGGGCGCGGCACGCATGATTTCGGTGTCGAGACGATCGGAAGTCCCGCCGATCAACTCCGGGTACGTGCTCATCACGCGCACGATTCTTCGACAAGCCTCGCGCGTCACTTCGTCGAAATTCGCAGGCGTCGAAACAAGCCGCGCGTACGCAAGCGCCATTGCTTTCATCGTGAGACCGAAAACAGGCACCGCGCAGCCGTCTGTCCCAACCGACAGGTCTTCGATCGGAATACCTGAAAACTCGGCTACCGTTTTGCCGATCGCCAGTTGCACGGGGTTCTCAGGCTCGTTGTAGGTTTCCGCCGGCGCGCCGAGATGCAGCGCGACCGCCAGCATGCCCGCATGTTTGCCGGAGCAGTTGTTGTGCAGCACGCTTGGCGCTTCGCCGCGCTCGCGCAGCTCTCGAGCGGCTTCGGCGCCATAGGGCTCGTGCACGCCACACTTCAACGCCTCCGGTCCGAGACCGATCTTCCTCAACATCGCGGAGACAATTTCGGTGTGGATTGGTTCGCCGTTATGCGAGGCGCAAGCCAGCGCGACTTCCCGATCCGTAAACCCGAATCGATCGGCGGCGCCGGAAACCACCAGCGGCAACGCCTGAAACGGCTTGGCGGAAGATCTCAGAAAGGTAACGGTTTGTGGAGCACCGACGTAAGCGACGATGTTGCCGTCCGGTTCGACGGCGACGATGTGCCCGCGATGGCGCGATTCGGTGATCGCGCCGCGGCGCACTTCGACTAACGGCTCGGCAATCGGAATTTGTTGCCGCCAGGATTCAGCAGATTGTTCAGCAGACATTTGCGCGAATCTTATCACGCACGCCTGCCGAACACTGACTGACGCCTCAGGCGTTAGTCATTCGTCTAATCCGTGGCTCTCTTTTCCTCGCGCAATGGCGCTGCCGGAACAAAGCAGGGACACGGATTGGACGGATGACACGGATAAGTTGTAGTTGCGCTAATTGTGAGTGGCGTGGGCGGCGCGCTTCCTGCCGCCGAGACTCAGCACCGTGAGTTTCACCGTGCGCTTACCAAACCTCATCGCTTCGCGTGCGGTCGGCGTCCAGATATCTATCCGGCGCCCGCGCACCATCGTTCCGGTGTCGGCGACAAGATACTCACCGCTATAATTGCCGGCGTCGAGACGGACACGCGAACCAAGCGGCAGAAACCGCGGATCGGCGGCAATCAAACCCTTCGAAACGGGACGCCCGCTCGCAGTGCGCCCGCGCAAGCTGTACATAGTTGCGACGTAAGCAGCCGGCGGCACCACGTAATTCTCCTCAACGGCGATCTGTTCGCCGAGATTTCCGGTGGAAGTCATTTCCAGTGGAACAGGCGCGGCAGCGTCCGCGGCTACACGAGATGATTTAGCGGTTTGTTGTGGATCTTGAGAAGGAAGAGTTTCCGCTGAGAGAGTACGCGCGGAAAGCATTAAAGAACCGTTCAGAACTGCCAGACCGACAAGCGCAGTTCCGCTGAAGATTGAATAGACTTTCAAATTCGGGTCTCCTACCGATTTATTTCCTGCCCTTCAGCGTCCTGCGCGAGTCCGTTCTTTCCTATGACTCGTCCCCTGGCTCTAGGAGTCTCTTGACGTCAGCCGAGGTTGGGGGCTTGCATCCTTGATGCGGTGCGCTGAAAGTACTGCCTCTGGAAAAAGAAAAACGAGCATTAAGCTCGTTATTCCGGGAACGAGGCTAACATACCGATCCAGTCGAGTCCAGTTTGGGCGTGTTAATTCTGTGAACTAAGTCACTAAAAACGAATATAGTTCATATTGTTTTTACGTTGCGCGATCACAGGGCGAGGAAGTTTTCCACGATCTTACGGCCTTCGGGATGCTCCTCATCGAAGAGCTCGGGGTGAAACTGGACGCCGTAAACGCGCCGTCCTTTCTGCTGCATAGCCTGGATCGCGCAGGTCTCGTTTGACGCGGTGCAACGAAAACCGTCCGGCAACTCCTTCACCTCGTCGCAGTGGGAATGCCAGACCGTCACCGTCGCAGGTAGTCCCTGAAACACGCCTTCGCCGGTGTTCTCGACCGGGAAGAACCCGCGCTCGCGTTTGGCGCCTTCGTAACCCTCGCCCGGTTCGAGTCGCTCCATCAACCCCACTTCGGCCCCGTACGCCAGCGCGACCTGCTGGTGCCCGCCGCAAACGCCTAGTATTGGCTGACTCGCCTGCTTGATCACCGCGAACACACCCGTGAGCGATTCGGGCGTGTACTGATCCCATGGATGACTCTGGCCGCTGAGAATGATGTGCGACGGTCGCAGGCTGCGGACTCGTTCGAGCGAGATGGTGTGAAACGGTTCGGTGAGGATTTCGAGGCCGGGAATCAAACGGCCCAGCACCGCGCGAATCTCACGCGGGCTGGCGCCCTGTCCATCGATCGTGTTGTCTACCAGGTAAACCAGCAAGGCTACTTCAAACAGTAAAGCTTCCCATTGAAAGCCCCAATGTAAATTCGGCCGCCGAGAATCGCCGGCGTCGCGTTGATATTATCACCGATCTTCAACTCGCCGATCGCGTTGCCGTCATCGGCGGAGATCGCGTGAAGCCAGCCGCCTTTGTCGCCAAACACGAGACGGCCGTCGACAAGCGGCGACGTGCCCCAGATCGGGCCGCGCGCTTTGTAACGCCAGACGAGCTCGCCCTTGTCAGCCGTCAGACAGTAGAGATAAGCGTTGCTCGAGCCGATGTAGACTCGCCCGTTCGCGACGATCGGACTTGCCCAGAATCCCGCTTTGTCTTTCGTAGTTCCGCCCAAGGCCTGATATTTCCAAACCAGCTCGCCGGTTGATTGGCGGAAGCAGTAAACGACGCCGTTCTCCGCGGCCGTGTAAACGAATCCCTTCGCAACGGCGGGTGTCGAGTCTGAATCGGCGCCGATCGTGGCTTTCCAAACAGTAGAGCCGTCCGCGAGGTTCAGACACAACAGCTCGCCGCGCTCGGTACCGACGTAAGCGCGGCCGCCGTCTACGGAGAAACTGCCTTCCATCGAGCCAAGTCGCTCGGTCTTGTAAATCAGCGAGCCGTCTTGGAGGTTCAGAGCATAGAAGAAGCCGTCCTCGCCGCCGAAATAGACGCGGCCGTCGATCACCGCCGCCGAGCAGTCGACTTCGAAGCCGGTCTTGTATTTCCAGATCAGCGAACCATCGCGCGCATTGATGCAGTAGACATAGTGATCCAAGCCGCTCGCGATCAGGCGATCGCCGGCAATCGTGGGCGTGGCTTTGAGGCTGTCTTCTGTTTTGAAAGTCCAGACGAGGCTGCCGTCACGAGTGTTCAGACAGTAAAGATTTCCATCGGCCGAACCGAAGTAGACGTGCTGTCCGTCAATCGACGGCTGGCCCGGCCAGCTCGAGCCGCTCCACGGATCCTTGTGCAGCTTGCCTTTGATCCACTTGGTTTCAAACTCCCAAACGACTTGCAGCTTGTCTTCCGACCACGGGCCGGTGCCGTAGAAATTGCGCGAAGCGTTCCCGAGCCACGCCGGCACCGACGACGGCGGTTTCGGCGGAGCCGGAGGCTTGGCTTTCGTCACCGGCATTGCTTTGCCGCCGCAGGCCGGAAGCCCGCAGAGCACGACGAGGAAGGAGATGATGGACAGAGTTTTGAACACGGAATTCTCGAGACCGGATTCAGGACAACCACTCGCCGCTATAGACTAATTCAGCCGTTCCGGTGATCACAACCTCACCGTCTGGGCGCCAGTGAATTCGCACTTCGCCGCCTTCCATCACGACCTTCAGATCGCGGTCGGCTTTCTCGTTGATCATCGCCGCCACTGCACCCGCGCAGGAACAGGTGCCGGAAGCAGTGGTTTCGCCGACGCCACGCTCCCAGATTCGCAGCTCGATCCAGTCGCGTTGCGGCACGCGCACGAAGACGACATTAGTACGATCCGGAAACTGCGGGTGGTTCTCGATCGCTTTGCCGATGCGTCGCCAGTCGAGCGCGTCGAAGTCATCGACGAAGATGCAGCAGTTGGGATTGCCCATCTGCATCGCAGTAATTGGAAACTGTTCTTTGCCGACCGGCAGCACGTACCCGATCACTTGATCGAGCCTGGGATCGATCGACATCGGTATCGAGGGTGAATCGAATTTCGGCCGGCCGAGCTCGGATTCAAATAAGAATTTACCGGGCTGGCTTTTGTCTCGCAGCCGATACCTCTTCAATCCCGTCTTTGTATTCAGGCGAAGCTCGTCCTGCGACCAAAGGCCAGCCCAGTAGAGATAAGCGACGGCGCAGCGTGTTCCGTTGCCGGAGAGTCCAGCCTCACTCCCGTCGGGATTGAAGATGCGGCAACTGAAATCGGCGTCCGCGGTTTCTGACTTGGCGATGATCGCGATGCCGTCGCCGCCCGCGCCGTAATGCCGGTTGCAGATGCGCCGGGCAAACTCGCCTAGATCGCGTACCTGCCGGAGCTCTTCGGCTTCGATTACGAGATAGTCGTTTCCGAGTCCGTGAAACTTGGTGAATTTAGGGGGCATCTTTTGACGCTGTCGACGGCGGTTTGTCGTTGAACGATGCGAGCAGGACCGCGATCGGATCGATGCACGCGGTGCGCGGATCAACGCCCGACGGGTAGTTGTTCACCATGATCGAGAACGCGAGTTTTTCGCCCGCTGCAGTCGTCAGGTAACCGGCCAAACTCGTCGCCGAGCTCAGCGAGCCCGTCTTTGCGCGCAAATTGTTTTCCGCAGGCGTCCCTTTCATCCGGTTTCGCAACGTGCCGTCGACGCCGGCGATCGGCAACGCGTCGCGAAACGCGGTCGCATAGCGATGCTTGCTCATGAATACCAGCAACTGAACGGAAGCTTCGGCGGTGATCATGTCGTTTCGCGAAAGTCCGGAGCCGTCGTCGAGGACGAGAGCCTCGGGTCGGATGCCGGCCGTTTTTAGAAACAGCCTGACAACTTCGAGGCCGGCCTGTTCAGAAGTTGGAACTGCGACGCCCGGAATCCCCGTCACCGGAGCTCCCGCCGGCGGAGGTGGCGGCGGCAGATTACCGAGCGTGCGAAGGATGAGTTCCGTGTACAGATTTTGACTCGGCTTCAACGTTTGCGCAGCGATGATGCTGAGGGGCGGCGACTGCAACACCGCCAGTTCCGGCTCCGGCCAGTTAACTCGACGCAACATTGCCTCATTTGCAGTGATGACTTCGCCGGTGACCCGCGACTTTCCGGCGACGACGACGCCTTTCTGCGCGAGCGCACTCCGCAACAGGTAAACAAACAGCAACGCTGGATGCGAGATGCCGACGCCGCCCGTGTACCCCTTGTCGTCGACGGCGATGCTACCCGTAATCCTGATTGTGTCCTGGTTCAGACCGCGATGAACTGAGAGGTCGCGGCGCGCGCCTTTCGGTGCAGTCGTGGTTTGATTGTCAATGCTCAGCAACGGATCGGGCGGGCCCGTAGTGATAATCGCGCGCTCGCCGACGGCTGCGCCGGGTTTGACGAAAAGATCGAGCGCGTTGTCGTTGATTGTCAGCGGGGTGATTTCAGCGCCGTAGTACCAGGTCAGATCTTCCCATTCCCAACCTGACCCGTACTTGGGGCCGATGAAGTGAGTCTCATCCCCGACGAGATCACCTTCGACGCGTTTCACGCCGGCGGCGACGATGCGCGCGGCAAGATCGTTGACGCCTTTGAAATAGTCGCTGTTGTTGAAACGCGCCGCGATCGATGGATCGCCCCGGCCGTAAATCCGCAAATCGCCATGAACAACGCCAGCCGCGTCAGGCCTCGCCCCAAAGACCGACGTGTTGAAACGATAGTCAGGAGTCAGTCGATCGAGCGCGGCGGCGATCGTGTAGATCTTCATGTTTGAAGCCGGCCGCAGCAGCTTCCCGGCGTTCTCTTCAAACAGCACGCGCCCGTTATCGAGTGAGGTCACTTTGATGCCGACGATCGCCGATGCCAGATCAGGTTTGGCCAGGATCTCCGAAATGCGTGCTTGCAGCTCGGGAACGGTTTTGGGCGTCTGCGCGAGCGCGCGCAGCGGCATGGCCCACACCAGGAGAAGCAGAAAGAGGGAAACAGTTCGTCGTGATCTACTCATAGTCTGTTCATCAGCTCCGCAAACCGCGGATCGCTGCGC
Source organism: Acidobacteriota bacterium (assembly GCA_046733615.1). Classification (GTDB taxonomy): domain Bacteria; phylum Acidobacteriota; class Blastocatellia; order Pyrinomonadales; family Pyrinomonadaceae; genus PSRF01. The sequence continues at coordinate 1,022 of JBKPPP010000002.1, read as the reverse complement.
AGTGATTCCAGGTTCGGATCGTTCTCGAAACACGGCCTGTTCGCGTTGCCAAGCGAAATCGAGCGCTCGAGCCATTCAAACGCATCGTTGGCTAAACCTTCGAGCGCATAGACGGAACCGATCGAGTAACTGATGTCCGCATCGACTTCGCCGTTGCGTTTCACGTTGTCGGTGAGTTGCGCCAGCGCCTCGTCATGTTTTCCTCCGGCGCTCAGAAACATCGCCATGAACGGGCGAATGCCGTGCATGTTTGGATGCTTCTCGATGACGTCGGCCATCAACAACGCCGCCGCGTCCGTGCGGCCAGTGTAATACAACCCGAGCGCGCGAAACGTTCGGACCAGCGCGTTGTCAGGCTCGCCCGCGTTGTCGAGCTGGCGGAACGTCTCTTCAAACTGGCCCATGTACATGTAAACCAGCGCGCGGCTGTAACTCGCCACGACGTGCGCCGCCGGATCGAGCCGCACCAGTCGATCGTAACTGCGCAGCGCGCGCCCGTACTCGCCGTCCAGACGATGCAGCATCGCTTTGACGAAGTAGACGACCGGCTCGTTTGGCGCTTCGCGGCGGACGCGCCGGACCTCTTCCCACGCCTTCTGCTTTTGGCCGCGCCACAGGTAAACAAAAACCATCAGCATGCGCGCTTCGAAGATGTTTGGATCGATTGCCAGCGCTTTGCCAAACGCTGCTTCCGCGCGCTCGTAGTCTTCGTGCCCCCCGAAGCCTTTAAAGACGCGGTTCACGTAGCAGGCGCCGATGCCGTCGTGAGCCAGCGCGAAGTTCGGATCGAGTTCGATGGCTCCCTCGAAATGAGCGATGGCGGCGTCGCAGTCTTCGCGCGCGAGCGTGCGGAAGATGAAACGCGCGAACAGATCGCGGCCGCGCAGGTACTGTTCGTAAGCTGCCGGGTTCTGCGTTGCCGCTTTGCCGATGCCGACCTGCTCCGCGGGTGTCAGCTCGACGCTGAGACCTTCGACGATGCGCTGCGCGATCGTGTCCTGCACGACGATGATGTCGGACGC
>JBKPPP010000001.1:0-10371 GCA_046733615.1 Acidobacteriota bacterium | reverse complement strand
CTGACGGGAACACACGTCGGCTGCGAAACGTCGCTGTGCGGTGCGTGCACCGTGCTGCTCGACGGCGAGGCAGTTAAATCGTGCACGATGTTTGCCGTCCAGGCTGACGGCGCATCGGTTCAAACTGTCGAAGGTCTCGCGAAGAATGGTGAGCTGCATCCGGTGCAGGAAGGGTTCTGGGAACGGCACGGGCTGCAATGCGGCTACTGCACCCCGGGAATGATCATGACCGCGGCACAGTTGCTCGAGCGGAACAGCAATCCCTCGCGCGAAGAGATCTGCCACGGTCTCGACGGCAATCTCTGTCGCTGCACCGGCTACCAGCACATTATCGAAGCCGTCGAGTACGCGGCAAAGAAAGCACACGGCTAAAGCGGAGGATTCTCATGCCTAACAGTTACGTCGGCCAACGAGTGAGACGCACCGAAGATCCTCGCCTGATCAAGGGCCTGGCGCATTACGTCGACGACATCGCGCTGCCCGGCACGTTGCACGTTTCATTCGTTCGCTCAGTTTACGCACACGCGAAGATCAACAGCATCGACACTTCGGCCGCGCTGGCGGTGCCCGGAGTGGTCGCCGTCTACACCGGCAAAGACATCGGCGACAAGATCGGCGCCGTGCCCTGCGCGAGCGCTTTGCCGGACTTGAAAGTTCCGGATCATCGTGTGCTCGCGACCGACAAGGTTTACTTTGTGGGCCACCCGATTGCAGCGGTGGTCGCAACCGATCGTTACGCGGCGCGTGATGCAGTCGATCTCGTGGCGGTGGATTACGAAGATCTGCCGGTGGTGACGGACGTGGAAGAGGCGGCGAATGGCGGCCCCGTCATTCACGAAGCGTTCGGCACCAACATCGCTTACAAGCTGACCTCGGGCGAAGGCGATATCGAGGCCGCGTTTGCTGCTGCCGAGCGCACCGTCAAACAGCGCGTGCTGCACAAACGGCTCGCGCCCATCGCGATGGAGCCGCGCGGCGTCCTCGCGCGTTACTTCCCCGGCGAAGAAGAGTTGACGCTCTGGTCCTCGACGCAGATCCCGCACCTCATGCGCACGCAGGTCGCGCTGATGATCGGCATTCCGGAAAACAAGCTGCGCGTGATCACGCCGGAAGTCGGCGGCGGTTTCGGCTCGAAGTTGAATGTCTATGCGGAAGAAGCGCTGCTCGGCTGGATCTCCATCCAGCTCGGCAAGCCGGTCAAATGGATCGAGACGCGCCGCGAAAATATCCTGGGCACGATTCACGGGCGCGGACAGGTTGGCGACGTCGAAGTCGCATTCAAGAACGACGGTACGATCACCGGTCTGCGTTACAGCGTCTTCGCGGACATGGGCGCTTATCATCAACTGCTGACGCCGGCGATCCCCACGCTCACCGGCCTGATGCTTTCCGGCGCCTACAAGATTCCCGCGATCCAGATGAACATCACCGCGTGCTTCACGAACAAGATGGCGACCGACGCGTATCGCGGCGCGGGCCGTCCGGAGGCGACTTACATCGTCGAACGCGCCCTCGATCTCGTCGCGGCGGAACTCGGCGCGGATCCCGCCGAAGTGCGGCGCAAGAACTTCCCTGCTTCGAACGAGTTTCCCTTTCACACCGCCACCGGACTTGATTACGACAGCGGCGATTACGAAGCGGCACTAAACAAAGCGCAGGAGATTGCCGGCTACACGCAGTTGCGCGAAGAGCAAAGAAAAGGACGCGAGCAGGGACGGCTGATCGGCATCGGCGTCTCGACCTACGTTGAGATCTGCGCGCTTGGGCCGTCGCAGGCGATGCCCGCCGGCGGCTGGGAAAGCGCGACCGTTCGCATCGAGCCGACCGGCACAGTCACGGTGCTGACCGGCGCGTCGCCGCACGGCCAGGGACAGGAAACGTCGTTTGCGCAGATCGTCGCGGATGAGCTGGGCGTCAGCATCAACGACGTGACTGTGATTCACGGCGACACGGGCATCGTGCAGTACGGCATCGGCACGTTTGGCAGTCGCGCCACCGCGGTCGGCGGCACGGCCGTTTACGTCGCCGTTCAGAAACTGAAAGAGAAAGCGGAGAAGATCGCCGCGCACATGCTGCAAGCTGATGCGAGTCGCGTTTCGTTCGAAGGCGGCAAGTATTCGGTGAAGAAAGCAGCGGCCGCGGGAGCAACGGGAACTTCAGAGCCGGTCGTGCCGGTTGGTGAAGCGCCCGCGGGAGCTTTGCCTGAACCGCAGACCGAAGGGCGCACGAGTTTGACCATCCAGGAGATCGCACTCGCGGCGCACGTCGCGAAGGAGTTGCCACCCGACACTGAACCAGGTCTGTCTGCAACCTACTTCTTCGAACCCAAGAACTTCACTTTCCCATTCGGCACGCACATCGCGGTCGTCGAAGTCGATCGCGACACTGGCGACATCAAGTTTCTGCGCTATGTCGCAGTGGACGATTGCGGCAAAGTGATCAATCCGATGCTGGTCGACGGGCAAGTGCACGGCGGCATCGTGCAATCCATCGGACAGGCGATGTACGAAGAGGTGGTCTACGACGAGACGGGCCAGTTGATCACCGGCACGTTGATGGACTACGCGCTGCCCCGCGCGAAGCACATTCCCGACTTCGAGCTGGACCGTACCGAGACGCCGTCGCCGGTGAATCCGCTCGGCGTCAAAGGCGTGGGCGAGGCCGGAACGATCGGCGCAACGCCCGCGATCGTCGGCGCGATTGTCGATGCACTGGCGCCGTTCGGCGTGCGGCACCTCGACATGCCGATCAAACCGGAAAACGTTTGGCGCATTATCAACGAGAACAGGAGCAACGCATGATTCCCGCAGCATTCGATTATCAAGCGCCCGCAACTCTCGACGAGGCTGTTCGTTTGCTCGCAAACGATCCGGATGGTGCGAAGGTGCTCGCCGGCGGCCACAGTCTCATTCCCGCGATGAAGCTGCGGCTCGCGCAACCGCAGTTGCTTGTAGACATCGCGCGCATCAAGTCGCTGGCCTACATCCGTGAAGAAGGAAATCGGATTCTGATCGGCGCGACGACCACGCACTATCAGCTCGAGTCGTCGGATCTGTTGAAGCGGATCTGTCCGCTGCTGCCCGCGTGCGCCGCGAGTATCGGCGACGTGCAGGTGCGTAACAAAGGCACGATCGGCGGCAGCATCGCGCATTCCGATCCGGCCGGCGACTGGCCCGCCGCGGTGCTTGCACTCGACGCTGAGCTCGTGCTCGTCGGGCCGAACGGCGAGCGAACCGTTAAAGCAGCCGACTTCTTTGTCGACCTACTGACGACTGATCTGCAACCGGGTGAGATCCTGCGCGAGATTCGCATTGACAAGCCTTCCGGCCGTTTTGGCCAGGCTTATCAGAAGGTGCCGCATCCGGCGTCGGGTTTCGCGGTGGTCGGCGTCGCGGTTGATCTCAGCGTGAACAATGACGGCTCGTGCAAAGCCGCGCGCATAGCCGTGACGGGTGTTGGTGTTAAGGCCTATCGCGCGCAAGCAGTCGAAGCGGCGCTTGCGGGTAAAGCTTTTGACGACGATACACTCGCCGCGGCGGTGGCGCACGTTTGCGACGGCATCGATCCAAACTCGGATCTCTACGCCTCGAGCGACTATCGCTGTCACCTGGCCCAGGTGCACACGCGGCGCGGAATCCTGGCCGCGAAGAACAACGTCCAGTGAAGCTCGACGGCACGCACCAGCTCGAAGCGCCACGCGAACGCGTCTACCAGTTGCTCGTGAATCCTGACGTGTTACAGCGTTGCATTCCGGGTTGTGAACGACTCGAGCGCACGGGCGAGAACCAGTTCGCCGCCACGATCCGCGCCGGTGTCGGATCGATTAAAGGGGTATTTGACGGAAAGGTGCGACTCGAAGATCTGCGGGAGCCGGAGCACTTCCGGATGGTCGTCGACGGCAAAGGAGCGCCGGGATTTTTGAAAGGTTCGGGCGATCTCAACCTCGAAGAGGACGGCGCAGCGACGAAGATCGTCTACTCGGGCGACGTGCAGGTCGGCGGCACGATCGCCGGCGTGGGCCAGCGAATGATTCAGGCCACGGCGAAAATGATGGCCGCGCAGTTCTTCACCTGTCTGGGCGCGGAAGCAAAAACGGAGGCGGGTGAGCCGCCTCCGAAGCAAGGATTTTTTCGAAACGCCCTGAGGTGGTTCTCAGGGTGGCTCAAAGAGTTTTTCCGAAAACGTTAGTGGCCACGGATTAAGATGGATGTCTCCGAGACCCGTAGTCAGTCATAACCTTGGTCTGACGGTCTTTTCTCGCAACGAACTTCTGACTCCGTGGCGCCCGGAAGTTGGCCTTACTCTGACTGCCGCCGCGCCTTCGCGATGAAGTCTTCGATGTCCGAAATCTTCCGCGGCAGTGCTTCACTCATCCACTTCGCACCGTCAGCCGTCACAAGCAGATCGTCTTCGATACGGACGCCAATCCCCTTGTATTTCTCAAACGCCGGCCGCACAGCGGCTCTGAATTTATCCCAGTCTTCCTGCTTCCAGCCAAATGGCATCTGGTCGAAAGCATCGAGCCTCACATAGATTCCGGGCTCGTTCGTGAACACTGAACCCGAAACCATCTTCGATCCGCTGCCCACGTCGTGCACGTTCATTCCCAACCAGTGCGACGTACCGTGCATAAACCACAGCCGATACTGCATCGAATTCCGATCCGTGATGAGACCGAGCTTTAGCAGTCCATCCTTGATAACTTCCGTCCCTGCACGATTCACATCCGACAGCGTCGCGCCCGGTTTCGTGGCCCGCGCCACGGCTTCCTGCGCATCGTAAACGATCTGGTAGACCTCGGCCTGCACGGGGCTGAACTTTCCGTTCACGGGAAACGTGCGCGTGATGTCCGCCGAGTAATGATCGTACTCCGCGCCGACATCCATAAGCAGCAGCTCACCCGACTTCACCGGCCCCTGCGATTCCTGGTAGTGCAGCGTCGTGGCGTTTGGACCGCAACCGACGATGTCCGGGTAACCCCAGTTGTCGGCATTGCGCAGCTTGAACGTGTAGGCCATCACCGCGTCCACTTCATACTCCCACTTCGCACTGGCCGCGGCGGCCCACGCGCGTTGGTGCGCTTCAATACTAATGTCGATCGCGTGCTGCAAAAGCCGCTGCTCCATCGGCGACTTCGCCAGTCGCATCTGCGCGAAGATGGGCCAGGCGTTCTTCACGCTGTAACCCGAAGCCGTCTGCGCCCACTCGGCGGCGAAACGTTGCTCCTGCCGGTACTCGCGACTCTCGCCGTTGCCGGGCACGAGCAGATACAAACCCGCTTCGCCTTTCGCGGCGGCGTCAAACAGCGCGGTATAACCGTTGTCGTTTGTCAGCGTGGTTGTTGGCGGCTGGTCTGACAGAAAGACGTTTTCCGGTTTGGGCCGGTACGGCTGCCGGTTGCGCAGTGCTTTGATGAACGGCTCGAACTCGCTCGCCTGCCAGATTTCGCGAATGCCGGAAAGCTGGTTCGCTTCCTCGGAACTGTACATGTGGCCGGTCCACGTCTCAGCGCCCGGATTGCGGCGCGGCATAAACAAGATCTCGCGCGTCTTCGTGTTCCCCGGAAGCAGCACGAGCGTCGCGCCCTTCTGCTTCAGGTTGGTCAGGTAGTAAAGATTGTTCTCCTGGCGATACGGGTAGTCGACGTCGTTGGTGTAAACACGCGGTTCGGTGCTGAACAGTATCAGGAACGAATTCGGTCCGACACTTTGGGCCACGCGCTCGCGCCGCTGCATCAACTCCGCCACTCGTTCCTTGTCGTCGAAAACAGGTGCGGGCGGCGTGAGCCTGATATTCGACGGCGTTGGCGTCTCACTCGTCGCGCTCACTGAAATCCCGGCGGGACTCAGCAACGCGAGCAGCGCGCACACGGCGAGCAGTACAAAAGTTATGCGGTTAGTACTTGGGCTTCTCATCTGAATTCTCCTCAATGTCAGGCCACGGATAGAACGGATACACACGGTAGCGCGCCCGTCGATTAGAGAGTCTTGCTACCGTGTTTACCTGTGGCCCAAATCCTCAATGGAGCAACGCGAATGGTGAACGACTACGGCGATGGCGTTTCCGCGGGAGGCGGACGCCGGCGATTCTGCCGTTGCTGTGGATTCAGCACGGTCCGCTTACCGTCTTTGCTGATGTAAACGCGTGTGCCGTCGGGTGATGTGATCATCTGCGACCCGTCAGGAAACGTGCGCACGACTACACCGCCCGGCGTCACTTTCTGATCCGGTTTGCGCGGTCGCTCCGGAAATCTCATGTTGGGTGGTCGCGGAACGTCCGGAGGCTCTTCGTCGTGACCGTGCACCTCCACCCTCACCGGTCGCTCTTCGACGGCGGCTTTCTTCGGTTCCTTCTGCGGCTGCTCGGCGCGCTTCTCTGTTTTCTTCGGTGACGGCGCGGCTTTCGCGAGACTCTCTGCTTCACTCGGCTGCGGATTATTGTGCACGAGTTCTTCCGGCGATGCGGTCACGCCCGGACTCGGAGCGGGCGATGGCGTGACGTTCGTCATCTGCACGAGGTTGTCGCCGTTGTGCCTTTGCAGCGCGTAGAACCCAAAAACGCCGCACGCCAGCACCAGCAGCGCGGCGGCGGACAACGCCCACGGCAACAATCGTCTTCCAGGTCGCGAGTTGATCGGTCTGATGACGGTCGTCTCGCCCGTCTTAACGGTGTTTTGCGAGACGACTGTTTGCGTTGGCACGGCGGCTGTCTTCGTGCTCGGTGGCGGCGGCAGCAAAACAGTTTGCGCTTCGCCGCGGTTAACGACGGTCGACGCCTGTTCCGCTCCTTCGAGCGCCTTGCGCATGTCGCCGGCGGTCGCGAAACGCTGCTCGCGATTTTGGGCCATCGCTTTCGCGAGCACGACGTCGATCTCCGGTGCGACTGCCGGATTCGCTTCGCTCGGATTGACGAGTGGATCCGGTTGGCCATTGACGAGCGCGGCGGCGCGACTCAACGCGTCAGGCGGTTTTACGCCGGTCAGCAGGTGATATAGCGTCGCGCCCAGTGCGTAGAGATCGCTGCGCGAGTCAGTGCCGAGACCCTGAATCTGTTCGAGCGGCGCGTAGTTTGGCGTGTAGCCGAAGATGCTCGCGGCGGTCGTCACGCGCGAGATCTCGCCGGCCTGGCCCTTCGCGAGACCGAAATCGAGCAGGATGATCTGGCCGCGCGAAGTGAGTTTCAGGTTCTGTGGCTTGATGTCGCGATGAACGATCTGCGGATCCTGCGTGTGCAGGTAATCGAGCGCATCGAGCAGTTGGTCCGCCCAGGTCAAAACCTGATTTGCCGGAAACGGCGCGCGTTTGCGCAGCATCATCTCCGACAGATCGTCACCCGGGATGTACTGCATCACGAGGAACTGGCCGTCGCCTTCCGAAAAGTGATCGCTGACGCGCGGCAACGCCGGATGATGCAGACGTGCGAGCAGTCGCGCTTCGCGCTCAAACTGCCGCCGCAGACGCTCGTCGGAAAACAACGTCTCCTTCAATGCGACGGTCGTGTCGAGACGCTGATCGATCGCTTCGTACACCGCGCCCATGCCCCCTTGCCCGAGTTGGCGCACAACGCGATAACGTCCCTGTAAAACTGTTTCCGGCGTCAGCATTAGTAGGTAAACACCGCCCAGCGTGCAAACGGGGCGATTATACACGGGAATGGAAGATTAGGCAGATGGGTAGCGTTGCCAGAGTTGTGTGGTGTCTATCGTCTTTCAGCACACTTTCCAGAGCCTCAGGCCATAATTGCTTCGTGTACGCCATTGACGTATAGTCGGCCTGGTGTTTACATTCATCGAGTCGTCCATCTTCGAGCGAATCCGCCCCGCTTACTTGGACGATGATGAGTACTCCGAATTACAACAGTTCATGATGCAAAATGCGGACGCTGGTGAACTCATCCCTCGTTCGGGCGGCGTTCGCAAGATGCGCTGGACACGCGCTGGAATCGGAAAACGAGGCGGACTCCGTATCATCTACTATGTGCGATATAAGCCAAGCGAGTTCTGGATGCTGACACTCTATGCGAAGGCAAAGCGTGACAACATCCCTGCACACATTGTGAAGCAGTTGTTGGAGACCTTTCGAGATGACTAAAAAACTTACAGGAAAGGCGCTGGCTAAATTCGAGGCCGAACGCGACGTATGGCAAGAAGTCCTGGATGGTGTACGCGAGATCAAAGCCGGCCGCGGAAAGCGAACGAAAGTAGCGGCGAAGTCCCCTGTCGTTCGCGTACGTCTGAAGAGCGGATTATCACAGACACAGTTCGCCGCAGCAATCGGGGTTTCCAAGCGCACTTTGGAACAGTGGGAGCAAGGACGTCGCAAACCATCTGGAGCTGCCAAGCAACTCTTGAAAATCGCCGAGCGCCATCCCGAGGTGCTGATTGAGTAGCGCCTGTTAGATCGATATGGAAACTTCCGTCATGGACGCGAGTGGCAACACCGTCCCGGATGTTGCCAGCCTTGGTTCTTCTCGTCTTCTCCGTACAGCTATGTCATGACGGGTCACTGGAGACTAAGCAACACCAGGATCTCGCCTTTGCCGTGGGCCAGCGGTTCGAGTGCTTTGCCGATGAGAGTGCCGGGCATGTGCATCTTTCGTCCCGCAAACTCGACCGCTTCGGACTTCATCGCCATGCCCGGCGTGTCGCTGGTGACCAACAGATCGCCGATCTGAATCGGTGCGCGCGTTGCATCCACTTTCACACGCACGCGGCCCGTCGTCGCAACGAGAACTCTACCTTCGCCGCGTTCACCCAGAGTGATGCCGGGCTGATCGCTGATCACTCCCGCAGCGCGCGTGTCGTAAGCCTGACGCGACGCGGTGACCTGATTCGCCCGAGTTGCATCGAGCACGACCACAGTTCCGCTTTCGAGTTTCTCGGACGCCGGTACCCATTCGGCAACGTCCTGATATTTCGCCGCAAGGTTGCCGTCGACCACGAGGTTTCCAGTGACTCTGGCGTTACCGTTTACGTTCAACTTTTCAGTGGGTGGCGAAGTCGTGCCGATGCCCACGTTGCCGGTGCTGCCAATGATCAATCTATCCGCGGCGGCGGTGGCGTCAAACACGCTGAAGTAACCAGGATTGCCCTGCTGCGAGTAGAGAAAGAACTGCCGGCCACCGGTAGCCGTCGAAGTCAGCGCGAGCCCGGGATTCACACTTCCTTGAATCTCGAGCATCCGGTTAGTCGTGCCGCTTTGCAACGCGGGACTCGACGTGCCAAATCCGACGTTCCCCGAGCTATCGACCATCATGCGGAATGCGCCTGCGGTGTAATCGTAGAGGCCAATCTTGTTTGGCGCTAACCCGTTTGTCGAATCACCGGCAAACCAACCGTAGGTGTAAGTGCCCGTGACAAGCCGAACTCTGGACCACTGTCCGGCACTAGCAGACTGAACGTCGATACCAGCGCCGTCAGCATTGTAAACGTGAAGCTTGGCCCACGTGTCCGGGCTGCCCGTTCCGATACCGACCCGACCGCTGCTGGTGATTCTCATTGCTTCGGTGAATCCAGTGCCGACGGCGAGATCAGTGATACCTCCGCCGAGTCTCAAATCCCGGCCGGCGGTCCAGATCAAAGCCGGTGACACAGGAGTTCCGCCGGACCAACCGGACCACATCGCCAGTCCGCTGCCTGAGTTTCCGGCGCTGTCGGTCGTCGCGATGACTGTCGTACTTGTGGTGTTAGCGCCCGCAGCGTGCACCTTGGTCACGGGAGACGTCGTGCCGATGCCCGCGTTGCCGCTACTGGGAAAAGTATTCGTCTGCGCGAGTGCGGCGCCGGCGGCAACAGCCAACAAAATGATCACACACACCGAGTTGGCGGCGAGACACACGGCAGCGCCTCGCCTTACATGAGTTCTCACTGTGAACCTCTTTCTGTGAAAGGCAGGATCGGGGAGCGCGATCCTGCCGTGTTTAATCAAGCGAGGTCTTCCGAAGCGTTACGCGACCTACTGCGTGGTGCAAGACGTATCGTCTATCACAAATGAAGTCTGGAGGGAAGAGTCCTCGACTCCGAGGAAGTAGATCCGAATCGTCTGGCCCTTGAACGCAGTCAGATCGAAAGTCTTCAAAACGTAGCCGGTTGTCTTGGTCAAGTTGGAGTACGTTGCGAGAGTCGAGAGCACCGTGTTGCTGGAATTGCGAATCTGCACTCGCAAGGTATCGAACGCTGTGGTGGTCGTCGTCTCTGCCGTCGTGATCTTCAGCCAGAAACTCAGCGTGACGGTTGTTGCGCTCGACGGCACCGCGATCTCCTGGTAGAGCGTATCGGTGTGCGTTGTGCCATAGCCGTCAAGCCACGCGTACCACGAACCGGTGCGCGGCGTTTGTCCGGTTGAGTTGGTAATTACGCCGGCCGTCGCGACC